>CBFIHA010000058.1:0-25343 GCA_965662195.1 uncultured Pirellulales bacterium
AGCAGCTTCCTGTCCTGGGCCCTCACCATTGTTCGGCTCAAGGTCTACGAAAATCGCCGTGCCAACCGTCGCTTTTCCCGCGAGGTGCTGGAGTCGCTGGCGGCGTCGCTGCCGCTTTCCGTCACCGACACCGAACCGGCCGCAGATGACCGCATGGTGCCGCTGCTGGAGTGCATTGAGGAACTGGCCCCCAAGGCCCGCGAGGTGTTGCGGCTGCGGTACTTTTCCGAACATGGGCCGGCGGAGATCGCCGCCCTGCTCGGCCGCACCGTGGCTGGCGTGAATGCGTCCCTGGTGAAGTCACGGGATGCCCTCAAACAGTGTGTTGCTCGAAAATTGGCGGCAGAAATCTGAAGACCCGGGAGAAGCCCCTCATGCGGGATGACCATACCGACGCACTGATCCAGAGCTGGCTGGACGGGTCGCTTGATGACCGGTCTTTCGCTGAACTGGAGGCGGTGCTGGCAGCCTCACCAGCAGCCCGCCAGCAGTTCTGGGCCGAGGTGCAGTTTCATGGCGAGCTGCACGAAGCCTTCAAGCTCCGGTGCTCGCATCTGGCGGCGGTGGTGCCCGCGGCCGAGCAGCCCGCACCGGCGACGGCAGTCCGAGGCAGAGCACGATCAACTGGCGGCGGCTGGGGACGGCGCACGCGGTGGCTGGCGGCAGCCGCCACGCTGATGCTGGGCGGCTGCGGTGTGGGCAGCGTTGCCACCTCCCTTTCGCTGGCCTACGCCGGCTGGGCTCCGGCAGCCAAGCAACCGGTCGTCGTCATCCACGAAGGGTTTGAGGCCCCACCCGCCCCGAGGGCTGACTTCGTGCCTCGGCAGCCAGGGTTCTGGAGCGGTGACGTCACCGAGGTGGTGGGAGCCGAACAACAGATAACGCCGAAGGCGGGCCGGTCGATGCTGCGATTTGTCAGCACCTCACCGGCAGATGAATCCCCTGCTTTCAACGTCGCTTCTGAACTCTGGCGGTTGGTCGATCTGGACGAGGTCCGCCAGCAGCTCGGAGCCGACCACAGCCCGGTTGACCTTGAGCTACGACTGACCGCCACTTTTAACGGCGTGCCCCCCTCGGCTGGTCGGCAGCCGAAGTGTGGCCTGAAGATGATCGCCACCGACGCGGCCTCACCCGCGGCACACGCCATCTGGCTACAGTCGGGCCTCACGAATGCTCAGAGCGACAATCCGGCCGCCACATACGTCATGGGGGAACAACAGCTGTTTTTCGATCCCGATCCCGGCTCCTGGCAGCGGCTGACCGTTCAGCTGCACGCCCCGGCCACGGCCCGTTACCTGATGCTCTACTGCCATGTTCACGACTCGAGCGACGCCGCCCGCGACACCTCGGTGCGGTTCGAGGGGCAGTATGTCGATGAGATTGAACTGACTGCTCAGCCGGCCAGCCCGTAGCACGTTCCTTCACCGAGTGGCAGATGATCTCACAGAGCCACAGAGGCACGGAGATAGGCAACGCTAACTGTTCGTGGAGAAAGCCCTCCATAGCAATGGTATTCGGAACGGTTTCTGTGTCGTTTTTGAGATACTGAAGAACCGTGAACCACCCGGCCGCAAGGCCGGGGAGGGCGTTGCGTGGCCCGCGGCTTGCGGCTTGTGATAATCCGCTGCGCGGAACGGAACTCCGGGAAGCCCGAGGCGCGAGCCGAGGGAATGCGGGTCCGGGTTAAAAACGCGGTTTCCCTCAGCTTGCGCTTTTTGATGTTGCGCATTTTTCGCTGTGATTCACATTACAGCCCTATATTCGTGGGCGAATCCACGTTTCAGGAGATCTTTGAGTCGGTTGATGCCTCCTGGTGTCTGGAGCCGTTTTGCGATGTAGTCCATTTCGGCTCGTTCGGTTGCCAATCGAATAGCCTGACAGAGGCCGTGCGTCCGCTGCGGAATCCACCATCTTTTTCCCTCGGCAGCTAGTCTGGAGCTGCGGAGCTGTTTGGCTCGGTACCACTCAAGGTAGAGGAACGTGGTGATCGCCAAGGACGCCCACGCCTCCACTGCCGCGAACCGCTTGAAGCGGTAGCGGGTAAACCCCAGGGACGACTTCAATTCCTTGAAGAACAGCTCCACCTGCCACCGGAGCGAGTAGATATCGACGATGTCCCGGACAGAGGGGTCAGCGTCGTTGGTCAGGAGGATCTTCGTGTCGGCGAGTCTGGCTTTTTCGGCATCCTTGCTCATTGTCGAAAAGACGATCCGCGCGGCCCCGACGGAGCGTACGCAGTGTCTTTCCTCGTGGACGTGATACGTCCGGGATTTCACTTTCGGCCCGATCCGGTGCCGGGAGAGGCGGCGATATGCCGCGAATCCCCCACGGCTCGGAACAAGCCTGATGGTCTGCCATGACCACGCCGATCGATCATCCATGAGCGATCGAACCCGTACCCGTCTGCCCTGTGGACCTTCCAGCACCCGCTCGTGGTTGCAAGGAAAGATCCAGCGGAAGCCCCTGGCTTCGCATGCCTCGCGAACGACCTGCGATTCATAGGCCGTATCGCCGACGACGATCACCGGGGCACCCGCTGGAACCTTCAGCTCTCGCACCATGGCCGCGGCAGCTTCGGCTGTGGTGCAGTGGTCGATCTTTCGTGCTTGGCAATACTCACGCGTGAAGTACGGCTGAAGCACCGGGATCCGTGTCCCCGAGGGCGTCAACAAGAGGCCCGCGGTGAACGCATGACAACTCCGCCTGTGGTACCGATAACCACTGTGCCGCCGACCCTTCCTTGGCCTGCGCTGGCGATTGCCGGTGCTGTACGTATTCTCCGCGGTCTTCCCTGCCTGGCCACAGAGTGTCGCATCGACGACAAACACGTACGTCCCCAGTGATGACTCGTGCCGAAGCAGATCCTCCCGCAACCAATCGCCAATGCACGAAACCAGAGACACCCCTTTCGCCAGAAAGCGGCTCACCTGAGCCCGATGACGACTCTCGCTCCGAACAGTCGCTGCGGCCTGCAGGCATGACATGCGGCCGGAGTGGAAGATGAAGGCCGCGATCAGCCGTGTTGCCATCGAGGCGGCAGTGCCACGCACGCCGCTCCGCCGTAAAACACCCTTGAGCCCGGGAAGCGAATCGGCGACCATGATCATGGCGGGGACTCCTGTTGCGGCTGGAGAAAATGATTCACACGATCTGGTCGTAGAGGAGCCCCGCCTTTTTCCCAACCCCGCTTTTTTGACAGAGGCAGGGGCGACGCGCAACATCAAAACTTGCGCTTCGGGCTTCGAAGCATGGGGCTTTTCACCGAAAGACTCGAGACCGCAACCGCAAAAGCCACGAGCTTCGCGCTCGATGTCGAGAGCCTCCCAGCTCGTGCGAGGGCTGCCTGAGGCCGCGAGCGAAGCCCGGATGGCGAAGCGGACGTGCAGTGAACGAAGGGCTGGAGGGCCTGAGTGAACATCCAACGAGTGGGTCGGGCACCCCCGAGCAGCGGGCCCGCTTGACGCAACGCTCAGGCGGCAGCGAACCGCCTGCTCCGCCCACGCGGTGCCGGCCATCGGTCGAAGGCCTGCCTCACTTGTTCAGCGGGGCGGGCTTGCGCGGGTCTGCCGCGTCGATGAAGACCTCCATCTGCTGGCCGACGAATAAAGGGGGCAGGCCGGTGGGGTCACAGGCGTAGATCACCTGAAGCACGCGGGTATCGACCCGCTCGGTCGTTTCGCCGGTGAGTGATCGCTTCGGGATGACAAAGGGTTCAATCCGGACGAACTCCAGCGGATACCGCGTCTGCAGGCTGCCACGGGGGACTGCCGAGGCGGTGGCAGCGGTGCGGAACCGGGGGATGTCGAACTCGTCGACATCAACCCGCACATGCAGCTGGTCGATGTCACCCAGAATGATCAGCGGCTGGCCCGGTGGGGTCCCGACGAATTCACCCGGCCGGACATTCAGCTGCAGCACCCGGCCGGCCACCAGGGCCCGTACCGTGAGTCGGTCGAGTTCGGTTTCGATCCTGGCTCCCTCTGCCTCCGCCCGGGCAATGGCCGCCCGGGCGATGTCCCGGTCATATTCCCACGAGCCGGCCTGCAGCAGTGCCAGATCGGCCTCGGCCCGGGTGAGCCTGGCCTGGGTGCCCTCGAGCGCTTCCTTCCGCTCGATCAGCTCCTGCTCGGTGATCACCCCCTTGGCGAAGGTCTCTTCGGCCCGCCGCACGGCATCGGTCTCACGGATGACATTCGAGCGGGCCTCGTCAACCTGGGCGATCAGCACCGGCACCCGCTCGGGCCGGGGCTCGGCGGCCAGCTTGGCCAGTTCACTCTGGGCCTCGGATACCTGCGACTTGGCGACAGCCAGCTCACTGTTGAGTTTGCGGTCATCAAGCCGAAACAGCGGCGTGCCGGGAACGACCTCGTCGTCGACCCGCACCAGCACCGCCGTGACCACACCTGCAAGTGCCGAGCCGACGGCGATGTTCTCGGTCTGAGCCTCGACAATTCCCGCGGCAGCAAGCGTGGCAGCGAAGGGACTCTGGGCCGGGGCAATCGGGGGGGCTGGAGTATCAGCCACCATGCGGCTGTTCCAGACATACCAGCCGGCAAAGCCGAGCAGCGTCAACGCCAGCAGTGGGAGTGCCAGTTGCACCAGCCAATCGGTCGGGCTGCGGTGACGGGTCAGCCGGGTGGTCGGGGCGGTGGTCGGGCTGGATGGTGTCGGGTGCATCGCCCTGCAGTCTACCGGGCCGATCTCAGCCCTGATCAACCGTCGTTGTCACCGACTCGATCCGGCCGTCCTCCATGGTGGCGATGCGGTCGGCGAAGGCGTAGGCCCGGGGGTCGTGGGTGACGACAATCACCGCCCGGTCGGGCTGGACGGCAGTTGCCCGGATCAGTTCCATGGTGATTCGGCCATTTTCGGCGTCGAGGGCACTGGTCGGCTCGTCGCAGACCAGCAGCCGCGGTTCGTGAACAAGGGCCCGGGCAATCGTCACCCGTTGCTGCTGGCCACCCGAGAGCTCACTCGGCAGGCTGGTCAGCCGGTCCCCCAGGCCGAGCCGTTCGAGCATGGCGGCTGCCGTCAGCAGGGCCTGCCGCCGTCGCCAACCGGCGATCAGCAGCGGCACGGCAGCGTTCTCCACGGCGGAAAGTGCCGGCAACAGGTTGGTGGCCTGAAAGATGAACCCGACGTTCTCCCGGCGGAATCGTACCTTGTGGCCATTGGTCATGGCGGTGAGGTTGTGGCCCAGGCTCTGGACGGTGCCGGCGGTCGGTTCGAGGGTGCCGGCCACGATCGAGACGAGCGTTGTCTTGCCGCAGCCACTGGGCCCCACCAGCATCAGCAGTTCGCCGTAGGGAACGTCGAGGTCGACTCCGCGCAGGGCCCGGGTGCGGGACGTACCGCGGCCAAACTCACGGGTGACGCCCCGCAGGGTGATCGCGGCGGCCGGATCGATCGGGACGGTCGCTGGCATCTGTCGGCTATCCCCGAAAGACAATGGCGGGATCAAGGATGAGCACCTTTCGGACTGACAGCACGCTGGCCACCAGCACAATGATGAGAACGGCCGCAGCGGTCAGCCCCAGCACCTGCCAGGGCATGAAAAAGGCGAGCCGTGTGGTTGTCTGCGTCCACCAACCGAAGGCTGCTGCCAGGCCGACCCCGACGCCATAGCCGATCAGTCCGACATTGGCCGCCTGCGAGAGCACCATCAACAGAATGGTGCCGTTGCCGGTGCCCATGGCCTTCAGCGCCCCGAACTGACGGATGTTCTCCACGGTGAACAGATAGAAGGTCTGGCCGGCAATCGCCGTGCCAACGATGAACCCCAGCAGCACCGTGATGCCGAAATTGATCGGAATGCCGGTCTTCTGCAGGTAGTACCAGATCGTCTGCCAGATGAACTGGCCGCGGGTCAGGGCCTGGAGCCCGGTCTGGGCGGTGATCCGGCGACAGACGTCTTGCGGGTCGAGGCCCGGTTCGGGATTGGCGAGCACAAAGGAAAGCACCTTGCGTTCCGGCGGGGCGAACTGGACCGCCTGGCTGTAGCGGGTGTAGAGGATTGGAAAGCTCTGGAAGGTACGGCTGGCCCTGGTGATACCGACGATCACTGCCCGGCGGTCATTCATCTCGAAGACCCGGCCCAGCCGGAACGGCTCGTCGGGCCAGATCCGCTTGTAGCCGGCCTCGTCGATGATTACGGCATCGGGTGACCGCAGGTCGGCGATCGAGCCGAGGAAGACCTCCTGTGGCGCACCGATGAGTGTGGCATCGTCGAGCCCCAGCAGAATCATCTGTTCATACGAGCCCTCCTTCAGCCGGGCCCGGCCGATGCCCTTGTAGAATCGCACCGCCCAGTCAACGCCGGGCACGCCTTTCACCCGGAACAGTTCGGTGTCTTTCAGCGGCTTGATGTCGTCGACAAACTGGACATTTTGGTCCATCACCCAGAGAGCCGGCCCCTCGACATCACGGATCTGACTGACCGTCAGCGACATCAGCCCGCAGAAGATCGAGGCCTGCTGGGCGATCAGCAAGGCGGCAAAGACCACGCCAAAGATGATGCCGAGGTATTTGCCGCGGTTGCCGATCAGCATCTTCCAGGCGATCCAGTACATGCCGCCAGTGTATCCCTTGGCTGCCTCCGGTTGCGGTGCCGTCCATTGTGCCGGCGGCTGGCTCCCGAGTCGGCTATGCTGCATTGATGGCAGGTTCGGTAAATTGCGGCAGCAAGCCCGGAGGACCAGACGTGGCCACGACCAGCATGAAGACTTGGCAGGCAGTTGCCTGTTTTTGGGTGGCAACGGTTGCTGCGGTGTCAGCAGCCGCTGGAGAGGCCACCACACCCTCGCAGCCACCCGCAGTCGAGCAGTTGGTGGAAACCGTCCGGCCCGCGGTCGTGACCATTCGCCATACCGGTCGGGGGGAACGCGACGCCGGGCTCGGCACCGGCTTCGTGATTGCCGCCGACGGCCTGATCGCCACCAATTTGCACGTGATCGGGGAGGCCCGGCCCATTTCAGTCCAGCTCGCCGACGGCCGCTCCTTTGATGTGACCGCGGTGCATGCCTCTGACCGGGCAGCTGATCTGGCGATTATCCGGATCGAGGCGGCTGGCCTCACGCCGCTGCCCCTGGCCGAGCCAGACAGCCTGGCGGATGGCCAGGAGGTGGTGGCGGTCGGCAATCCACACGGCTTTGAACGCAGTGTGGTGACCGGGCGGGTGTCGGGCCAACGGGACATTGACGGCGTCGAGATGATCCAGCTGGCGATCCCGATTGAATCGGGCAACAGCGGCGGCCCGCTGCTCGACCGGGCCGGCCGGGTTCACGGCATCCTGACACTCAAGTCATTGGTGACCCGCAACCTCGGGTTTGCGGTGGCGGTCGATCGGCTGAGAGGGCTGATTGGCAGTCCCAATCCGGTGGTGATGGACCGCTGGCTGACGATCGGTGCCCTCGATCCGGCGGAATGGGCCACGGTCGGCGGGGGTCGCTGGCAGCAGCGGGCCGGCCGGCTTGCGGTGGCTGGAGCGGGCAGCGGTTTTGGGGGCAGAAGCCTCTGCCTGGCAGCCGGTGACTCACCAGACCTTCCCTACGAACTTGCCGTTCAGGTAAAGCTGGAGGATGAATCGGGGGCAGCCGGGCTCGCCTTCGCAGCCGATGGAGCAGACCAGCACTACGGGTTCTATCCCAGCAATGGTCGGCTCCGGCTGACTCGCTTTAACGGTCCAAATGTCTACAGCTGGAAGGTGCTTGAGGAGATCGAGACGCCGGCTTACCGGCCGGGGGAGTGGAACCACCTGCGGGTTCGTGTCGAGGCGGATTCGATCAGCTGTTTTGTCAATGACGCGCAGGTGGTTGTTTCCAATGATACGGGCTTTCGGAACGGCGGAGTTGGTCTGGCCGCCTTCCGCAGTACCGAGGCGAGCTTTCGCGGGTTTGCCACCGGTCGCGAGGTGCCCGGACTGCTTCCCGCTGCCGCGGTGGTTGCCGAGGTGGTAGCGGCAATCTCCAAGCTGCAACCGACGGGCCCGGTGCCAGCCGAACTGCTTGGTGATCTGGCCAGCGTCGGGCCGCCCGCCCTGACCGCTCTCGAACTCGAGGCGGTGCGGCTCACGCGGCGGTCGGCCCGGCTGCGGGAACTGGCCACCACGGTCCACCAGCGCCAGGTGCTTGCGCAGCTGGCGGCGGTGACAGCCGGTGCTGAGCAGGAGATTGAACTGTTTCGCGGGGCGGTGCTGATCGCCCAGTTGGACAACCCTGAGGTCGATGCCGACGTATCCATCGCGGCACTCGACCGGCTGGCCGGTTCCATCGGCGACCGGCTGGCGGCGGATGCGGCTGACGCTGACACGATTGGCATGCTTGACCGGGTGCTCTTCGCCGAGCGGGGCTTCCATGGCAGCCGTGGGGACTATCACAACCGGTCCAACAGCTACATCAACGAGGTGCTTGACGATCGCGAGGGCATCCCGATCACGCTGTCTGTTGTTTACATGGAGCTGGCCAAGCGGCTCGGATTGACAGTTCGCGGCATCGGCTTTCCCGGCCATTTCATCGTTCGCTTCGATCCGCCGGAGGGCCGTCCGGAGTGGATCGATGTCTTCGACCGGGGGAAGCGGCTTTCCCGTGACGATTTGGCCCGGCGACTGGCTGAAACCAGTGGTGAGATCTTGGCCGAGCGGCATCTTGAGGTCTCGTCGACACGGTCGATCCTTTCGCGGATGCTCAATAACCTGCTGGCAATTGCCATCCGCGAAAACGACACCCCGGCCATGCTCCGCTACCTCGACGCCATGCTGACGGTCGACCCTGAGTCATCCCGCAGCCGGGTGCTACGGATGCTCACTGCCCGCCGGCTCAATCGTCTCGACCAGAGCCTGACCGATGCCCGGTGGTTGCTTGAGCATCAGCCGGCCGACATCGATTTGGAGCAGGTCCGCCGGCTGGTCGCGGCGATCGAGGCGGACCGCTGACGGTCGGACGTCAACGCCTGCCAAGGCATTTGTTGTTCGACGATGATTGCTGGCAACGGAAGCCGACAGGCCTCCAGGCACCTGAGAGTGCCTGTCCGCAGGCTTCCGCCGGCTGATTGCCGGGGCTGGCGGCGATGGCGAGCCTCATCACTGGGGCAGCGGATCGTTTCGGCGGATGGTGGTGCCCTCCCAGACCGCCTCGTCAGTGGCCGGGTTGTAGGTGAGCACCCGATGGGCACTGCCCGGGGCGGGGGGGCGATCAATCGTTGGGAGCCAGCGGCGGTGGGCCGCCAATACATCGTCGACGGTTGGATCGCTGGCCAGATTTTTCCATTCATGGGGATCGGCCTGCATGTCGTAAAGCTCCTCAGTGCCGTCGGCGTACTGGATGTACCGCCAGCGTTCACTGCGGACGGCATGGTTGCCCTGGTTGTGACTGGTGATTGCCGGCCGGCTGCGGGCCGCGGTGGCATCGCTGAGCTGCGGGGCGAGGCTGAGGCCCTCCAGATCAGCGCGAGCCGGCAACCCCGCCAGCTCAACGAGCGTTGGATAGATGTCGAGCAGTTCCACCGGCCGGCTGGACCGCTGGCCGCCGGTGACGCCCGGACCGGCAAAGATCAGCGGCACCTTTGTGCCCCGGTCCCAGAGGGTGTTTTTGCCGGTGATTGCCTTCTCACCGAGATGCCAGCCGTGGTCACCCCAGACCACGACAACGGTGTTTTCGGCCTGGCCGCTCTCGTCGAGAGCAGCCAATAGCCGGCCGATCTGGGCATCGACAAAACTGGTGCAGGCGAGGTAACTGCGGACGAGGTTTCGCCATTGGTCGTGCTCGCGGACCCAGTTCAGCCTCGGTTCGGGAAGTGACCAGTGGGTGTACCAGGAAAACCGAGGGGTGTCGGCCCGGTCGTCGGTCAGTATCGGGGGCAGTACCGTGTCGTCGTCGGGGTAGAGGTCGAACCACTGCTGGGTGGCGTAGCAGGGGACGTGCGGAAGGAAGAAGCCGGCGGCCAGAAAGAATGGCCGATCCTTGGGGGCATTCCTGATCTGCTCAACCGTCCAACTCGCCACTCGATAGTCACCCTTCTGGGTGTCGTCGTTATCTGGTGGCCAGACCCCCCAGTCCATCAGCGGATGGTTGCCCAGCGGCGTCGGGGGAATGAGCTTCTGCGGCGGTTTGGTTCCCACGCCCCCCAGGGGGGCGGTGATTTCAAACTCGGGCCGGCTCGCCGCGGCTCCCTGCGGCCGGCGGTGTGGCCCAGTGCCGCCATGATAGATCTTGCCCGTTGCAGCAGTCTGATAGCCGTGGCTGGCAAAGTGCTGGGGCAGGGTGACCCGGTCGGCCCATGCGGGAATCGTCCGAAACCAGGGGGCCAGGCCGTAGATGCCGGTCGTGGTCGGCCGCAGGCCGAGCAGCAGGCTGGTCCGCGACGGGTTGCACAGCGGGGCCTGGCAGTGGGCGTTGGTGAAGGTCGTGCCGCGGGCGGCGAGGGCGTCGAGGTGCGGGGTCTGGGCCAGCGGATGACCACCGAGATGACCGATCCAGTCGTTCTGGTCGTCGATGGCAATGAACAGAACATTGGGCTGCTCAGCGGCAGTGGCCATGGCTGTGAGCAGCAGGCAAAGTCCAAGTGACAGGGAAAGTCGCATGCGGAAGTCTCGGTCAGTTTTTCAATGGTCCGGCCATCGGTGGTGTTTCGTAGAAGCGACCCTCATCGATCAGCCGAGGATCTTTCGTACGGCTGAGCTCAGCAAGCAGCCGTTTTGTCAGTTCGTCCCGCAGGCTCGCGTATGCCGGATCATCCGCGAGGTTTTGCATCTCGTCGGGATCGACCTTGAGGTCGTAGAGTTCGACCTTCGGCCGTTTGCCGTAAACCTTGTCGAAATGCTCCCGCCACCGCTCGGTGGTGCGGGCCCCGACCAGCCAGGCCTTGGTCGGGCCGGCATCCTCATCGGGCAGGGTGACACGAGTCGTGTTCTCCAGTTCGGCAACCGTCGGCTCGGGGCCGTCGGTCAGCCGGTAGGGATCCCCCAGCGGCCAGCGGTCGGGCCGGAAATTCATGATCAGCAGATGCTCAGGCGTGCGGATCGCCCGCTGGGGATAGGGCATGAAGTCGGCCCGGGCATTTTCAACATGCCGCTCACGGCCGGTGTAGACGCAGTCACGGGCCGGTTCGACCCGTCCGCTCTTCGCCGACCGGAGAATTGGCCAGAGCGATCTGCCGGTCATGGTCCTGGGTGGGGTCACGCCAGCCGCCTCGAGGAAGGTCGGCGCCAGATCGATCAGGCTGACCATGTCATCGACCACCCGGCCGCCGTGGACGCCAGGGCCGGTGACCGACAGGCAGACACCAGTGCCGAAGTCGTAGAGGTTGCACTTGCCGTGGGGAAAGCCGGGGGCGCCGTGGTCGCCGCTGATGACGATGAGCGTGTTGTCGGTCAGGCCCGCCTGGTCGAGTTCATCCAGCAGCACCCCGATGGCGGCATCCCAGGCGGCGATCTCCCCGAAATAGTCGGCCAGATCCTGCCGCACCTCCGGCACATCGGGCAGGAAGGCGGGCATTTTGCCCGTGAGGGTGTCGGGGTCGATGTCCCAGAGGGCCTTGCCGCTGGCCTTGATCCATTGGCGATGCACATTGGTCGGTCCAAACCAGTAGCAAAACGGCGTGTCGGCCGGCCGGGCAGCCAGCAGGTCGCGGAAGTTGCCGCGCACCTGGTCAAGGATCTGCTGCTTGGCCGGTTCACGGGGAGTGCCCTCGGCAATCAGCTTCGTGACAGCCTGGGAGAACTGGTTGATCCGACCCCCCTGCCGATGAAAGGCATCCTTTTTTGTATAGGGCGAGTTGGCGGGGCGGCCCGGGCTCCAGACCTTGTGGGAATAGCCAAGGAAATAGCCGGCGTCCCGCAAGAGCGGCGGGAAACTCGGGATCGTGTCGTCATAGACGGCTCCCTGCAAAATAGAACCAGTTCCGGTCTGCCAGAAGTGGCGGCCGGTCAGCAGGCTGCTGCGGCAGGGGGTGCAGGAGGGAGCACTGACATGGGCGTTGCGAAAGCAGACGCCGCGGCGGGCGACGGCATCGAAGTTGGGCGTCCGGACGACGTCGTTGATTCCACCGGGGCCATCAACCTCGGCCAGCAGGGACGCGTAACGGCCCCAGTCATCGGCGAAGAGAAAGAGGATATTGGGGTGCTCAGCAGCGGCGGCTCCAGAGAAAAAGAAGCCGAGCCATCCAACGGCCAGTAAGGTGCGGGCTGCAGCCAACATGCTCAGGTACAATTCTTTACGAGTCGTGTTATCGGACGAATTCACCACGGTAAGAAACTGGTCTGTCAAGACTACCAAACAGACCATCGGGCGGCAGCCGGGCCGCGGAATCACGGCCGGCTTACGATGCCGTCTTTTCTTCAAGGGATTTTCTCATGCGGCGTTTCCTTACATGTTTCGGTGGGGCCGGGCTGTTGATTCTCATGTTGTTGCTCCACCGTCAGGTGGTGGCGGCTGCCGAACCCAACGCACCAGAAACCCTGCGGACGCCGCAGCCGGGCGTGCCCAAGGGGATGCTGCGAGAGGGGCGATTTACGGATAGCCAGATCTATCCCGGTACCGAGCGGGACTATGCCGTTTACGTTCCGGCCCAGCATGAGAACGGCACACCGGCCCGGCTGATGGTCTTTCAGGACGGGAAGAACTATGCCAAACCGGATGGCAGCTTTCGAGTGCCGGTCCTTCTCGACAACCTCATTCACCGCGGTGAACTGCCCGTCACGGTGGCCGTGTTTGTGAACCCGGGGGTGATCCCACCGGAGCGGTCGGGGGCGAAGGCTCGCAGCAATCGGTCGCTGGAATATGACTCGCTCGGTGATCGGTATGTCAGGTTCCTGACCGAAGAGTTCCTGCCAGCGGCGACCGCGGGGCTCGCCATATCTGAACGATCTGCCGATCGAGCGATTTGCGGCATTTCCTCAGGGGGGATCTGTGCCTTCACGGCAGCCTGGGAGCGTCCCGACCAATTCGGGCGGGTCCTCAGCCATATCGGCAGCTTCACCAACATTCGCGGTGGCTGGGCCTACCCTGGGCTGATCCGTCAGACAAAGAGCAGCCCCAAGCCGATTCGGGTCTGCCTGCAGGAAGGCCGCGATGACCTCGACAACTTGTTTGGCAGCTGGCCGTTGGGCAACGAGGACGTGGCGGCCGCCCTGCGGTTTGCCGGGTATCAATACCGGCTGACCTGGACTGAGGGTGGGCACAACGCCAAGGCGGCGGGACTGCGGCTGGCGGACGATCTCCGCTGGCTCTGGTCGGATGAGCCGGCCGAGGGCGAGCCCGCTGTCGCGATCAGTGAGCCGGAATGGCGGCCTCATCACCTGGCTGTCTCCCGGGACGATGTGCCCCGCGGCCGCGTTGAACAGATGCCGGTGTGGAAATCAGCGATCTTTCCCGGCACGGTTCGTAACTGGGCGATCTATGTGCCGGCCCAGTACAAGCCCGAGGTGCCAGCGGGCTTGATGGTCTTTCAGGACGGCCACAGCTACCAGAAACCTGAGGGCAAGTGGCGGGTGCCTGTCGTGTTTGACAACCTGATCGCCGCCGGGTTGATGCCGCCGACCATTGCCGTCTTTCTCAATCCTGGCCACGGCATCGACAAGCCGCAGCCAGAAACCCCCTGGAAATCATCGAATCGTAGTTTGGAGTACGACAGCCTCGGTGATCGATATGCCCGGTTTCTATTGGAAGAGATTATCCCCGAAGTCGAAAAGACATATGCGATCTCAGCCGACCCCACGATGCGGGCGATCTGCGGAGCGAGCTCCGGTGGTATCTGTGCCTTTACGGTTGCCTGGGAGCGGCCGGATGCCTTCGGGAAGGTGCTCTCATCGATCGGCAGCTTCACCAACCTGCGGGGCGGCGATGTCTATCCGTCGCTCATCCGGCAGACCGAACCCAAGCCGCTGCGGATCTCCCTGGCCGACACCAGCGGTGATCTCGACAACCCGTTTGGCAGTTGGCCGATCGCCAACCGTCAGCTGGCCGCCGCCCTGCGTTCGATGGGGTACGACCTGCGGTTCGACTGGGCTGAGGGCTATGGCCACAACGCTCGGCATGCCTCAGCGTCGTTTCCCGATGCCCTCACCTGGCTCTGGCGGTCGGAACAGGCCACGCCGGTGGTCGATGTCAGTGGCAATCTGCGGGGTGACATGACCTTGATGAAGCTGCTGATTCCAGGCGAGGGCTGGCAGCCGCTGGTGACAGGGCTGGGCTTCGCGGACGGCCCCTGTGCCGGTGCCGACGGCACGCTCTACTTTTGTGACATGAAGGAGCCTGCGGTCTATCGAATTGCCGCGGACGATGTTGAGGCGGGCCGCGATACCCGCAGTGTCGTTGCTCGGGAAAGTGTGAGCGGACTGGAATTCGGACCGGACGGCATGCTCTATGCCTGCCAGGGAGCGAAACGGCGGGTCATTCGGATCGATCCGAACTCCGGAACAGTCACTGAGGTGGCCCGTGATGTCACCCCCAACGACCTCGCCATCAGCTCTGACGGCATGATCTTCATCACGGAGACAAAGTCCGGGCAGGTGACGCGGATCGACCCGGTGACGGGAGCGACCGAGGTTGTCGGCAGCGGCATCAATGCCCCCAACGGTATCGCCTTCTCACCGGACGGCGGCACACTGGCGGTTTCAGAGTATCGGGGCACGCACGCCTGGATGTTTCGGCTCACTGCCGACAGTGGGCTTGATGCCAACCTGCCGGCAATGACTCTCTGGCGGCCAATCGACCCCAAGGGCGAGTTTGCCTTGAACCAGCCACCGCCGTATCAGACCGCCTCGCGGGGGGACGGCATGGCAGTCGATCGGGTCGGCCGCTACTACGTTACGTCAGCCCTTGGTGTGCAGGTCTTCGATCCGACGGGTCGGCACAGCGGCCTGCTGTCCCTGCCTGAGCGGGACGGTCCAGCCAAGCCACTGACCAGCTGCATGCTCGCCGGCCCCCGGCGGGACATCCTGGTAGTGACCAACGGAGACCGAATCGAGCGGCGGCGGCTTTTGATAAGTGGTGACTGAGGTGACAGTGGTGGTGTGGTGGGCCGTGCACCCCCGCTGCTAAGCCGCCGGCCTTGCTGCCGACTTGTAGAGGTAGGGGTTCATCGTCGGATCGTTGTACATCTTCATCTGGCGGAAGACCCGCAGCGGCCGCTGGCCGGCAACGATCTCGGCAAGCAGCCGGTCGAGGGCGGTGGTCAGGTGATCCCGCTGCTGATCGAGGATGACCATCCTGCCGGCCACCTTTTCACGGTGCTCCTGGCCGGCGTCCTCCCGCTCGAGCTGTTCCCGCATGTGAAACCGCCGCAGTTCGAGAATGCTCAGCCGGTCGATCGCCGCGCCCGGGGTCTCGGTGGCGGCAGGAGCGTCGGCCGCCGCCGTTATGCCCCGGCGGCCGAGTTCCTCGATCAGCCAGTCGTCGACCTTTTCGATGGCATCGTTGCGGGCCTGGTTATAGCCGTCGATCGCCCGCTTGACCGCCGCGATCTTAGTGTCGGTGACGTCGGGGGACCGGGCAATGTCTTCCTCGTGCCAGAGCAGGAAGTTGAACCGGTGCAGGTCACAGACCTTGCCGGCCAGCTCGGTCTGGCTGTGAGCCGGCTCAACCACATGCCAGTCGGCGACCAGGGTGGCCAGCATGCTGTCGGTGGCAGTGCCGATGGCAGGAAGCGTGAGGGGTGGGAATGTTGCAGAAGTGGTCGGCATCGTGGGATCTCCGGGGGAAAGGGTGAGTGGTGTCCTGATGAAAAGAAGGTGTTCCCTAGGCGGCTCGTTTGAGTACCAGGCAGAGGTTCGCTCCGCCGAAGCCGAAAGAGTTGCTGGCCGCAACCTCGACCCGGGCGCGGACTGCCGTGTGCGGCACATGGGCCAGCCGGCAGGCCTCATCCGGTTCGTCGAGATTGATGGTGGGCGGCAGGAAGCCCCCGTCGATGGCGGCCAGGCAGGCCAAGGCCTCAAAGGCCGACGCGGCACTGATCAGATGGCCCGACATACTTTTGGTTGAACTGACTGGAACCCGATCGGCCGCCGGGCCGAGGGCCTTGCGAATCGCAGCCGCCTCGGCTGCGTCACCCACCGGCGTGCCGGCGGCATGGGCATTGATGTAATCGACTGCGTCGGCGGCCACGTTTGCATCAGCCAAAGCGGCGGCAATCGCCCGGGCGGCCTCCGTCGGGTCGCTACAGGGTGTCACCATGTGGCTGGCGTCCCCCGACATGCCCACGCCGGCAAGTTCGCCGTAGCAATGAGCCCCCCGGTAGTCGGCATCGGCACGGCGTTCCAGGACGAAGAAGACCCCTCCCTCGCCCATGACAAAGCCGTCGCGGTCACGATCGAAGGGGCGGGAGGCCCGCGCTGGTTCGTCATCCTGCCGGGACAGGGCCCGCAGGTTGTGGAAGGCAGCCAGCGCCGTCGGACTGAGCACATCGCAGCCGCCGACCAGACAGGCATCGACCCAGCCGGCCGTCAGCCAGGACCGGGCCAGCCCGAGGGCAAACCCACTGGAAGCACAGGCCGCGGCAACGGTCGTGGTGGGGCCGGTGATCCCAAGCGTCGTCGCCAGCCGTTGCACCACCGTTGGCCGGTTGGCAGCCGCAAAGACGTCCCGACCACCATCGAGATAGTCACGTTCCCAATCCTTGAGCTGTTCGGCACCGATGCCGATGATGACCCCGATCCGGTTTGGCCGCGGTGCCGGCGGCGAGCCGGGCTCGAGGCTGGCGTCGTGAATCGCCCAGGCCGCTGGGCCGAGGGCCAGCTGTTCCAGCCGGCTGCGGCGGCTGAATTCACCTGGCGGGAGGCTGACACTACTCGCGGGCGGAGAGGGGATGTCGGCAACGACGGCCGCTGGATGTTCCTGGGGGCGGCCGTAGGTACCGGCGTCGAAGCGGCCCACCCCGGAGCGGCCGGCGGCCAGGGCATCGGCAATGGTGCCGAAGGAGTTGCCCAGCGGCGTGGCGGCACCAATGCCGGTGATGACAATCGCGGGTTTCGATGCAGCCATCAGGCGGCCTCCCATGCGATCGCCTGCGGGCCAACCCCAAACCCGATCTCACCTGGCAGCAACACAGCTCTCAGCCCGTGGCCGCAGCCAATGGTGGTGGCCCGGCCCTGTGTCAGTCGTTCGCAGAACTCCCAGAGTGGAAGGTCGTCTGCGGACTCAGTGGTTGGGTATGGCCCGCTGCGAGGATCGATCCATAGCACCGCGGATGCTGGTAGCGGCGTGCCCCCGGCCAAAGGCTGCAGGCGAAGGGCTAGGCCCCGGCAGGTCGGATCATTGGTTGGGGTCGCCGCGTCGTCAAGGGCTGGTGTTCGATCCCAGCCGGTGACCACCAGCCAGATGGCCGCTCCTGGCTGGGCGATGGCAAACGACAATGCCAGGGTGGTAGCCGCCAGCAGACCCTCAGCGAGTGCCTGCGGCCCGCCACCGACGCCGATTGTGGGGCCGTGCATGCCGAGCCCGACGCTCACCGCTGAGGCTGGCGAGTGAAGCGAGCACTGGGGCACGACGTGGGGCGTGACCCCGATCGGCCCCTGCTGCTTGAGTGCAACCATCGTCCGTGCGGCGGTTGGCTGTCCCGCCCGGCAGCTGGCCGCGACGACGGCATTGTGCGTGAGGTCGCCAGCATCGATAGCGGCCTCCGCAAGTGTCTGAAGCACTGCTCGCATCCCAACAACTGTCTGTTCGTCGGCATGCCGCAGGAATCGCGGCGGGAGGGTCGGCCCGCCGGTCGGGGTCGGCTGCCTCGCCAGGCCGGCAACCTCGGACCGACGCACCGTGACGACCTGCCCGCCTTTGATCAGGCAGGCACCGGGAGGGGCGGTGTTCTCCTGGGCATCGTGTGACATGCCGGTAGTCGTGGGGGAGGACAGTGGAGCCGATCGTGGTGGCTCGGCTGCCGCGGGACGGTCAGCTGGCTGCGGAGTGCTGGACAAAATTCCCGCCAGCTTTTTTGAACGACAGCTAGGCGGCCTTTTTGGCGGCTTCCTTGGCAGTCAGTTTTTCTTCGAGGGTGTCGAGCATCTGGCCGACAGTCTTGATCCGGTCGAGCAGTTCAGTCTCGATCTGGATGCCGAAGTGGCTTTCGATGTGGAGGACGAGTCCGGCCATATCAAGTGAATCGAGGCCGAGGCCTTCGGCCAGCGTGGTCGATTCTTCGAGCGATTCGTAGGTTTCGCCGGTTTCCTTCTCGAGCAGGTCGAGCACGACGGCTGACAACTGGGTGCGATCCATGGTGGAGCGGCTCCTCAGGGTGTGGGAACACTCAGTCGGCGGTCACGGATGCACCATAGCCGCCGACGGGTGGGGAACAGTAGCGAAAAGCCAAATCGGGGCGAAGGCCAAAAACAGGCCGGTTTTCGCGGGTGAATCGCGTTCACCGTTTGCAGGAAGCCCCACTGCCACCCGGCGACAGGAAGCCGCCAATGAGCAGCAGCGGAAGCTGACGAACCTCGGCTTCGGCTGCTTCCGCCCCAAGGAAAGCCGGGCAGGACGCCCGGTCTTTCCGTGAAGCTACCAATTCGGCGTCGGTGCCCGGAAGTCGGCAAGGTTCACCGAGTGGAACCAGTCGATGGTTTTGGCCAGGCCTTCGGCGAGTGGAATCGTCGGTTCCCAGTGCAGATGTTTCTTAGCCAGCGTGATGTCCGGACGCCGCCGTTCCGGATCATCGACTGGCAGTGGCTTCTCGATCAGCTTTGATTGCGAGCCGGTCAGTTCGAGGGTCAACTCAGCCAGTTGCCTGATCGTGAACTCCCCGGGATTCCCAAGGTTCACCGGGCCGACGAAATCGTCGGAGCTATCCATCATGGCAATGATGCCGGCCACGAGATCGTCCCGGTAGCAGAAGCTGCGGGTCTGGGAGCCGTCACCGAAGATCGTGATCGGTTCGTCGGCGAGGGCCTGGCGGATGAAATTCGACACCACCCGGCCGTCATAAGGGTGCATGCGGGGGCCGTAGGTGTTGAAGATCCGCACGATCCGGATGTTGACGCCGTGGGCCCGGTGGTAATCCATGAACAGCGTCTCGGCGGCCCGCTTGCCCTCGTCGTAGCAGGCCCGGGGACCGATCGGGTTGACCGCCCCCCGGTAGCTTTCCGGCTGCGGATGCACTTCGGGATCGCCGTAGACCTCGCTGGTCGAGGCCTGCAGCACCTTGGCCCGGCAGCGCTTGGCCATGCCAAGCATGTTGATCGCCCCGCTCACCGAGGTCTTCATGGTCTTGATCGGGTTGTATTGATAGTGCCCCGGCGCGGCGGGGCAGGCGAGATTGTAGATTTCGTCCACCTCCAGCCAGAGCGGGTGGATGATGTCGTGCCGCAACAGTTCGAAGTTGCCACAGCCGAGCAGGTGGGCGACGTTGGTCTTCTGGCTGGTGAAGAAGTTGTCGGCGCAGATCACGTCGTGGCCCTGCTCAACCAGCCGCTCGCAGAGATGGCTGCCCAGAAAGCCGGCACCGCCGGTGATGAGAATGCGTTTGAGGGCGGGCATCGGTCGCGGACTCCGGGGGCGGGAAAGCCCGTTTTCTGCCAGATGAGCCGAGCGGCCGCAAGGGTGTCAGCCGGCTACAAGCCTTCCCGGCCGAGGCCGAGCAGATAACTGGTGAGATCGGCCAGTTCCTGACGGGACAGCTGATCGACCAGCCCGATCGGCATCAGGGAGGTCCCCGCCGATTCCTCATCGATGTCATCAGTCCGGATGGTCACCTGCTTGTCATCGGCCGTCCGGAGGACGAGTTCCGTGCCGGTCCGGGAGACCGGTATGCCGGTGGCCACCTGGCCCTCGGCCGTCAGCACCACCAGGGTGTTGTAGCCCTCTTTGACGTTCTTCGCCGGTTCAAGCAGCGAGTGGACGATGTAGTCGGGCTGGCTGGCCACGCCGATCGTTGACAGGTTCGGGCCCACTTTCCCACCTTCGCGGCCGACCCGGTGGCACTTTACGCACTGCAGTTTTTCCCGGCGATAGATTTCCTGGCCCCGCAGGGCATTGCCCGAGACCTGCACCAGGCTGAGGAACTCAGTCATCTCAGCTGCCGAGAGGCTGCGTCTGCCCATGGGCTGGTCGCCGCGGCCCTGCAGCTGTTTGAGTGCCGCTGCGAGCGTGGGCTGCTCCCGCCCCGAGCCGGCCAGCTGTTTGAGTCCGGTTGAGGCTATCGTGGCCGGAAGTGGGTGCTCCGCTGCCCCGATTGCCGCCGCCAGCACTTCCGGGCTGCCCTGGTGGGACAGGAAAGCCTTGAAGATGGCTACCTGATCGGCTTCGGCTACCGAGCCGGTGAGCAGCCTGACCGCGGCAGCTGCAGCGGCCTGCGGCTGCTGGTTGAGCATGGCCGCCACCGCGGCGATGCGAATGGCCACCGGGACGCCGTCATCCTCAGCGAGCTGCCGGAGGGGCACAGTTGCCGTGGCAGCAGAAAACCGGCCGAGGTTCTCGATTGCCGTCAGGCGAAGGGGGGTCGGTCGCGTGGTGTCGCCCGCCAGTCGGGCCAACGAGTCGGTCGCTGCCACCACCTGCCAGCGACCGGCCGCCTCCGCTGCGGCTGTGGCAGCTGCGGTGTTGGACGAGTTGATCAGCTGCTCAAGTCCTGCCAGTGGTCCAGCCGGCTGCACCCGACGACGGGTCTGGGACTCAAGCAGGTACTCGAGCAGCGTGGCCGTTCGGGCTGGAGGTGTTGCCGGATCGACCGCCGCCTCAAAGGCCAGTTGGAGTTCAGCTGGTCCTCCGAACCGGGCGATGCAATTGAGGGCCGCGGCCCGCTCAGCGGCCGCAAGCTGGTCTGATTGCAGCAGCCGCATGACGGCGGGAATTGCTTCGGTGGCGGTGGTTGCCTCGATGGCAAACAGCAGCCGCTGAGGGTGATCGACGATCGGTGAATGGCCGGCGACCACCGCTGGCAGCCAGTCAGCCCGCAATTCGCGACTGGCGAGCCAGACGGCATAGTCGAGGGCATCGTCACGGGGATGATCGACCGCGTGCAGCACCAGCTCGGCTGCCCGCGGGCCACCGATGGTCGCCAGCGCCCGCACCCCCTCCAGCCGGACCAGCATTGAGTCATCGTCGACCGTGGTGGCGAGCAACCCGACCGGATCGTCAAGCCGGTCAGACCAGTCCACGGTGATGCGGGCCGCAGCCGCCCGGGCCCGCGGGTCGGATGAACCGAGCACCTCGGTCAGGAGCGGCTGATCAACGTCGCTGCCGCTCCCTCGGTCGATCGCCTGCAGCAGCCGCAATCCCTCCAGCCGCAGCCGCTCAAAGCTGCCGGCTGCTGGGTCGAGCTCGGCCAGCCAGGCGGTCACCGCCGGGCGGATTGTCAGCGGATCGCGGGTCCAGAGCACCCGGCGGGCCATGTCGCGGCCGTAGGCCGCTGGGCCGGCCAGATCCTCAAGCAACTCAGGGGTTGATCGTTTGGTGAAATCGACGGGAGACGTGAGCGGACGGCCCTTGGCGGTCACCCGCCAGATCCGGCCGTGCTCGCGGTCACGACGCGGATCACGGAAGTCGACCTCGCCATGCTGGATGATCGGGTTGTACCAGTCGGCGATGTAGATCGCCCCGTCCGGCCCCAGCTTGATATCGATCGGGCGAAACGTCACCCGCTTGGAGCGAATCAGATCGGGGAGCTGCTCACTGCTGAAACCCGAGCCCTGTTCGGTCAGTCGGAAGCGGCAGACCCGGTTGGCCCGAAAGTCGTTGGTGATCAGCGTGCCCTGGGCATCGTCAGGCAGATGCGGCCCATCGACAACCTCAAGGCCACAGTATTTTGGGCTGCCCGGGTTCATGCCGTGGAGGATGCGGGATGTGCCGACGGCCGCCTGATAGGCGGCGCCGGGAAAGCCGTAATAGATGCCCTCGCCACCAGCCCCATCGGTGACCAGCGATCGATCCCAGCGGTCGAAGGCATGGCCCCAGGTGTTGACCCAGCCGCGGGCATAGACGTCGATCGCCAGGGACCGGGGCAGGAACCGCCAGATGCCACCGCCGTTGAGCCGCTTCACGCCCGCCGGTGTCTCCACATGGCTGTGGATGTAGATCGACTGATTGAAGAACAGTCGGGCGTCGGGCCCCCAGCGGAAGGTGTGGATGATGTGGTGGGTGTCTTCGGCGCCAAAGCCTGTGAGGACCACCCGGCGGTGGTCAGCCGTGCCGTCACCATTCTGGTCGGCCAGGTGGAGTATCTCGGTGCTGTTGGCGACGTAGCAGCCACCGTCCCCCGGCAGCACTGCCGTCGGCATGAGCAGCCCATCGGCAAAGACGGTGTGGGCATCAGCCCGGCCGTCCCTGTCACGGTCCTCCAGGATCGTCACAGTGTCGTTGGCCACCTCACCCGGCTGGATCTGCGGATAGATACTCGAGGAAGACACCCAGAGCCGGCCCTGCGGGTCGAAATTCATCTGCAGCGGTTTGCTGATCATCGGATCGGCTGCGAACAGAGTCACCTCATAGCCGTCGGCCACCAGCATGGCGGCCCGTTCAGCCGTTGGGTCGGGCATGGGGATGTCGGTGAGGTTGCGCTGGGCAGCTGCGGGCCGCGGTACCGCTCCCAGCAGGGCCAACAGGACGGCAGGCAGCAGGCGTGAGGAGATGGTCATGGTGGGTCTTCTGCAGCAGGAATGGCATCACGGGCAGCTCGCACGGCAGCCTCCGCTTCGCCAACAAGCGGATCAAACTGGGGAATCTCGGCCGCGTTGTTGCCCTGCTCGTGCTTGCGGAACAGGAACAGATAGGTCTCGTTGGCGGGCCGCCAGCGATGGAAGAAGAGCTGGTTCTTGGCATTGACGCATTCGCGAACCTGCGCTGAGCGATCGGCCCAGTCGACCGGCAGCTGCCGGCCGGCCGATTTCACAAATATCTGAGCAGCTTCACGGTAGCCGGCGGGCGAGAGGTGCATGCCATCGATGGTGAATGATCTGGCGGCGGGCGTTTGGGGCCACTCGGCAAACAGATCGACCAGCCCCGCCTGCCGAGCGCTGGCTGTCTCCCGGATGACGGCCGCATAGCGGGCGAGCACAGCATTGCGGGCAGCGGCGTCGGGGCAGGTCGGTCGCTGCTCAAAGGGGCTGGGCGTAACCAGCACCAGCCGCCGGGAGTCACCGGTCTGGCCGGCCTTTTGCTGGCAGAGTTCGTCGCAGAGTCTGCCCAGCTGCTCGCCGAAGGCATCCAGTCGCTGGTCACCCGCGAACGACTCATTCCGGCCGTAAGCAATGAAAATGACATCGGGGCCCAGCTCGTCGACCAGGTTCAGCATGCGGGCATAGCCCTTGGCCGGCGGATCAAAGACACCCCGGCTGTCGGCCCAGACGGTGTCGCCCCCCCAGCCCAGATTCCGGAATGCAAGGTCAGCTTTCGGAAAGGCCATCACGAGTGCTGTTTCAAGGAAGCCGAGCTGCCCATCCCGCTCGAACAACGCGTCGCCCAGCAGCACGATCCGCTCACCATCACGAAGCTGCCAGCTGGAGCCGGGCGGCTCCGCAGCCACGGCGCCAGTGCCGGCGATGACCGTCAGCACAATGGCCGTGAGCGAAACCCTCCAGTCGGGCGAATGAGTTACGTCCATTGACATGCTCGCGGAGATTTTCCCTACGTGTTACTGTAGCGATCTGATGCCGCTTCGTACCGGGAAGCGCGACCGGGGCCACAACCAGATAAGGAACGGTCCGTCAAAATCTTACAGTACCGGCTGCTTCCGCAGGAAAAGCAGCACGACAATCGAAACCTTCCAGTGAAGAAAGAACGAGTTCCCTCATGAGCCAACCATCAACTCCCGGCCTCAATCGTCGTGATCTGTTCACCGCTGCTGCCGGAGCGGCAGTGCTGACCGCTGCAGGGCGGGCGGCGGCGGCCCCGGCGGCGACCAAGGGCCACATCAAGCAGTCGATCGTCACCTGGTGTTTCGGCATGATGGGCGAGAAGTGGAGCATTGAAAAGCAGTGCCAGGTGGCCAACGACCTGGGCTGCCTGTCGATCGAACTGACCGAACCGAAGGACTGGCCGCTCCTCAAAAAGCACGGCCTCACCTGTGCGATTGCCCCCAACGGCATGCCGGGGGCGCCGTTCATCAAGGGCTTCAACAATCCCAGGTACCACGAGGAAGTGATTGCCCGGACGACCAAGATGATCGATGCCTGTGCTGACGCGGGCATGCCGGCGGTGATTGCGTTCACCGGGTTCAAGTGGCGGGACGCTGAAGACCCGGCCAGCGGGGCGATGCCCGACGACGAGGCCTTCGACAACTGCGTGACAGGCCTGAAGAAGATCGCCGGCCATGCCGAGAAGCAGGGCGTGACGATCTGCCTGGAACATCTCAACACGCGGGACGATTCGCACCCGATGAAGGGCCACCCGGGCTATCAGGGCGACGATGTCGATGCCGTGGCGGCGATGCTGCGGCGGGTCGGCTCCGAACGGGTCAAGTTGCTCTTTGACATCTATCACGTGCAGATCATGAACGGCGACGTGATCCGTCGGCTCGAGGAGTGCAAGGACATCGTCGGCCACGTCCATACCGCTGGAAATCCCGGCCGGGGTGAGCTCGACAACACGCAGGAGATCAACTATCCGCCGATCATGCGGAAACTGCTGGACATTGGTTACGACGGCTACGTCGGCCAGGAGTTCATCCCCACCCGCGACCCCCTCGCCGGCCTCCGCGAGGCGGTCGCTCTCTGCGACGTCTGACCCGCCGCTTCCGTCACGTTTCCTGCCGCGTCTGCACAAGCATTTGCGGCGGCAGATGCCTTACGGTTTGAGGATCCCAATCCTCGGAGGCCGTAGGTCATGAAGGTCGGCATCGATAGCTATTGCTACCATCGCTTTCTCGGCGAGGTCTATCCAGAGCAGCAACCACCGGCCACACCCCTCACAATGGAACGGGTGATTGACCGGGCCCACGAGCTTGGGTGCGAGGGAATCTCGCTTGAGTCATGCTTCTTCCCCAGCTTTGATGCCAGCTACCTGGCCGGCGTGAGGGCACGGCTTGATGCCTACGGGTTCGATCGCGTCTACGCGTGGGGACACCCCGACGGCCTCGAAGCGGGCAGAAATCTGCGGGCGAAAGAGGAGCTGGTCCGCCACATCCAGCATGCCAAGGCGATCGGCGCGACCGTGATGCGGGTCGTCGGGAGCAGCTTCAGCTTTGTCCATGATCCGCACGAACCGCAGCTCCGCATCCTGAGCGGCTGGCTCAAAGAGGCAGTGCGGGTGGCCGCAGGTGAAGGCGTTTCCTTGGCCATCGAAAACCACATCGACTACGACGCCGACGAGATTCTGCGGCTGATCACGGAAGTCGACTCACCATTTTTTGGGATCAATCTCGACACGGCCAATTTCCTGCGGGTCCACGAAGGATAGGACGGTCAACGGCACTTTCACAAGCATCTCGCC
>CBFIHA010000059.1:0-25308 GCA_965662195.1 uncultured Pirellulales bacterium
GGCAGTTTCCTACTGAGTCGTTCACCGACGGTGGCGTCTATGACAACCTCGGCACCCGGGCTTTTGCCTGGCTCAAAAAGGAGATGGGAGATTTTGACCATGTCCTGGTCAGCGATGCCGGCAAGCCGTTTCAGATCCTCAACGACCGATCACTCGGCTTCATTGGCCAGTCGATCCGGGCCTCCGACATTCTCTGGGACCGGGTCTGGCAGCTGGAGCGGGAAAACTTTGGCCAGCAGCCAGGCTTCGCGTTTGTTCCGATCACCGAGATCGTGCCACTTGAGGAAGACCCCTCGGCCCAGCATCCGGTCGTGCAGATGGAGGTCCAGTCGATTCGCACCGATCTCGACAAGTTCACCGACTATGAGATCAACGCGCTGGTTCGTCACGGCTATGAGGTGAGCCGAAGGATCTGCAGGCGACTCGGGCTCGCCAATGGTGAGCAGGGTAACCCGCGGTCTCCCTGGGCCCCCTGTCCCGACCAGCCACTTCCCAGCCACAAGAAAAAGTCGGTGGGGGAGTCGCCGACCACGCGAGAGCCATCTGAGGCTACCCGGCTCTCCCGAAAACTCAGGCAGTCAGGCCATCGCAAGGTCTGGTCAACGCTGCTCGATTGGCGGGACTGGCCCAGCTATATCTACGTCGCGCTGGCCCTACTGGTTTTTGTTTATCTGCCCGTCTATGTCTATCGGCTGCATCGGCATGCCGAAATGCTCACCAGCGTGATCGACTCAATCGCTCTTGGTGATCCTGACATCCGTCAGATTCTTGATCTCGTGGAGGGGACGGCTGCAGATGATTGGCCGGCCACCCCCGTGGGTGAACTCAAGGAACCACTCGAAGCCAACCTTGCCGGGGTTGACGTGCTCTCCCAGAGCAGGATTTTTGACCTGCGGGACTTTGCCCCCCAGGAAATAACGCCTGAAGACCGCGGCTTTGTGACCTTCTGGGATCGTGTCGTACTCCGGTTCAACGAAGACTACAAGGGGGATCGCAAGGTGATCATCACCAGCGTCTTTCCGATGGAAGAAATCGAGATCCGCCAGCCGGCCAACCAGCCGCAGGGCAGCGTCAACCGAGTGGGGCCGCCCCTTTCAGCCGCCGATGGAGGTATCGCTGGACTGCATGCCCATCACCAGATCATGTTCGACCTTTCGGCGGTCCCGATCGGTGAACGGGTGACCCTGCAAGCAATGATCAAGGCCAAGCTGCCTCCGGCCATGACCGGCCATTTTCCGTTTTTCGTCAACAAGCGGACCGAACTGCTGACCTCCTGGCTGCTCTTCCCTGAGGACCACCCGTACACGTCCTACCGGCTGGTTCGTTATCCGGCCGATCAGTCCGGACCACCCGTGACGATGGATCCCCGGTTCGCCATCGACCATCCCTACGGCACCCTGATCGGCTGGTCGGTGATCACGCCGAAGGAAGGGACGGTGTATGAGTGTCGCTGGACGACACAGGACTGACGGCGAAGCCATCGGCCAGGGCAAGCCGCTGCTCCGGGCCCACCCGCCGGCGGGCCCAGATCAGAAATCCGGCCACCAGCAGCAGGAAATAACCCGGCAACAACTGCACGACCCGGTCGAAGGCCACCCCCTGGCCTGCATCGGGGTCAGCCCGTTCGACCGCAGTCACCGCCGCAGCAAAGGCGAGGCTCATCAGGCCATAGCTGACGTTGACGGCCAGCCCACGAAAGCTCAGTACGGTCGCCCGATGTGCCGAATCGACCAGCTGGTTGAGATAGTGGCTTTGAAGAAACATCAACAGCCGCATCGACAGTGAGAGCAGCATGAAGAAGCCGACGCCCCACCAGGGAATCAGTAGGGCGGTACCGGCCAGGCCGACGGTCACGACCGCCGCCAGCAGCCAAAAGTTGCCCCGGGGCGACTGTGCCGTGGCCAGCCGGCGCATTGGCGTTGCGGCGAACAGGCCGATGACCGCAGTGGTGGCGCTGATGACGCCGAAGAGCAGTTCCGGAATATCGATGCGGGCGTAGAGCTGGCTGGAGACCACCAGCAGCTGCCGGATCGGCTGGTCAAAGAGAACGCCGGCGGCAATTACCACCAGCACCATGGGATTGGCCAGAATCCAGCCGCCCGTGCGAATCGTCTGCCGAAAGGGCTCAAGCAGCCCCACCCGTCCGGTGGCAGCGGTCTGGTCACGGGGTTCTCGCATAGCCAGGGTCACCCCGATCGCCCCGCAGGCGGAAAAAAAAGTGAGCCAGACCGGCAGCCGAAAGGTGTCGGCGAAGGTCAGCCCCGGGGACAGTCCCAGCCAGGCTCCTACGGTGTTGAAGAGATCAGGGGAGTAAACCAGGCTGCCAGTGATCATCGCCACAATGGTCGCCAGTCCGCCAAACTGCATCAGCCGCTCCAGCACCCGGGGCCATTCATTGTCGCGGCCGGCAGCCTTGAGGGAGTCGAAGGCGAGGGCCTCATCGGCCCCGGAGGCGAAGGCCTCGGCCGCGCCGCTGAGCACCCGGTTGAGCAGCAGGGCTGGGAGCACCCAGGATGAATCGACCGGCACGATGGCCAGCAGCAGCATTTCGAGCGCCATCATCACCGCCGCGGCCACCAGCAAGGCTTTTCGGCCGACCAGGTCGGCGAGCGCGCCGGAGGGTACCTCCAGCAGCACGATGACCACCGCCCAAGCGGCGTTGAGCAGGCCAAACTGTTCCAGCGTGATGCCGTACCGCAGAAACATCACCATGAAGACGGGATAGTAGAACCGGATGTTGAAGAGAATCCGGAACGCCACAAAGAGCCGCACGTTGCGATCGGCGACAGCGGTGGTCGAGGCTTCAGGCGTCATGCTGCGGTCTGGCCCGAGAAAAAAACTGCCGCCCCGGGGTCGGGGCGGCAGCTGTGAAAATGAATGCCGTCGTCAGGGAAACCGTGGCCGTGGTGGCCGCGGCGGGGCCCGGACGACCAGGCGGATTGTTCAGCAGGAAAACCCGCCCGAACATTCACCTGTACAGTCACCTTGCGTCACTGGATCACCTCCTTTACTACGAGTCTCCCGAGCCGTCATGGACACTGCACTGTCCACCGCCGGGCCTTTACCCATTCCCAGCCGCAGCTGGGAATCCTCGTTGTGCGGCAGCAAAGCCGCCACGGCCTCATGGTAGCAGCAGAAGGGCAAACCGGACATTGCAAGGAATTTCACTGTGGCCAGCGGCGCAGAATTTTCCCCAGCAGGCGGCTAGCCTCGGCTGTCGCGGGTGAGATGAAAGTCGACTGGTCCAGCCGCTGGAATCTCAATGCGGGGCGGATTGTCCAGGAATGTTCGCGGCACGATATTTGGTGAGAGTTCGGTCGGTTTCAACCCCGTCCGATCCCCCTCAACCGCGATGCGAATAACCTTTGCACCGGGCGTCAGCCAGGTCTCGTAACGGCCGTTGACGATCACTGCGCCGCCGGGAAGGTCGCCAGCGGTAACTGGGTCAAACCTCATTACCCCGGAAACTGCGGGCACACCGTCAATCCGGACTTCACCGCTCGTGAAGTGCTTCCTGGCCCCAGACTCCCCGCAGCCAATAACGAGGCAGCAGAGTCCGCAGACAAGAAGAATTTTGTGTCGAGCCACGAAATACCTCCTCGGCAAGGTCACCCAGGCTGATTTGTTGCCAAACGCTCGCTGCTGAAATGCCTGTCAGGTTAGCGCTGACTTGGGGTGCTCAATCAGCGAACACCTGCCCATCCGCTCGGGCCGCCATTTTCTGCCACACTCCCAGCCAGGAAGGCTGCCACTGCGTTGAATTGTCGACAGTGGCTCCTGGTTGCCAACTCTCCACATCGTTCGAAACTGATCGGACCGAACCATCGACCATACCGACCATCACCAGGCCCGCATGCAGACTGCGGGCCGCATAGTGGCGTCCTACCGTCGCGGCCGCCGAGCATGGCGTGTGCTTGATCCAGTATGAGTCAGTGCTTGTTTGGCAGTACGCAAAGCTGTCAGCAGTAGCCGAGTTGGGTTCGACCCGCGCACTAAAGATCGCGCCACCTTGCTCACTGTCCCAGATGCACCCCCGAGGCTCGTAAGCGACATTGTATGTATCTCCGATCGCCGGGCTTACCAGCGATTCGCCCAGCAGCATTGTCTTTGAGGTGCCGTCCGTGATGTCCTTTATTTGCGTCTCTGATTCGTAGAACACCACGCCGTCTGCGTTGCTGCCGAACATCGGGTAAGCACCGTAGTTGGCTCCGTAGTTGCTGTAGACACCCCGCGGCTTTTTCGTGGGAGCGACAAAATCTGATGGGCACCGAATGGTCGCAATCTGGGTTTCGATCACGTTTCGTGGGGTCCGGATGAAGACCAGGTTTTGTTCCCAATCGATCTGGTCGTACAGCGTATTGAGTTCCAGAAATGGAAGGGTGTAGAGGAACCAAGTCGCCCGCAAGAGCGATACCTTTTTGTCGCTCTGGGCGGAAGGGAATTGGCGGCGGGCATCATGATAGTTATTGAGCGCCAGCCCCAATTGCTTGACATTGTTGCTGCAGGCCGACCGACGGGCGGCTTCACGAGCTGTCTGCACGGCGGGCAGCAGAAGTCCGACGAGCACGCCGATGATGGCGATGACCACAAGCAACTCGATGAGCGTAAAGCCATTCTTCGCCAAGAATTCTTTTCGAACACTGTTCATGGTGCACCTGCGATTACGAAGAGAAGGAAATGGTCTCATGCTGGCGTTTGGCGAGCCGTTGTGAGGGGTTTCCAAAGGCTTGTTATGCGTACCATTCAGCAAGTTTTCCGTCAAGGGATCTGCCTGGCTGGCTTCCGGGCTGGGGCTGCCGTCGAGGCTCTGATGACAAGCTGCGGAAGCGTGCACATTGCCCGCGGTTCGCTGTCCCGCTGGGGGGACTCGAACCTGTCAAGAAGAAGCCTGGCGGCGTTGCTCCCGATGGTGGCCGGATGCTGGTTGACGGTCGTGAGCCGCGGCCTGAGGTGGGCGAATTCCTGTAAGTCGGCAAAGCCGACCACCGACAGGTCCGGGCCCACGGCCAGCCCGAGTTCTTCAGCGGCTGCATAGACACCGGCAGCCATTTTGTCGGAAGCCGCGAAGATGGCGGTCGGTCGATCGCTGCGGGCCAACATACTTCGGGTGGCGGCGAAGGCATCGCTCTTCTGACAGTCGGCAAAGCAATAGGAAACGCCCGGATTTCCTGCCAGTTCAGCCTCGAAGCCGCGGCGTCGGTCGAGATAGGTCGAAATCCACGGCTCGCCGCTGATGTGGCCGAGGCGGCGATGGCCGAGAGAAAGCAGGTGCTGGGCGACAAGGCTGCCCCCCATTTCGTCGTCGGTGCCGCTAAAATCAGCCCTCGTCCGCGGCATCTTGCGGTCAACACTGACGAGCGGCAATCCGCGGTCCCAAACCTCACGGAGATAGTGATCGGGAATAGAGCCGTCGGAGGGCACGAAAATGATGCCGTCTACCCGCTGTTCAACCAGCCGGTGCAGGTACTCCAGTTCACCAGCGTCATGGTTTGCGCCGGGGCCGTCCCCTTTGAAGTGCAGAATCGGTAGGTATCCGGCCGCCGCTAGGGTGTCGTGGGCACCCCGGATGACTTCGGCCAAAAACCAGGAGCCGATTGGAATCATCAAGCCAACGGTGTGACTCCGCCCGCCGAGCACGGCCCGAACAAGTCGGTTGGGGCGATAGTTGAGTGTTGCGGCCACTTGAAGCACTTTTTCCCGAGTCGCCTCGGCCACCGGGCCACTGCCGCTGAGCGCCCGTGAGGCTGTCATCTGAGAGACCCCACAGGCCTCCGCGATCTGGCGGATGCTCGGTCGTCCTTTCGGCTTGGAAGTGCGTCCGGCCATGAATTTTTCAGAACAAGGCAAGGTGTCTCAATATTCAGGCATGGTATGCATACCATCACTAAGGCTACCATATCAAGATGACCAAATAACCCAACTGCAGAACGGGGTGATTGTGCGAGCCTGGTTAGGAAGAAACCGATTGGACGTGCGGTGGCTCGTCTGCTTAATGAGCGGCGCAGCCCTCTTCCTTGACGGTTGGGTGAGGGGGGCTGAACTCGTCCCAGGGCTGGCGCTGCTGCCGAAGGGCCGGCCGCTGTTGCGTGAGCACTGCGAGGGCTGCCACGGTCCCGAAGACGCGAACGCGGGCGTCCGGATCGATACGCTCCCATCCGTGATTGATTCGCTCGAGACCGCCCAGCGCTGGCAGCAGGTGCTCGACGTACTCAACGCCGGCTCGATGCCCCCCAAGGACGAGCCCCAAATAGATTCCTCTACCAAGCTTGAGCTGCTCGACGATCTCTCCACCGTACTGGCAACCGCCCGCAACGCCTTGGCAGATACCGGTGGCGAAATCGTGATGCGGCGGCTCAATCGCCGCGAATACGCCAGCACCATCGAAGATCTCCTCGGCATTCGTGTGGAACCTGAGGGGCTTCCGGCCGACTCCCAGCCCGCCGGATTTGATACGACAGGCACTGGTCTTTTCATGTCGGCCCACCAGATCGAGATCTATTACGAACTTGCCCGGCAGGCTTTGGGTGAGGTCTTCAAACGGTACGGAAAGCCCTACCAGAGCTCGGTCGTGCATCGGGAGGTAGAAACCTGGACATGGCCGCGGGCGAAAAAACTGCTTGCCCAGCGGATGGATGATCGACGGCGATTTGTGACGTGGGAGAAGGCAGTCATGGCAACTGCCGGGCTGCCGGACAACGTCGCCGCCGTGGCGGCCGCCCGGGCAGCTCATCCTCAGAGTGCTGCCCCGGTGCTTGAAGCTTGGGCCACGATCGCCGGTGCACCGTCGCCAGGTGACTTTGGCTTCGCCGATGCTGTTGCAGCGATCGCTATTGGCAGCATTGATGATTGGAAGCACCGGGTGCCCTACTACACGGCGTACGTCGCGCACCCCGCCGCACAAACCGGTGGCCTTTTGACCATTAATGATTCCCGGCTTGTCACCTTCGTCGATAGCCAGGTGCCACCGCATGCCCCCGCCGGCAACTACATTCTGCGGGCGCGAGTTGCGCGGCTTGACGACGCACCACCGCAGCGGCGGTTTATCGAACATGGCCTGGTCGGCCGCGACGGCCAGATTCGGCGGGCAGGTGTCTGCGAGGTGACCGGAACGCTCGACCAGCCCCAAATCATTGAGATTCCCTTTTCGACTGCGGCCAACGGTTCACGGGTGTATCGAATCCTCGAAAAGGGAACCCGCGATAGCGATGCCCAGCACCACGCCCTCTTTTTTGAGGCCTTCAACAAGGACGGCGTGGGCCCGCCGTTTGCCATCTGGCTGGATTGGGTCGAGGTGGACGGTCCGCTGCCAGCACCTACACCTGCGGCTCTCGTGGATGTCCTCCAGATTGCCGATGGTGATGCGGAACCCGAATCAGTTCGCAAGGCGCTCACCGAATTTGCCTTTCATGCATTTCGGGGGCGGGCCCCGGACGAAGCCTTGATTGACAGACTCAGCGAACTCTACAAAACAGGTCGTGGTGCAGGGCTGGCGCACGAAGTGGCCCTCATCGAGCCGCTGGCAACCATCCTCGCGTCACCGCGTTTCCTCTACCTTGCCGAGCCCGCGGTGGGAGGGAACCGTCGGCTCAGTGGAGTCGAGCTTGCCTCTCGGCTCTCTTACTTTCTTGGCAGCCGGCCGCCCGACGAGCAACTCATCGCCTTGGGGGCCAGTGGTAAACTTTCCAAGCCTGCGGTACTCAAGGCCGAGGCTGATCGGCTGCTCGCGAATCAAGCGACACGAGACGACTTTGTGCGGGGCTTCGCCCACCAGTGGCTGGGGCTCGATCGCCTCGATTTCTTTCAGTTCGATTTCAAACGCTATCCCCAGTTTGACCTTGCTACCAAGTTTGCAGCTCGGGAAGAAATCTTTGCAACCGTCGGGCATCTCGTTGACGAGAACCTCAGCCTGCGGCATCTGCTCGTCAGTGATATCGTCGTGGTGGATGCACTCATGGCCGAGTATTACGGTATACCCGGTGTCGAAGGCGATGAGTTTCGGCCAGTCTTCTTGCCACCGGGTTCCGCCCGCGGTGGACTGCTCGGGATGGCGGCGGTGCTGGCCATGGGGAGCAACGGAGAACACACCAGCCCAGTCGAGCGGGGTGCTTGGGTGCTTCGCAAACTGCTCCACGATCCGCCACCTCCCGCCCCGCCCAACGTGCCGCAACTCAGTCGCCTTGACGATCAGCCAGTCACGACTCGTGAGCGGATTCGCCTGCATCAGGAAGAGCCGCAGTGTGCCTCCTGTCACCGGAAGATTGATCCGGTCGGGTTTGGGCTGGAAAACTTTGATGCCGCCGGCAGCTGGCGGACAACCGACTCTGTCAGAACGTCGTCTGGAAAATCTCTGACATGGGAAATCGACCCCTCCGGTAGATTTCACGAGGGGCCGGAGTTCGCAGACTTCTTTGCGCTCCGCGAGATCATCGCTGGCCGGCATGCCGATTTTGCCAGCGGGTTTACCGAAGCGCTGGCGGCCTATGCTCTGGGTCGGGAGATCGGTTTCACGGACGACGAGCTGGTCAGCTCGATCACCGCCAGGGCATCTGCCACCGGCGATGCAATCCGTGAATTTGTCTATGGCGTGGTTCTGAGCGACGCTTTTCAACGGAAGTGAGAAAAGACCGATATGCCAAATTGCCCCGACCGCCGTCGCTTCCTGCGATCCGCCACCACGCTTCTTGCCCTCCCGGCCTTTGAGTCTCTTGGCCCCCTGCGATTTGCGAGGGCCGCTGCGTCTGGCACCCCGCCGAGCCGGCTGATCTGTCTCGGCATCGGTTATGGAGTGACCGCCGAGACCTGGTTTCCTGCAATCGATGACGTGGGCGGTGACTACACCCTGTCGGAAGGGCTGGCCCCGCTCGCCCGGCATCGAAGCAAGTTTTCAATCGTGCAGGGCTGTGCCCACCGTCGCGCGAGTGATCCACATGGGGGCAGCACCTTTTGGCTCACGGGCGGAGCCGCCGACGGCGGCACTGCCACTGGTTTTCAAAACTCCGTCTCGATGGATCAGGTCGCAGCAGAGCAGCTTGCGGGAACTACACGATTTTCGTCCTTGCACCTCAATGGCTGTGAACCCGGATTGGCGGGGCCGGGCCATGGTGCCGGTCTCTCGCTTGCCTGGGATCGTCGGGGTAAACCACTCGCTGGTTTTGACACCCCGCTTGCTGCCTTTCACCAACTTTTCACCACTGATACGGTTCCACTTGAGCAGCAGCAGTGGTCGATCAGGCAAAAACGGAGCGTGCTCGATAGCGTGCTCGAGGAGTCCCGCAGCCTTGAAAGCCGCCTCAACCGGGCCGACCGTGACAAACTTGATGAATACCTCGGCGGCATCCGGGATATCGAAAACAGGCTCGCCAAGGAAGAACGCTGGCTTGGCAAACCAAAGCCCGATCCCCAGATGGCAGCCCCAGGCGAGGGGCTCGTCGGCCGTGACGAGATCATGTTGATGTACGACCTCATCGTGGCAGCGCTGCGGACCGACAGTACCCGCGTGGCAACGTTCCGGCAGCCAATCCAACATCTGCTCAAGAGTATCGGTGTGACAGTGGCGGCTCACGACATGAGTCACTATCACCCTGGCGAGCGAATGGAGGCTTCAAAGCAACGTGACCAAGCGAATAGCGAACTCCTCGCGGCATTGATTGATAAATTGCTGGCTGTCGCCGAACCAGATGGGTCGAGCCTGTTCGACCATACAACCGTGGTCTTTGGCAGCACGCTGCGGTCGATTCACTATCTCGACAATGCCCCTACGCTGATTGCTGGCGGTGGGGCGGGCACGCCCCTGGGGCAACACATAGTGATGCCCAAGGCAACTCCCCTGTGCAATGTCTGGCTTACGCTGCTGCGGGGCATGGGTATCCCGGCACCCTCGTTCGGCGACAGCACGGGAACGATCCGCTCACTGGAAGTGGGCTAAGGCCCACTCTCCCGGCGGCATTTGACCAGCAACTCCCGGCCCTCCCGCTCGGGATAACAGGCTGAGGGTGGATCTGCTGATTCGATCACAAATTGGCCGGTTGCCTCGAACCGCTGGCGGAGTTCCTCCAGCGTGCAGCCATGCGGCGGGCCGCCACCGGGCTGGTGGTCACCCCGGTAGGGGTCGAGATAGAAAATTCCGAGCAACTGCCCACCGGGCTTCAGGGCAGCGGCCACCGCGGCCACGTAATCGTCCCGCCGAGCAGGGTCGATCGCGCAGAAGCAGGTGTGCTCCCAGACCCAGTCGCAGGTTCCCTGGAGTTCAGACGGTAGCGCGAAGAGGTCGGCCTCGACATAACGCTCGCCGCCGGTTGCCGCTTGCGCTCGGCACCTGGCAATCGCCGTGGGCGACAGATCGAGCCCGACCAGACGGGCCTCCGGTTCGGCAGCGGCGATCGCTCGGACGTCGTGCCCGCTGCCGCAGCCTGGCACCAGCACGGTGCCGGTCATGCTGCCCGGGTGCTCCCGCAGCCAGGCGACCAGTGGTGGCGCTGCTTCACCCTTGTCCCAGGGGGTTTCACCGATCCGGTATTGTTCGTCCCAATCGGGCTGCATCGGCTTTCACTTCTTGCTGGTACGAATGAGGGCTAGAACTGGTGACCCCGGGTGGCGGCCGTGCGTTGCTCAGCCGGCCCGGGCCGGCCGCCGGCAGATCCGCCGGGTAATCCATTTGCGGTAGCTGAACATGAAATAGAGGTTCGGCCAGGAGAACAACAGCCGGGTCACCACGCCCCAGAAGCCATTCTTGTGTTCGTACTCGATGTGCTCGTCGATGCGGGTCGTGTTGGCATTGATCGCCGTAAAAGTGTGGGTGTGTTCCCACTTGCGGGCGGGCCCGGACTCTTGCACGTCGGTAAAGCCCCGATCGGAGACGTCTCGGTGGACTGCCTTCCAGCGGAGCGGCAGCGGGCCGACCCAGAGCGTGAAGGTTGAGCTGGAACCCTCAGCCAGCGGCTCCACGGACTGAATTTGTACGATCGTCGGTGGTGGCGTCAGGGTCTTCAGCGCTGACGTGTCGTGATGAAAGTCACGGACCACCGCCAGCGGGGCATCGACCTCGAAGGAAAAATCAAACACCGGCATCGCTGTTCATTCCTCTGCCAGAGCCGCCAGCACCCGCCGGGCCTCGGCCACATGCTTTTCAGCGGAGAAGGCTGCGGAGAAGGCCAGCCGAATCTGTCCCTGCTTGTCGATTACATAGGTCGTCCGCCCGGGCAGAAAGCCGAGCGTTTTCGGAACCCCGAAGGCGGCTCGGAGTGAACCATCAGCGTCAGCGGCCAACGGATAGGGTAGTTTGTGCTTTTCGGCAAACTTCCGGTGGCTGGCCGCGGTATCACCACTGACGCCGATCACCTCGGCATCGAGGCCGCTGAAGTCGGCATAGGCATCGCGGAACGAGCAGGCCTCAGCCGTGCAGACCGGTGTGTTGTCCTTCGGATAAAAGAAGATCACGACCGCCCGCTCCCCGCGAAAGTCAGCCAGTGGTAGCGACCGTCCGTCCTGCAGATGGAGCGTCACCGCTGGTGCCGGATCGCCGACGTTGGGTGGCATGGGTGTCTCCTGGTTTGTTGGGGGTGCTCCACCGCAGCCAGCCAGCAACAGGCCGAAAAGGGCCGCAGCAAGGGGCAGACGGCAGGACTCAGGTTTCAGCATCGGATCTGGTCGCCCGCGGGACAAATTGCCCCGCGGTCGCACCCATGGAAAGGTACATGCTCATCAGGCCGTCAATCGACATGCCAGCCGGTCGGACGTTCTCAACCGGCACAAACAGCATAGCGCCCCCGAAGGGAACCGGCGCCGTCGGAATGATGACGATGAGGAAGTCCTGATCGTGGAGTTTGTATCGCTCGGGGGACACCAGCAGGGCCAGCACGTTGGAGGGCTGCTCTCGGCCGAATGAGCAGAAAACCGGTGCCATGCCCTTCATCGCCTCATTGTCCCCCGGGCCGATCATGTCGATCATCTGCCGGCTGGTGCTGTAGATGCTGCCGACCAGCGGCACCCGCTTGAAGATTGATTCGACCGTGCGGCCAAACCATTTCTTGGCGCCGAGTTCCACAAACAGGCCCACCGCAAACACCACCACGATCACGACGAACCAACCGACAAAGTAGGGCGTGGCCGAGTCCTTCCCGACCTGCATGCCAATCGCGGTCAGTTGGCGGCCGATCAGAGTTTCCGGGCCGCAGAGGTACTGCAGGTATTCGACCACCCAGACCACCACCGCAACCGTCACGACCACCGGCAAGAGCGCAAGCACCCCAGCCACGAAAAACCGAACGAGCCGCCGCAGCAGACTAAGGCCAAGTCGCATCATCGGGTGTTTCTCTGCGAGAGGTACTTGAAAGGCTAGGTTGCCTCTGCCTGGGCCAGCACCCCGGCCCGTTCTTCAAGGCTGGCCACCACGGCACAGCCGCAGGAGTCACTCCAGACGTTCACGCTGGTCCGACACATGTCGAGCACTCGGTCCACGGCCAGGATGATACCCTGCATTTCGACTGGCAGCCCTACCGCCTGCAGGATCACCACCATCATGACCAGCCCGGCATGCGGAATGCCGGCGGCCCCGACACTGGCCAGCAATGCCGTGAAGGCAACAATCAGCTGCTGCTCCAGTGGGAGGACTGCTCCATGGTAGAGCTGCCCGATGAACAAGACCGCCACCGCCTCATACAGCGCCGTGCCGTCCATGTTGATCGTCGCCCCCAACGGCAGCACAAAGCTCGACACCCGGTTATCGATGCCGGCCCGGTTCTCGACACAAGCCATCGTCAGCGGCAGCGTACCGTTGGAAGAGGCCGAGCTGAAGGCGGTGAGCAGAGCAGGGGAGAGCGCCCGGGCGTAGGCATAGGGGTTGCGGCCCGCCACGAAATGCAGGATCAGGGGCAGGACGATCAGCGCATGGGTCGCCAGCGCCACCACCACGGTCAGCAGGTACCAGAACAGGGAGGCGAAGACCGCCGGCCCCTGGGTCGCCGTGACAAAGAGCATCAGGCAAAAAACCCCGAGCGGCGCCAGGGCGATGATCGCCATTGTCATTGCCATCATCACCTCAAAGCCGGCCTCGGCCGCTGCCCGCACCGCCGCCAGCGTCTTCCCGCCGACAATCACGGAAAAAATGGAAAAGGCGAGAGTAAACGCGATGATCGAAAGGAAGTTCGATTCGGCAATCGCCGCAATGGGGTTGGTCGGGATCATTCGCTCAACCTGCTCAAACAACAGGTCGCCGAGAGAATGTCCGCTGGCAGCCGGACCATTGACAGCCACACCGGCGGTACCAGTCAGCCCGGGCCTGAAGATGTTCACTGCCAGCAGCCCGATGGCAATCGCCAGGAAACTGGTCAAGGCGTAGTAGAGCACCGTCCGCAGGAACATGCCGCCCAGGCTGGCGGCGTCCCCGAGGCCGGTGACGCCGCAGATCAATGACGTAATGATCAGCGGAACGGCCACCATCTGCAGTAATCGGAGGAAAAGCCCACCGAGCTTTTGGGCCGCCTCGCCCACTATCCTCGCCGGGCTGCGTCCCAGCCGATGGAGCCAATCGGCCGCCTCGGGGTTTGTGCGAGCCAGTTCATCGACAGTGGCAGCGGCACCGGGTGTCTGCCGGGTGCCATCGACAATCGCCTCGCCAGCGGTGCCATCCGCGCGGGTCCAGGCCAGCCGGACATGGTTGGGTGAGTCGCTGATGGAAAGCGACTGCAGACCAGCCGGCAGCCGGTTGACCGCCACCTCGGTCTCGCGAACACCGGCACCGAGATTGAGGCTGACGCCGATAACAGCGCCGACGATCATGCCAATGGCGATCTGCCAGTGCAGGGCGAGTTTCATGGTGGGGCTCCTTGCGGGTCAGGCCTTAAAATTGATCAGGGGGCCAGCAACTGCCAGCGCATCGGCTCAGGCACCAGGAGCAGCCGCACCCGCTGGTGGCCGGCGGCATGGAGCGACAGCACTTCAAGTGCCGAGAACTGGCAGACCACCAGCGCAAAGTGAATCAATCCCCGGTCATCCTCGTCCAGTGGAATCGGCGGTGCCGTTGGAAACACTTCGACTGCCGAACCCGGCGCGTTGGCAGCCGTGTAGCAGGCACGGCTGGTGGTGCGTGAGCGGTGCCAGGCCTGCGCGGCTCGCTGGTCACTGTGATGCACGGCAGCAGTGGCGGCAATTCGCAGTTGCACCCGAGCGGCGGGATCGTACCAGTGCAGGCTGACGTGGCGGCAGGCGGCAAGCTGGCTGACCTTGGCCGAGCGGATGTCAGTATGAAAGCTGATTGTCCGGGCAGCCTCATTGAAGCTGCGGAGGACGACCGTCCGCTGGTCAGGCCCGGCAGTGGATGTATTCGATGCTACCGTCAGCAGATGAAAGGGGTGCCGGGCCGACGCCGTGGCTGCGGCCAGGTTCTCCGCGCACTGCTGCCAGAGGGACGCTGGACCGTGCTGATGAAGATCCCAGGTTTCAGACACGGCGGCTCATTTCCTGACGGACTGACGATTCATGCTGCAGGCTGGTTATACTCCCACCGCAGCTGCAGGAGCGATTCGGCGTTCCGTCCACGCCCCGAGCAGCCAAACCGATCACCGCTCAGACACGTTTTACCAAAGGAAACACCATGAATTTCCGCCGTGCTGCTTTTGTTGCCACTGCCTGCCTTCTAATTGTCCCAACTGTCACTGCTCGTCCGGTCACCGCGGCTGAAGAAGCTCCAGCAAAGCTCGACCCGATTGCCGCCCCCGCTGAGGCGGTTGGATTACGGCCCCTGTTCAACGGGAAGGATCTGCGGGGCTGGGACGGCGACCCCCGGCTCTGGAGCGTGAGGGATGGGGTAATCCACGGTGAAACGACGCCTGAGGAAGCGACCAAGGGCAACACCTTCCTGATCTTCAAGGGGCCCGACCGCGAGGCCCAACTCTCCTCGGTGTTCCGCAACTTTGAACGGCGGCGTTCATTCCGCTGCAATGCCACCAACAACTCGGGCATTCAATACCGCTCCGAGCGGCTGGCCGACTCGAGCAACGGCTGGGTCGTCGCCGGCTATCAGCACGAGGTTCGCAATGAGCAGGATTTCCCAAACGTGTCGGCCTTCATCTATGACGAGAAGGGCAAGGCGGGTCGCCTCATCAACATTGGCGAGCGGGCGGTGCGGACAGCGGCGGGTGAAAAAAACATCACCGGAATCCTGATCGATGAACCGGCCTTCCAGAAGCTGTTCAGACTCGATGACTGGAACGACGTCGTGATCATTGCCCAAGGCAACCACGTCCGGCATTTTCTCAACGGCTGGCAGGTGATCGACTTCACTGATAACGACCCGACCACGGCCCGGACCGCCGGTGTGATTGCCCTCCAGCTTCACGGCGGCAAGCCGATGTGGGCGGAGTTTCGCGACATCCGCATCAAGGAACTGCCGTAAGTCACCCCGGCTAGACGATCTCGTAAGCCTGCTCCTGATGCTCCGCGAGGTCGAGCCCGGTCTGCTCGACCTCCAGCCGCACCCGCATGCCGATGATTTGGTTGACGATCACGAATGCCACTACCGAGACGACGGCACTCCAGACAGCGGTCACCACCACGCTGAGTGCCTGATAGCCGACCTGCGTTGCGATCGAATCGTGTTCCATGCCGCTGCCGCCGAGGGCTTCCGAGGCAAAAACGCCCGTGAGCACCGCGCCAATGACACCCCCGACACCGTGCACCCCGAAGACATCAAGACTGTCGTCGTACCGAAAACGGTGTTTCACCTTGGTTGCGAAATAGTAGCCCGCCAGTGACGAGGCCGCCCCGATTACGACCGCTCCCAGTGGGCCGGCGGTGCCGCTTGCCGGTGTGATTGCCACCAGTCCGGCGACGGCACCAGTGGCCACGCCGAGGGCGGAGGCCTTGCCGTGGGCGAATACTTCAATGGCCATCCAGACAACCGCAGCGGTGGCTGCGGCGATGTGGGTTACCAGCAGGGCCATGGCGGCCGTGCCGTCGGCTGCCAGCTCACTGCCAGCGTTGAAGCCGAACCAGCCAACCCAGAGCATGCCGGCACCCATTACCGTGAAGGGCAGATTGTGCGGTCGCATCGGCTCGCGGGGAAAGCCTTGCCGGGGCCCGAGCAGCAGGCAGGTGACCAGGCCGGCGACTCCGGCATTGACATGGACAACGGTACCACCGGCAAAGTCGAGCACTCCCCAGTCGTGGAACAGGGCACCCTCCCCCGCCCAGGCCATGTGGCAGATCGGTAGGTAGGAAAATGTGAACCAAAGCACACTGAACAGCAGCATGCCGGCAAACTTCATCCGTTCGGCGAAGGCACCGACGATCAACGCCGGCGTGATGATGGCGAAGGTCATCTGAAAGGCGAGAAAAAGTGATTCCGGGATTGTGCCGGTGACACTCTCGACCGTCACCCCCACCAGAAAAGCCTTGTCAAACCCGCCGATGAAGGCCTGGCTTGCACCGCCGTCGGTAAAGGCGAGGCTGTAACCATAGGCTACCCAGAGCAGCGTCATGACGCCGGCCAAGGCAAAGCATTGCACCAGCACCGACAGCACATTTTTCGAGCGGACCAGACCGCCGTAGAAGAGGGCCAGGCCGGGCAGCGTCATCAGCAGCACGAGTGCAGTTGCGACGATCATCCAGGCCGTGTCGGCACCGCTGATGACGACTTCCGGTTGCTCCCCGGCAGCGACTGGGCTGCATAGACAGAGGCTGAACAGGCATACGGCCGGGCCGAGTTGCCCCCGGTGAAATTGGGGCACCAAAGATGCGAGCATGGGTTATCCGCCTTGGAGAGCCGAAAAAGCCAGAAGGATATCCCCGCCAGACTCTCCATCATCCGGCGGGAAGTCTCGGAAATGTACCACGCCCCTCGAATCTTGTCCGCTATGGGCGGGCGAGTTCGAAAAGCTGGTCCATCTGCCGCGGATCACCCGACCGGAAACCGGCCAGGAACCACTTCACCCGCTGGTCACTCGAGCCATGGGTGAAGGCGTCGGGCACGACGTAGCCCTGCGATTGCTTCTGAATCGCGTCGTCTCCAATCGCCGCGGCGGCGCGGACCGCCTCGCGGATGTCATCCTCTTCGAGCACGTCGGCAAAGCGGGCGACATGATGGGCCCAGACCCCGGCCAGAAAATCGGCTTGTAATTCCAGCCGCACCGACAGCCGATTCGCTTCGACCTCAGGCAGCCGTTGCCGCTGGGCCTGCACCTTGTCACTGACGCCGAGGAGATTCTGCACATGATGGCCGATCTCGTGGGCGATGACGTAGGCCTGGGCAAAGTCACCCGGCGCGCCGAAACGCTTTTTGAGTTCTTCGTAGAATGACAGATCGATATAAACCTGTTTATCAAGCGGGCAATAAAATGGTCCGACCGCGGCACTGGCCAGGCCGCAGGCACTGCTGACCCGGCCACTGAAGAGCACCAGCTTCGGGGGCGCGTAACGCCGACCGAAGGCTTCGGTGAACAACTGCGACCAGATCTCCTCAGTGTCGGCCAGAACGACGGAAACAAACTGCTTCAGCTGATCGTCCGCCGGTGGTCGCTGCCCGGCCGCGGGCGGGGCTGCCGCGGGCGGGGCAATCTGGGGGGCCAGTTTGAGGGCCTGGATCGGATCCATGCCCATGAAGACCAGCACGAGGATGATCACCAGTGTCATCAATCCGCCGCCGACAGCCACCGGGCCACCGGCCCGCCGCCTGTCCTCAATATTTTCACTCGCCCGTCGTCCCTGCCATCGCATTGCAGCATACTCCCTGTGACGCCGGCGAGACCGTGTGGGGTGCCGGCATGTCTGCTGAGGATACCCCGGCAGCGACAATGCCGCCATTGCCCCCGGCGGGCGCCGGCCTGGCTTACGCCGGCCCGGGTTTCATGTGCACATCGACCTGCGGGAAGGCGATTTCGATCCCTTCGGCGTTGAACCGTTCGTGAATCTGGTTGTGAAGTTCACTAATCGCATTGAGTCGGTTGTCAAGGCTTGCCAGATAGAACCGCACCACGATGTTGAGCGTTGAGTCACCAAACTCCTCGAAAGTGATGATAGGGGCCGGGTCGACAAGGATGTCGGGAATGCCTTTACAGATCTCGCGCAGCAGTTCGATCACCCGCCGCGTATCGGTGCCGTAGGCGACACCGACCGTGAGTTCTGCCCGGTTGACCGAGTCAGACAGCGTCCAGTTGATGACCCGTCCAGTGATCAGGTCTTTGTTGGGAATGACGTACTCCTGCCGCTCCCAGGTTGTCACGGTCGTGGCCCGGATGCGAATTCTCGACACGACTCCGGTGACGTTGTCGAGTGTGACCACATCGCCCACGCGAATCGGCTGCTCGAACAGCAAAATCAACCCGCAGACAAAGTTCGCCACGACCTCCTGCAAACCAAAGCCAAGGCCGACGCTGAGGCCGGCGGCCAGCCACTGGACGCTGCTCCACCGCAGCCCGAGCGTGCCGGCGACCAGCAGCACCCCGCAGAGGGCCAGCAGGTAGCTGGTCAGGGTCGTGATGGCGTAGCGGGAGGCGTTGTCGAGAGGGAGCCGGCGGAGAATGGCCGCTTCGAGCAGGCCGGGAACATTTCGGACCAGCACGAAGGTCAGCAGGAGCATGGGGATCGCAATGAGGACATTGCTGAGGCTGACCACCGCGGTGACCGTGCCGTCGGCATCCCTGAGTCGCCAAAGCACCACGCTGTCGAGGAATGACAGGGCGGGGAGCACCGGTGACCAGATCCAGGAGAGCGTCACAACCACGCCGACGACGATGGCGGCATCGATGAGCCGCCGGGTCTGCTGGTCGATGGCCGAGAGCTTCATCTGGTTGACGTGCAGCATTTCCGACGCGGCACCGGCCGCCTCGGCCTGTTCCCGCAGGGCCGATCGCTCCTTCAGTTGCTGCAGGGCAATCCGCCGCTTTGAAACCAGCAGCCACCGCATCGCCAGGCCTTGGAAGACCGCTGCAGCCACCACTGTCCAAATCGACTTGTACAGTGAAACAGTCAGTTGGGTGGCGGCAAACGCATAGCCGGTGAGACTGAGGCCAGCCAGCATGAGCGGCACGGCCACGACCAGTGGTCGCCAGAGCCAGGCCAGCCTCGCCAGGAGTCCGCCGGGTCGGTTGGCCAGCAGGGCCGCAGTTACCCCCTTTTTCTGGTCAAGCAGCCGCCAGAGCAGAGCCGCCACGAAGATCATCAGGAGGGTAAAGACCATCCGGGCCAGCGGCGACAGTTCGCTGTGGCTGGTCCGCTCGAGCAACAGGAGCCGAGCGAGAAAGACCAGTCCAAGGCCGATCCACGCCGTCCGGCTGACGGCTCGCCGCAGTGGCTGAATCACCAGATCGGACCAGCCAAAGTGGGCAACGGCAACGCCGTGCGGCCGGGTGAACTGCCGCAGCATTTCCAACGGCAGGAAGACCAGCCCCGCGACTGACAGGCTATCGGCTATGAAGGCCTCAGTTGTTTCGGGAGCCGCATACTCTCCTAGAAACCACGAGATGGCGGCGAGCGGCAACCAAACCGGCAGGGCGGCACAGACGGTGTAGATGAGGGCCTGAAGGCTCGGCCACAGTCGCATGGCGTTGGCGCCGCTGAGTGAGCCGCCGAGCGCGGTAACCCGCACGACAAACCAGCGGTGGAGGACGATGAAGATGATGATGGCGAAGAAGACCGCGCCGGCCAGTATCGGCCGCGCTGCGATGCCGGTAGCCAACGATCTGGTAACCGTTCGCAGCCGTCCGGCCTCGAGCCAGCCGGTGACCCGGACCAGACTCGTCAGGTCGGCCAGCCGCACTGGCTTGTCGCTGCGAACCCACAGCAGGTTGGTGTCGATCAGCCGCTCGTAGTCATCGATCTGTCGGTCGAGAATCTCAAACTGCACCCCGAGGGGGATCAGCGTATCGACCAGGCCGCGATCGATGTCGGCATTCATCGCCTCGAGCAAAGCCCGCTCCCGCTCGGCGAGTGTTGGGGGTCCTGACTTTTCCTTCGCTGGACCTGCCTGATCGAGTTCGTCAATGAGCGTATCGATGTCGGCCAGCACGTCCTGAGCATCGTCAACTGCAGTGGCCTGTTCGCTCGCGTCCTTAATGAGGCTACGGGTGCGGCTGAGCATCACCCGCTTTCGCTTCAAGAGTGACCCAGCTGAACGACTGAGACCCGATCCCGTGGCCCGGTCGGCCTCCACCAGCGATTCAGTTTCATGGAAGTCATTCCTGAGATTTTCGGTCACTTCCCGCAGCCGTAGGAGTTCGGCGTCCCACCGCTGTGAGTCCGCCACAAAGGCCGGCCACTCTGCAAAAATATCGAGGGCCTGGTCCAGTGCGGCCTGATCGGTCACCGCGGCAGCCTCGGCTGCAGCGCGGAAATCACTCACCCGCGTGGCAATGTCATCCTGCCGACGCCGACTCGCCCAACGCGACACCTGCCCGATTGCCTCGGTGACGGCTGTCGCCTGCCGGGCAAGCTGCGCCTGTTCAAGCGGCAGAACCGTCGATTCAGCTTCGTACGTCGCCAGTTTCTGTCGGGCCAACTGCAGTGACGCCTCAGCCGCCTGCTGTTCGACTGCTGCGGACTGCTTCAGCGCTTGGGCCAAAACAGGGTTGATGGCCGCGTCATCTTCTGGAGGAGGCTTGATGCCAGCCAGTTCGTCCTCGAGCGCGGCGATCTGTTGCGGCAATTCCTTTGATTCGGTGCGACGTTCGTTGATCTGCTGCTGAATTGCTTTTGAGCGGCCGGTGGCGCTAGCCAAATCAGTCTCGAGCCGTTTGAGGAACGCATCGATCGCCTCGGCAGGGCTTTCGGGCCCGATCGCCTCAAGATCGATCTCGACCTTTTGCTCCGCTGCCGCTGCAGCCGCCTGCTTGCGTGCCGCGGCGGAGTCGGCTGCAGCCTTGAGCTGTCGGGTTTGGGCGACTGCTTTGTCCCGCCGGTCGAGATCTTTGAGCACCGTGCTCAGCACCTCCTGGCAACGGCTGCGAACTTCCTGAGGCAGCGATTCATCGGTTCGAATCGCCTCAAGTTTTTTGCGTACCTCGACCGCCTCGCCACCGGTAGTAGCTGGCTGTCCAGCCGCGGGAGCGGTGGGCTGGGGAGAGGTGGACGGCGGCGGTGGATTCGGCGGCGTCGTGGGCTCGGTGGCCGGGTCCCGGGCCGGCTGAGCATTATCGGCAGCCGCCGGCAACGCCGTTGACGGCGGAGGTTCAACAGGCTGCATTCCCGGCAGCCGCCGCAATGGCCGGCCAATCTGCTCGGCGAGGCAGTTGCCATCAGCCCAGAGGCTGAACAGCAGCAACAGCAACCCCGCGATGGCAATGCTGCAGCGACTCGCCGTTATGCAACCCTGATGCCCACTGGCTGGCGGACATGGGTTGGCGGCGGTGGCCTCACGCTGAACCGACAGTGGCAACCTCATGGCAGCAGTCTTTGCATTGGCTGGCCAGACGTCAACATCGCAAACGGCAGGCAACACGAAAAAGTGAATGAAATGGTTGATCCCTGAGGGAGATGCCGTTAGGGTGCAGAGGTTGGGTGTCGAGTGAAGGCACTGGCAGGACGTTACACGAACGCGGCAGGCGGGCCGCAAGGTGCCTCATGCGACAAAATCCCACAGGGGAGAAGGCGGCAGTATCGGCAGTGGTCAGCGACGGTGAGCCGGAGGCGGCTGTGCCTGCGAGCGACGGCCTTGCGTTGCTGGAATGTGCGCCGCGACAGCGGCCGCTGCTAGAAGAGGTCCTGGAAGGCCTCTGCAGCCCGCAGAAGTCGCTGCCGGCGAAGCTTCACTACGATCAGCGGGGCAGTCTGCTGTTTGAGCAGATCTGCTCGCTTGACGAGTACTACATCACCCGCACCGAACTGGGGATCATGCGGCAGACTGCTGAGTCACTGGCCGAAGCCCTGGGCGACGGCTGTATGCTGATCGAGCCGGGCAGCGGCGCGAGCCTGAAGACTGACCTGCTGCTTGGGGCAATGGTCGCGCCGGCGGCGTATGTCCCGGTCGACATCAGCCGAGATTTTTTGCTCGAGTCGGCCGCTGCGATTGCGGACCGACACGATGTCGAAGTCCTGCCGGTCTGGGCCGACTTCACCCGACCACACCCCCTGCCCACGCCAACCGCGACAATTAGCTCGCGGGCAATCTATTTTCCAGGTTCGACCGTCGGCAACTTTACCCGGCGGGAAGCCGGCGCGCTTCTCAGCCGTTTCGCCGAGGTGCTGAGTGAACAACAACCAGTGGTCGCTTCACCAGCCGGTTCGGTGGTTGTGGGCTTTGACTGCAAGAAGGAGGTGCCCCGCATGGAAGCTGCTTACAACGATGCTGAGGGCGTGACCGCTGAATTCAACTACAACGTGCTGGACCGGCTGGCACGAGAACTCGGTGCCGACCTCGACCGCGAGCGGTTTGAATTCCGGGCTGACTGGGACGAAGAGGTGGGTGCGATTGTCAGCCGGCTCTGGGCCAAGGAAACCCATTCGGTCGACATCGCCGACAAGTCCATCCAGTTTGAGGCCGGTGAGCCGATCAGGATGGAAGAGTCGCACAAGTACACCCCCCGTGAATTCGAGCAACTGGCGGCAGCTTCGGGGCTCGGCCTCGAAAAGCTGTGGACTGATAAGAACCACGATTTCGCGCTGGTCCAACTGCGGCCCCTGACCTGTTGAACCATTGACTGCCGCTTCGGCTGCGCGGTCGCCTCATTCACTGGAGCCGATGCACGTTCCCGCGATCGAACTTGAGAACGTCACCAAGGCCTATGATCCGGCCAAGCCGCCGGCAGTCCGGGAGGTCAGTCTGGCGGTGGCCCAAGGCGAAGTGCTCGCTCTGGTCGGGGGCTCCGGCAGTGGAAAGACAACCACCCTCAAGATGATCAACCGGCTGATTGAGCCGACCTCGGGCTCGATTCGGGTGATGGGCAACGAGGTGACGACGGTCGACCCGGTGCTGCTGCGGCGGTCGATCGGCTATGCGTTTCAGGGGGTTGGTCTCTTTCCACATCTGACCGTTGGGAAGAACGTGGCAGTCACTCCGAACCTGCTGGGCTGGGGGGCCGACCGCGTCGAGGCCCGGGTTGATGAGCTGCTTGCGCTGGTTGATTTGCCACCCGAGACCTACCGCAACCGTCTCCCGGCTGAACTTTCCGGCGGCCAGCGTCAGCGGGTCGGCTTTGCCCGTGCCCTCGCCGCCGAGCCGCGGGCGATCCTGATGGACGAGCCGTTCGGTGCGCTTGATCCGATCACCCGCGACGCCCTGCAGACAGAATTTCGTGACCTGCAGCGGAAGCTCTCGCTCAGTGTCGTGATCGTGACCCATGACATGACCGAGGCAGTCCTGCTGGCCGACCGCATTGCAGTGATGCACGAGGGCGTGCTGCGGCAGCTCGGCACCCCCCAACAGCTGCTTACCGCGCCGGCCGACGACTACGTGGCCCAGCTGATTGAAACCCCGCGGCGGCACAGCGACTTCATCGAGTCGTTGATGCACCCCGGGCATGATAAAGCAGGGGGGCAGCCATGAGCCCGCGTCTTCAACTGCTGTTCGAACAGCTGCCCAATCTGCTTGGGGGGCACCTCTCGCTGGCGGTACCAGCGATCTTCGTTGGCGTGCTGATCAGCGTGCCGCTGGGCATTCTCTGTGTGAAGTCTGCGGCGGTCCGCGGCCCGGTGATGACAGTGATCTCACTGGTGCAGACTGTGCCAAGCATCGCGCTTTTGGCCATCATGGTGGCTGTCCTCGGCGGCACGATCGGCTATCGTCCAGCCTTCATCGCCCTGTTGGTGTACAGCATTCTGCCGATTGTCAGAAACACCATTGTCGGCCTCGATGGGGTTGACCCGGCCATGACAGAGGCGGCCCGGGCTGTCGGCATGCGGCCGCTGCAGCAGCTACTGAGGGTCGAATTGCCGCTGGCCTTTCCCGTGATCCTGGCCGGCATCCGTACCGCCACGGTCTGGGTGGTCGGCATTGCGACGCTCTCAACCCCTGTCGGGGCCCCAAGCCTCGGCAACTACATCTTCAGCGGGCTCCAGCTGCGGGACTGGCAGCGGGTGCTGTTCGGTTGCGTGGCAACAATGATGCTATCGCTGGTGCTCGATCAGCTGATCGCCCTGATTGAAACGAGCCTCCAGAAGCGGCGCATCGCGGTTGTCTGGGCGGCAACGGCAGGCCTTGCTGCGTTGCTGTTTGTGGGCCTTGCCCCTCAGCTGTTCCGGTCGGCAGCCACCGGCTTCGCCGGGATGGCGGCCGGCAATGGCTGGAGCAGCCCCGCCCCCGCGGCGACTGCCAACCAGGCACCCCTCAGCGGCCAGACCATCCGGATTGGGGCGAAGGGCTTCACTGAACAGCTGATTCTCACCGAGCTGATTGCCGATCGGGTGCGTGCCGCCGGCGGCACGCCGAAGGCCCTTGGCAACATGGGCAGCACGATCGTCTTCGATGCCCTGGCAAAGAATACGGTTGACGTTTACGTCGACTATACGGGGACGCTCTGGAGCACTGTGCTGAAAGAGCCCGACCCGATCGGGCGGGCCGCCATGCGGGTGGCGGTGGCGGGGCGGCTTTACGATCAATACGGCATTGTCTCCCTCGGATCGCTCGGGTTCGAGAATACCTATGCACTGGTTGTCCAGGCTGAGCAGGCTAACAGCCGTGGGCTGCGGAGCATCGCCGACCTGGCACCACTCGCGGGCCGGCTGCGGATCGGTGGCGACCCTGAATTCTTCGGCCGGCCCGAGTGGGAGCGGGTGCGGTCGCTCTACGGGCTGACCGGCATTGAACAGGTCGGCATGGACTCAACCTTCATGTACCAAGCGGTGGCCGACGGCCAGGTCGATGTCGCTGCCGGGTTCTCGACTGATGGTCGCATTGACGCCTTCAAGCTTGCCGTCCTCGATGATCCCGAAGAGGCCTTTCCGCCCTATGATGCCGTTCTGCTCCTGTCACCTAAGGCGGCCGAGAACAGACCGTTGGTGGCCGCCCTTCGCCCCCTGATCAACCGCGTCAGTGTACGAGCAATGCGGGCGGCCAATCGGAGCGTCGATGAGGATGGCAAAACGCCGGCTGAGGCGGCCCAGCGGCTCGTGGCGGGTGGGGAATAGGGCCGCTGCAGCCGCCAGAAGTTTTCTTTTGCCTGCCGATATTCACCGGCCGAAACCAGTCGTGGCCAGGCTGAAAAGTGTCTGCCGCATGGTCGGCCAGCAGAACCGCTGGCGCTGCCTTGTTTGATCAGAGAGCCCACCCCTTGGAAGTTGAGAAACCGATCGACACCACGAAAAGTGAAACAAAAAGGACGCGATCTCTCAAAAACACGTAACCCCCAGACGGTACCATTTTTAATTGGTTTTACTTTCGAAAAT
>CBFIHA010000060.1:0-24780 GCA_965662195.1 uncultured Pirellulales bacterium
AAGCAGCCAGATTGCAGATCTGGCGATGGAGCCGGACGTAGCCAGAGGGCAAATGAGCCGCTCGAAGCCAGGTACTGGGTTTTCAGACAGAGCCTAGTAGGGCAGTGACCGCAGCGGACGGATCGTCACTGGCCAGCAGGGACTCACCAACCAGCATCGCCCCGATGCCCGCGGCCTCCAGCCGTTGAACATCGGACCGGCTGCGGATGCCGCTCTCGGCGACCAGCACGCACTCTGCCGGCACCTGATCCCGCAGCCGGAGCACATGGCCGATATCGGTGGTCATGGTCCGCAGGTCGCGGTTGTTGATGCCGATCAGTGTCGCCCCGAGATCGAGCACCCGGGCCAGGTGTTCCTCTCCATGCAGTTCAACCAGCGGCGTCATGCCAAGGTCGAGGATCTGCCGGTAGAGGCTCCGCAGGTGGCAGTCGTCGAGGCATTCGGCAATCAACAGGACGGCGTCGGCACCGTGGGCCCGGGCCTCGATCACCTGATAGGGGTCAATGATGAACTCTTTCCGCAGCACGGGCAGCGACACCGCGGCTCGGGCAGCCACGAGGTCGGCCAGGCAACCGCCAAAGCCTTCGCGATCGGTCAGCACGGAGAGGGCAGCCGCACCGGCAGCGGCGTAGCCGCGAGCAACATCGGCCGGCTCGGCCCCGGGTCTGATGTCACCGGCGGAGGGGCTGCAGCGTTTGAATTCGGCGATCAGGCGAATGCCGCCCGGGGCGGCGACCGCAGCAAAAAAGTCCCGTGGTGGCGGGGCGGTGGCCAGTTGTGACTCAAGGGCAGCCAGCGGCTGGGCCGCTCGAGCCGTCGCCACCTCCTGCCGTTTCCGTTCCACGATTCTGTCGAGCACTGACGCCATCGAGCACCCTGTAAAAAGTGATGTGATCGGCCGGAGTGTATCACCGGCAGACTGAGACAGGTCGTGAGCGAACGTTCAGCGAAATCGGTAGTGCCGCTCGGGGCTGCCCCTGCCCACTCGCTGGACGTTCGTGTCGGCCATCCGGGCCTCCACTCACTGCCCGGATGCAGCGCTTTCGCCCTTCGGGCTTCGCTTGAGTCCAGAGCTCGCTCGTAGGCACGGGCACCCCCTCGCTTGTCGTGTGTTCTCGTTGAAGCTGGGAGCGGAAGCGTGCGAACCTTGGCTTCGCATGCTTCCGCCCAAGGAAAAGCCGACAGGATGTCGGCGTTTTCCGTAAAGCTAGTGCCGGAAGTGCCGCCGCGACGTGAACACCATTGGCAGGCCGGCGGCGTCGGCGGCGGCGGTGACCTCCGGGTCCCGCTTCGAGCCACCCGGCTGGATCACGGCGGCGATGCCGGCCTCCTTGATCAGCTCGATCGAGTCGGGGAAGGGAAAGAACGCATCTGAGGCGAGTACGCCGCCGCGGGCCCGGCCACCCGCCTTCTCCAACGCGATTCGCACCGCATCGACCCGACTGGTCTGGCCGACGCCCGCACCTATCAGGCTGGTCCCCTGGCAGACGGCGATGGCGTTGCTGGTCAATCGTCGCACCATCGTGAAGGCAAAGTCGAGCGGCTGGGTCAGCTCAGGCGGCGGCTGCACCTGCGTCACCACCCGCCAGCTGGCCGGGTCATCGGGGGTCTCGTCGGGCCGTTGCGCCAGAAGCGCTCCGGCGACACTCCGCAGTTCGAGGCCGGCCGTGGGGGCCCAGGGATCTCCCGGTGGCACTTCCACAATCCGAACGCTCGCCTTCCAGGTCGGCCGTGTCGTGAGGGCTTCGACCGCCTCCTGCGTAAAGGCCGGGGCGGCGACCACTTCCACAAACATGCCGGGCTGCAACAGCCGCTCGGCGGCGGCGGCATCGAGGGTGCGATTGACCGCCACAATCGAACCGAACGCACTGGTCGGATCGGCGGCCATCGCGGCGGCCAGGGCGGCCTCGACGCTGACGGCACTGGCGGCGCCGCAGGGGTTGGTGTGCTTGATGACGACTGCACCGGGATCCTGAATGAGCCCAGCCAGCCGCACGGCGGCATCGAGGTCGAGCAGGTTGTTGTAGGAAAGCTCCTTGCCCGACAACTGCTTCAGCCCCGCCAGGCCCAGATGGGTGTCGGCCGGGGCGAACATCGCGGCGGTCTGATGGGGGTTTTCGCCGTAACGGAGGGCAAGCCGTCGCTCGAGGCTGAGCGTGAGCCGGGCCGGCAGGGGTGGCTCGTCTGCCTCCACCGTTGCCGCAGCCGGTTCAGTGGCACTGGCGACCAGGCCGGCATGACGGGCCATCCAGCGGGCAATGACAGCGTCATATTCGGCAGTCCGTTCGAAGGCCCGGGCGGCCAACAGCCGGCGATCGGCCAGCGTCGTTCCCCCCCGGCTGATGGCGGCGATCGCCTCGTCATACTGATCGGGACCGGTTACGACAGCCGTGAACTGATGGTTTTTGGCTGCCGCCCGAACGAGGCTCGGCCCGCCAATGTCGATCAGTTCGATCGCAGCGGCTGGCGTGCAGCCGTCGCGGTCAATCACGCTGGCGAACGGGTAGAGATTGACCACGATCAGTTCGAATCGGCCAATCCCGTGGTCTGCCAGCACCTTGAGATCATCGGCCCGATCTCCACGGGCGAGGATGCCGGCGAAAACATGCGGATGGAGGGTTTTTACCCGGCCATCGAGCACCTCCGGGAAGCCAGTGACCTCCGAAACATCCTCGACGGTGACACCAAACCCCTCAAGTGCCCGGGCGGTCCCGCCGGTGCTCACAGCCACAATGCCGGCCGCCTTCAGGGTGGCTGCCAGCCGGTCGAGGCCGGTCTTGTCGTAGACGCTGACCAGGGCCCGCCGGATCGGCACAATGCTGGTGCCCACTTCGGCGGAGGATGACGAACTGGAGGAGGGGGCGGGAACCGGGGAAGGGAACTGCGACATCAATTACCTCGGGGAAACGCGGACACGACAGGCCGGACAGACTGAGGCCGATTAGAACCGGCCGGCGGCAGTCTCGGAAGGGCGGGACGCGGCAGGCAGATCGACCTCCATCACCGTGCCCTGGCGGGTCAACCGGCTCTTGATCAGCACCCGGCCGCGGAGCTGCTTGACGATCGACTTGACCAGAAACAGGCCGAGACCAGTGCCGGGCGTCGCTCGCTCCAGTTCATTGCCCAGCCGGACGAACCGCCGGAACACCTGCGTCCGTTCCGCCAGCGGGATCCCGGGACCGTTATCGATAACCCGCACCAGTACCCGCCTCCGGCCGGTTCCCTCAAGTTCGACCTCCACCTGCGGATCGGGCAGCGAATACTTCACGGCGTTATCGATGAGATTCCGGAAGACGATCGCGAGATCGGCTTCCCGCCCTTGGGCCCGCAGGCCGGCGGCCCGCGAGGCGGCAGCGATCACGATCCGGTCACGGGCGACTCCATGCCGCTGGGCCACCCGATCGGCGGCCTGCTCAAGAACGGGTAGCACCTCAGCCGCTTCGGCGTCGGTCGACAGCGGCCGCTGAATCGTCTTGGCGGCATCGAGCAGATGGTCGATCAGCGTGTCGAGCCGTTCCACATCCTGCAGCATGAAGCGGTGAAAATCGGCCTGCTCGGCGGCGGGAACCGGCCGGCGGGTGAGCGTCTGCAGATAGAGCTTCAGCGACGCCAGCGGACTTTTCAGTTCGTGCGTCACACTGTCAATAAAATTGCTCTGTCGTTGGGACAGGGCAATCGCCTTGACTGCCAACGCCAGGTAGATGATCACGCCGACGAGCACCAGCACCAACAGCGTCACCCCAACGGCCAGCACTGCCCAGTAGAAGGCTGCGTTCTTGGAGCCGAGGGCTGCGGCGATGCTGACCAGGACCCAGCCGACCACCAGCGCGATGATCGAAACGATCAGCACCACCCCCAGCAGAATCGGCCAGCCGAGCGAGCGGCGAGGTTCCACGGCATCTCCTTGTTTCGGGTACAACCCAAAGCTACTCCGGCTGCAGGAGCATGTGAACGCCCCGCCGCCGTGGCCCACTGCGCCCAGGACCTGCATGTCCGTTTCAGCTCCCGATCCTACCCCGCGACATCGCGGCCCCGTCTGCCTGGCCGTCGGCCGGCTCGAACTGCAGTTTCACTGGCGGGCCGACCGGTGGGCCCATCAGCTTTTCCGCGATGGCGTTGCCTGCTGGCAGTCGGTTGAGAATCTGCCGGACCTCCCCGCCTCTGCGTCGCTGGGCATCACCGTAAACTGGCCCGCCTCGCCGGTGTTCACCGAGGTGAATCTGGTCGACACGGCGATTGGCCCGGCCCTGCTGGCCGTCGGTCGGGCGGGCCGGTCGCACTTTTCGGCAAGTCTGGCGGCGGCGGCGGACTCGTCCGACACGATCGTGGCGGAACTGGCCTGCCGGCTGCAGGAGCCGCCCGGCTGGCTCGGATCGACCTACCAGCCGCTGCCACCTGATGGGCTGGCCGATCCGTCAGGCGGCTGGCTCGCAGTCAGACCACCCTGCCCAGCCGATCTCCAGCTCCCCGCCACCATCAGCTGGGCCTACCAGCTCGCGCCGGTCGGCATCCGGGCTCTTCCCCCGGCATCTTGCGGGCCGCTCCTGTTTCGGTCAAATTGAAGCCAAATCGACGGGAAAACCGCCGTCAAACCTGCCGGTCGATCTGAGATGAGGTGCCAATGTTTGATGTGATTGAGCAGCTGAAGGCCGAGTGGACCGACAAATACGTCGTGGTGGCCTCGCCGGCTCCGGAACTGGCCCGCTTCGCCCAGGCCACCGGCACGGTTCGCACGGTCAACATGAACGGCCGCTGCCTGGTCGAATTCGACCAGTTCAACAACACTGGCTGGTACGACATCGACCCGTCGTACCTCAAGATCGTCACCGAACCGCTGCCCAAGCCGGAGAAGCCTGCTCCTGCGAAAAAAGCTGCCAAGCCGGCGGCTGCGAAACCAGCGGCGGCAGAAAAGCCGGCGGCCAAGGCTGCAGCCGGCAAGCGGCCCTCGACGGCCGACATTCTGGCTGCCGCCCGCGGTGGAGCCAAACCAGCGGCCAAGCCGGCAGGGAAACCGGCCGGGAAGCTCTCAACCGCCGAAATCCTGGCTCAGGCCCGGGCCGGGAAAGCCGCTGGCCCGCCGGCAGCCGAGCCGGCCCCGGAACCCGTCGCTGCCGAACCAGAGCTGCCCGCCACCGAGGAGCCCGTCGCCGAAACAGTCTCCGCACCGGCAGCGAAAGCCCCAGTTGGAGATCTGCCGACCACGACGGCAGATAAGATCGCCTGGTGCCGGCAGCACGACGCCAAGTAGGCTCGCTGGCACTGTCAATGCCGCTGGGCAGCCCCCGGCCCGGAACCTGTGCTCGCGTTCAAGGAGGAACTGCCATGCCCAAAGCAGGAATCTGCCGACCTGTCTGGTTTTCCGTTGCTGGAGCAGTTGTGCTGCTCAGTGCCGGCTGTAGCCGGATTGCTGACCATCCCCTGGTCGACGCCGCAAAAGAGGAAGTCAGCCTGAACGAGCGGTCACAGGCCCTGCTCGGGCAGCCGCTGCAGTGGCCCGGCCCGGTCACCGGTCGGGCCAATGAGGTCGACGGCATCGCCGCGATGCAGATTCCGGTGACTGGGCCGAAGCTATCCGGCACGGTCATCGTGGAGGGCAAGAAGTTCGGTGATGACTGGGGGGTGACGCAACTGGAGGTGCGGCCGGAGGGAGGCGACAAGCTTTCGCTGACAGCCGACCTGGCAGCCCGCACCGGCGTCGACACCCCGACCTTCGATCCGAACGCCACTGCCCCCACCACCGACACCGCCCCGCCACCGGCCGAAATCAGCATCGACCTCCCCCCTGGCATTCCGGGGCAGGACTAGCGAACAGGAACGGCGGCGGCGGCGGCGATCCGGGCTGGCTAGGTTCTGTCTGAAAGGGCTACCGTTGGCCCGAGAGCGAGCTGCTTTGGCTTCTGGCAAGGACGGCGAAGCAGCCAGATTTGGAGATCTAGCGATGGAGCCGGACGTAGCCAGGAGGCAAATGAGCCGCTCGAAGCCCAGGTACTGAGTTTTCAGCCAGCGCCTAGCTGGACAGGGCAGCGAGGGGGTCGGCAAACGCTCGAGGAGCATGGGGCGTATCCCCCCCCGCGACGAGACTTTGCCGCCCCCGAGCCCGGCACCACCAAAACGCTCAGGTCATTTCACGGAGCCGAGCCAGCTCCTCTTCTTTGCCAATCACGAGCAGGATCTGATCTTCCATCAGCTTCATGCGGCCCTCCGGAAACATCATGAACTGGCCCGACATGATGTTCTTGAGTCCGAGCACAAAGACCCCCACCTTGTTCCGCAGGTCGGCGTCGGCGAGGGTCTTGCCCTCCAGTGATTCCGGCACCGTGATTTCGACCACGCTGTACTCGGGGTCGATCGGCAGGAAGTCGAGCACGTTCGGCCAGCTCGCCTTGTCGGCCAGTTCCCGGGCCACCTCCTCCTCCGGATAGACCACGCGGTTGGCCCCAAGGTGCGAGAGGATCTTGCCGTGCTCCTTGGTGACCCCCTTGACCACGATCTCGCGGGCGCCGAGTTCCTTCACATGGAGCGTGGCCAGCAGCGACTTCGAGATCGTCTCCCCCAGCGAGATGAAGACCGAGGTGGCATCCTTGATTGGGAGATTCTCGAGCAGTTCCCGGTCGGTGGCATCCCCGATGATCGCCTCGTGGATCGTGTTCTTGACCGCATCGAGGCGATCCCGACGGGAATCGACCCCGGTCACCCGGCAGCCGTTGTCCGCCAGCCTGGTGGCCAGGGCCGAACCGAAGGAGCCCATGCCAAGCATGATGAATCGTTTACTGCTGGTCGATGCCATGGGGGATCAGCCGACAAGCGGCTCCTCCTCGGGGTAGTTGGGCTGGTAGGTAGGCCGCTGCCGCGACAGGGCAACCGCCACGGTGATCGGGCCGAGTCGGCCCAACAGCATCAGCATGATCAGGATTGTCTTGCCGCCCCCCGACAGGTCGGGAGTGATACCGGTCGACAGGCCGACTGTCCCGAGGGCCGAGATCACCTCAAACAGGGCGTCGAGAAACCAGCGCGGACGCTTGCCCGCCAGGCCATCGTTTTCGACGACCAGCAGCAGGACGAGGGCGGCGATGGCGATGGCCACAAAGACCAGTGCCGTGGCTGTGGCCCGCTCGACTGCCCGTTCGGGAATGGTCCGCTTGGCGAAGTTGGCCCGCAATTGCCCGCGGAAGCTCGCCCCTGCCCGGGTCAGCAGGGTCATGAAGGTGCTCACCTTGAAGCCGCCGCCGGTCGAACCGGGCCCCGCTCCGACTGCCATCAGCAGGATGGCCAGAAACAACGTGGCGCTTGAAAGGCTGCCATAGTCGACGGTGTTGAAGCCGGCGGTACGGCAGGTGGTCGAGTGAAACAGTCCCAGAAGCAGCCGGCTGCCCAGCGAGCGGCCCGCCAGAACCCCATCCCATTCGAGCACCCAAAAACTGACCGCCCCGAAAGCCAGCAGCACCGCGGTCCCCAGCAGCATCAACTTCGAATGCATATGCAGCCGCTCCCAGAGCGGCTCCCGCTGCCACAGCCGCGACGCAATGTCGAAAATGACCGGAAACCCGATGCCGCCGACTATCACCAGGCCACAGACGATCAGATTGACCGGCACGTTATCGGAGTAGTGCACCAGGCTGTTGTCGGCGAGGGCGAAACCGGCGTTGCAAAATGCCGAGATCGAGTGGAAGGCGGCCCGCCAGATCACCTCGATGGGGTCGCGGCTTCCCCAGTTTGCCAGGGAAAGCAACAAAAACCCGATCAGCTCGGCCACGAGTACGACCACCAGCACCATCAATGCCAGCCGCCGGAGCCCACGGCTCGACTTGATGCCAAGTGTCTCGGCAATCACCGCCCGCTGCCGAACCGTCGCCTCCCCCCCTATTTGGAAGAGCAGCAGCGTTGTGATCGTCATGATTCCCAGCCCGCCCAACTGGATCAGCACCAGAATCACCCCCTGGCCGAACAGCGAGAAATCTTCGGCGGTCGAGCGAACAGTCAGCCCGGTGACACAGCAGGCGCTGGTGGCCGTAAAAAAGGCATCGATCGGCTCCAGCGGTGGCCTACCAGTCGCCCGGGCGGCCGGTAGGAGCAGCAGCCCCGTCCCGCAGGCGATCGCCCCGAGGTAGGTGAAGAACGACCAGCGGGCCGAATAACTGGTCAGCGATCCGGTGAATTCAGCCATCTGCCGCGGCGGTACGGAATGCCCACTCCCAAGCGGACATCCGCGACCCGTGCGGGGGATGCGACAGTCGCCACATACCGAACCCCGCGGGCCATCTCGGCATGGTACTTCCCCGGCAATCCCCGTGGCAAACCCAGGGGCTGGCGAGGGCTGCCAGGCGACCGCACGAACAGAAAATTCATCACTCCTTTCCAAATGTTTGACTCGGCTGAAGTGCGGCCCATAATGTCGAGGTTCACCGCGCCTTTCGCACCCTGCAACGGCATCCCGCCATCCCCTCCGCAGGCACTTGGCGGCCGCCCTGGCCGTCGACGCAGCAACCGGTTGAGCAGAAAACTCGGAGACTCCGGGATGGCCCGTTGTCTTGTCGAGGAGGAGTCAATTGTCAGTCAGCAAGGAGTTGTTGGTTTCCATGGTAAGAATTCGCAACGTGTTCGAAATCATTGAGCTCTACGGCCACGACGAGAACTTTGAGCCGCATGTCAGCGAAGAGTTCATCCCCACGGCCGCTCCCGCCGGTTCCCGGCAGAAGATCGACGTCCTGGCGGAGCGGATCCAGCGGGGCATGCCCCTCTGGCACCCCGAGGACACAACCGATTCGGCCGACCTGATCGCCGCCGGCAACACGGCCTGACCGGCCGCGGGCATGCGGCCGCAGCAGTCTGCAGTGACGGTAACCCCAGACGCCCCGGCGGGATGTGGGCTACCGGGTTGAAACAGGGCCGTGCCCGGCTTTTGTAGCGATCGACTGCATCGCTGCGAACAAGGTGCGGCAGGAGCTTTAATGAACATCAGCCGGTGGCCTTCGGGCCACCGGCTGATTTGTTTGTCGACGGGCACTCAACCGCCCCGCTTGCCCCGGAGGGCCTGCTCAATGTCTCGCTGGGCCGTCTGTGCCTTGAGTTTCTGCCGCTTGTCGTGGACCTTGCGGCCCCGTCCGATCCCCAGCAACACCTTCACCCGCCCGTTCTTGAAATAGGCCTTCAACGGCACCAGCGTCAGCCCCTTTTCGTACCCGAGACCGGCGAAGTGGCCAATCTCCCGGCGGTGCAGCAGCAGTTTGCGGGGCCGCTTGGGCTGGTGATTGAGCTGGTTGGCCTTTTCATACTCAGGAATGTCACAGCCGATCAGCCAGACCTCGCCCCCCTTAACTCGGCCGTAGGCCTCGTCGAGTGACATTTTCCCCGATCGCAGGCTCTTGACCTCACTGCCGACCAGAGCGATGCCGCATTCGAGGGTGTCGAGAATCTCGTAGTTGTGCCGGGCCTTACGATTTTCCGCCACCACTCGTTCGGCCGGCTTTTCCTTGCCCGCAGCCTTGCCATTGCCCGCCTTCTGGGCGGAGCCGGCGGCAGTCGGTTTGGGAGCAGCCATGGATGATCTCCGAAAGAAAGGCCGGCCGTGTAAGCCACCCCACGATCCTGCGATGATTTATCGTCGAAGGTACACTACCAGGCAGCCGGTCGGGCAGGTGGCCACGCCATGGCCGCAGCAAAACGTAGGGTGAGACATGATTTGGATGCATTTTTGCCATCGTCCCCGCTGGGGGCGAATTGCCCTCGTCGCCACGGTCATCGCCGCAGCACTCCCGAGCCATCGGCCGCAGGCGGCCGATTGGCCCGACTGGCGGGGGCCCCTCCAGGATCGGCATGCCGTTTCGACCGGCCCACTGGTGACGAGCTTTGACCCGGAATCGGGTGAAAACATCCTCTGGCGAAATGAAGAGGCAGAGGGCATTTCGACGCCGATCGTTTATGACGGCCGCCTTTACATCCTGGTGCGGCACCGGCCCGGCACATCAGAGGAGGCCGAGAAGGTTCTCTGCCTCGATGCCCGGACAGGTGAGAAACTCTGGGAGAACATCTTCAATGTCTATCTCTCCGACGTACCGGCTGAGCGGGTCGGCTGGTCGTGCGTAATCGCCGACCCCGCCACGAAACAGGTCTTTGCCCATGGTGTCTGCGGTGTCTTCACGGCGATCAATGCCGAGACCGGCACCACCAACTGGCAGCGGTCCCTTCATGAGGAGTTCGGCTTCCTCTCGACGTACGGTGGCCGCACCAACCGGCCGATCGTCTTTGAGGATCTTGTTGTCGCCAGTGCCGTCGTCACCGGCTGGGGCCGGACGGCCAAGCCGGCCCATCGCTTCCTCGGCATGGATACCACCACCGGCGAGGTTCGCTGGATGAATGGCACCCAGGAACTGCCAGCCGACACCACCTATTCAACCCCGATGCTTGCCGCCGTTGACGGGGCCGCAGCGATGATCTTTGGCTCGAGTGACGGCGGCATCTGGAATCTCCAGCCCCGCACTGGCCGACCGATCTGGAACTATCAACTCTCCCGCCGTGGTCTCAATGTCGCCCCGCTGGTGACCGCTGAGGGCATCTACATGTCGCAGGCGGAAGAGAACCTCGACAACACCTCGATGGGTGCCGCCGTCAAAATCGCCCACGGTGGCAGCGGTGACGTCACCTCCACCAACCGCGTCTGGGAGCGGAAGTCAATCGTCGACGGCAAGGCGATGCCGGTGGTGCTGGGTGAACGGGTCTATTTCGTCGAGGATGGTGCCAAGGTGCACGCCTTCGACCGGACAACCGGCAAGCCGACTGGTCGGCCGACCCGGCTGCTGGGCACAATCGTCCGCGCCAGCCCCTTGGTGGCAGACGGAATGCTCTATGTCTGCTCCACCAGTGGCTGGCATGTGCTCGAGCCGACCGAACAGGGGCTGAAATTTGTCCACCGGATGCGGCTCGAGGAGGACGACGAGGTGACGGCCTCACCGATTGCCTGGGAAGGCCGCCTCTACCTGACCACCGGCGCGCGGCTGTACTGCCTGGGGAACGCGGAGACCCTGGCGGCGGCCGATTCTGTCGCACCGGTTGTCCCGCTGCCGCAGACGGTGTCGCAGGCGACCAGAGAGCCCGCCGGCGAGCCGGCCTGGGTGCAGGTGGTACCGGCCGAGACGCAGGTTGCCGCCGGCGAATCGGTCGACCTCCGGGTGCGGCTGTTCGACTCGCAGGGCCGGTTCGTGCGGGATGCCTCGGCGAAGTTCTCCAGCGATGGTGGCAGCGTCACCGAATCGGGCCGTTACACCGCCCCTGCCGGCCAGCACGCCGGGGCAACCATCACCGCAACGGTCGGCGAGCTGAGCGGCACCGCCCGGGTCCGATCGATGCCTCCCCTGCCCTGGCAGTTCGACTTTGAGCAGGCCGTGCTCAAGCCCGATCCCCGGGGTGGGCTGCCCCGCGGAGAGCCCCCACTGCCCTGGATCGGCATGCGTTACCGAAATGTCGTCCGGCAAGTCGACGGCTCAAACTGCATGGTCAAGATCACCACGATTCCCAAGGGCACCCGCAGCCAAGGCTGGATCGGCCCGACCGATCTGCACGACTACCGGATGGCCGCCGACTTTCGGGCAGAAGAAACAGGCACCGCGCAGGCCACGACGGCCGACGACAGCGACGCCGATGCCTTCGCTACCGCCACCGCCGCCACCGGGAATCTCGTGACGGCCCGGCTGCCCGACATGGGCCTGATCGCTCAGCGGTACACGCTCGACCTGATGGGGGCCAGCCAGCAGTTGCAGCTTCGCAGTTGGCCGCCGCAGGTGGCGACGCATTTCTCCAAAACCGTGCCGTTTTCCTGGCAGGCGGGGGTCTGGTACCGGCTGAAATTCGAGGCGGGCACCCGAGGAGACGACGCAGTACTGCGGGGGAAGGTCTGGCCCCGCGACCAGTCCGAACCGAGTGAATGGACGGTCGAGGCAGTCCATCAACGGGGCAATCTGCAGGGCAGTCCGGGCTTCTTTGGAAACTCAAAAGTGTCTGAGATTTACGTTGACAATGTTCTGGTGGAGGAATTGCAGTGAATCGTGCAACCGGTGCCATCCTGATGCTGCTGCCTGTTCTGGCAGTCGGCCGTCCTGTGACCGCCGCCGACTGGAATCAGTGGGGCGGATCGCCACATCGCAACAACACCCCGGAGGCCAGCGGTGTGCCCACCGAATGGGAACCGGGTGATTTCGACTATGACACCGGTACCTGGCAGCCCGAGACCAGCAAGAACATCGCCTGGGTCGCGGCGCTCGGAAGCCAGAGCTACGGCAACCCGGTGGTTGCCGGCGGCAAGGTCTTTGTCGGCACCAACAACGGCAAGGGCTGGCTCGAGCGTTATCCTGCCAAAGTCGATCTGGGCTGCCTGATTGCCTTTGACGTCCGTGATGGCTCGTTTCTGTGGCAGGACTCCAGCGAAAAGCTGCCAACCGGCCGGGTCCATGACTGGCCGCTCCAGGGCATCTGCTGCGCCCCACTGATCGAGGGCGACCGGCTCTGGTACGTCTCCAGCCGGGGCGAGGTGAAATGCCTCGACACCGAGGGCTTTCGTGACGGCGAGAACGACGGCCCCTTCACCGACGAGCCGGTCAAAGCTGAGAACGAGGCCGACGTCGTCTGGGTGCTCAACATGATGAAGCAGTTGGGCGTCTCACAGCACAACATGTGCTCGTGCAGCGTCGCCGCCGCTGGCGATCTGCTGTTCGTCAACACCAGCAACGGCGTCGACGAGGGCCACATCAACCTGCCCAACCCCAATGCTCCGAGTTTCCTCTGTGTCGACAAGCGGGACGGCAAGGTGCTCTGGACCGACGCCTCTCCCGGAGCCAACGTCCTCCACGGCCAGTGGTCGAGTCCCGGCTTCGCCGAGGTCGACGGGGTACCCCAGGTTTTCTTTGGTGGTGGCGATGGCTGGATCTATGGCTTTGATGCCCGCGGGGATGGGGCAGGCGGGGCCAAGCTCCTCTGGCAATTCGACTGTAACCCCAAAGAGTCGAAATACACCCTCGGGGGCCGGGCCGACCGCAACCACATCATCGGCACTCCGGTCTTCCACGAGGGGCTGGTCTACATCGCCGTCGGCGAGGATCCCGAGCATGGCGAGGGCGTCGGCCACCTCTGGTGCATCGACCCGACCGAGCGAGGCGACACCAGTCCTGAATTGGCCGTCAGCCTGGCAGCCCCCGACACTCCACTGCCCCACCGCCGCATCCAGGCGGTGATCCAGGAGCAGGGAGAGGTGGCCCGGCCCAATCCGAATTCAGCGGCGGTCTGGCACTATCCCGGCCATGATGCCGACGGCAATGGCAAACTCGCGTTTGAAGAAACAATGCACCGCACCTGCGGCACGGTCGCCATCAAGGACGGCCTGCTGTTCGTCGCCGACTTCAGCGGCCTGTTTCACTGTCTCGACGTCAAGACAGGCCTGCCGCACTGGACCCACGACATGCTGGCGGCAAGCTGGGGCTCGCCGCTGATCGTGGATGGCAAGGTCTACATCGGTGACGAGGATGGCGACATCTGCATCTTCGCCCTGGCCAAACAGAAAGACCTGCTTGCCGAAATCAACATGGGCAACAGCGTCTATTCCACTCCGATCGTCGCCGGTGACACGCTTTACATCGCCAACCGGAGTCATCTGTTCGCCATCCGGGAGGGTGCGACACCAGTGCAGGCCGGCACCGGCGAGTGACCGTCGCCGGATTGGCTTCAGCTTTCGGGGGGCGTTGTCTGCCCGAGTGGGCAGCCACGGGGAACAGCCGACGCAGTCACGGCCAAACACAGAAAGAAACCGAACGATGCATTACCTGCTCACTTCCTACTGGCTGCTGATCGGCCTGGTATTCCTGGCCGCCACCGGCGGAGTCACTCCAACAGCCGTTGCCGCAGAACCGGTCGTACAGCCCGCTGCCCGGCAACTGCTGACTGAGGCCGACCGGATTGTTGTTCTGGGTGATTCAATCACCTACGGCGGCCGGTGGGTGGCCCTGCTCGACTGCTGGAAGGAGACGGCCGGCCTGCCCGGCATGGTCATCGACATGGGGCTTTCAAGCGAGACTGTGTCAGGGCTCTCCGAGGACGGTCACGCCGGCGGCAAGTTTCCCCGGCCCGATCTGCACGAACGGCTTGACCGGGCGCTGCGGGTGAGCCGCCCCGATGTCGTCCTGGCCTGCTACGGGATGAACTGCGGCATCTACCAGCCCCTCGAGGCTGACCGCTTTGCCCGTTTTCGGGCCGGAATCGAGCGGCTCCACGCTGCGGTCGAGGCGACCGGGGCGAGCATCATCCATCTCACCCCGCCCATCTACGATCAGCGGCCCGACAGACTCGGCCCAGCCGGCGACACCGACTATGACGCCGTGCTGGCGGAGTATTCCCGCTGGCTCCTCTCCAAGCGGGCCGACGGCTGGATGGTGATCGATGTACATGGCCCAATGAAGCAGGCTCTGGAACAGGCGCGGCAGGACGATCCGCAGGTCATCTTCTCAGCCGACACCGTCCATCCCGGTGACGCTGGCCACTGGGCTATCTGTCGGGCTGTCCTCGACGGTCTGGGCGTGCCGGCTGACTGGACCCAGGAACAGGCCTCACCGCTGCTGCCACTGGTCAGCAAACGGCTGAACCTGCTTCGTGACGCGTATCTGTCAGCCGCCGGGCACCTGCGGCCGGGTGTCCGCACCGGCCTGCCGCTCGATCAGGCGATCCGTGAGGCTGACCTGATCACGACCGAAATCAGGGCCGGCAGCCGCTGAGTGCGGCAGGCTGATCGCAGGCCGCGTGGCAGGCGATCTGTTCAACGATGGGCGAGCCGCGGAGCGGCCGGCAGTTCACCCGCGGCCGTCTTGTCAGCGATGACTGCCTCGGCCTTCTTCTCCTGCCAGCCGACCGCCAGCCAGCCGTCGCGGCGGGCCACCAGTTGCTTCAGCGGCAGCGGACCGGCGGCAGCCAGTTCTCCCGGCAGTTCCAGCGGCTCGATGTCGACAACCTCTTTGAAGACACGACCAAACCGCTTCTGCAGGATTCCTCGCAGCGATGTTTCGGAGACACTCAGCTTTTCTTCCCCCCCCGGCTCGAAACCGGGCGGATAGATCTGAACATCACCATCACGGAACAGCCGGGTGACACCCGCGTCCGTTTCAATCCGGTAGGTCACCCAGATGTCCATGGCTGGAAACGACCGCTCACCCGAGGTGTACCGGCTGCCCCGAATGGTGAGCTTCACCCGACCGTCATCGGCATCAAGTTCGACCGGCTTCCGCTTGGCGAAGGTGATCGACCAGGGCGGCTGATCGGGGTCACTGGTGAGCGACTCAGGCAGTTTGCCATCACGTTCCTTGAGCTGCTCTTCGACGAACTCCTGCGTGATCGTGCGGCCGGCCAGAGTGATCGCGGCGGCATTGTTGACCACCGTCTCGTGCAGTCGCACGCCGAGGACGGCGTCGGCCTCAGCCTCCGGCGGGTCGGTGAAGGCGGCAATCTGGTCGGCAACCGCCTTGCGGGCCACCACGGCGAGCCGGTCGCTGGTGGTGCTCATCCGCAGCAGTTCCGGATACCAGCCCCGCTCCCGCAGTGGCTTGCGGAACTTCTGCTGATAGTCCCGGGACGCCTCGGCGATCGCCGCGGAGGTCTCCTGCTCGAACTCCTGGCGAACTTTTTCGCGGGCCTTACGTTCGCTGACCGCTTCAGCCCGGGGCCTGATCTGGGCCACCTTTTTCGAGGCGATCCGACGGATCATTTTGCTCCCGAATCGCTTGCTGACGCCGATGCCAGTGGTCCGGGTGCTGGTTGAGGCAGAAGCAGTGATCGGCTCGGCCCAGACCCGCTGGTCATCAATGAAGATCCGGCGTTGGGCGAAAAGGTCGGTCAGTCCCTCGCTGCAAACAGTAACCGGCCCCTTGGAACTGCGGGTCGTCGCCCGGTTGGTGGCCGTGAAGGTGAGTTGGGTGACCGCCCGATCGGAGGCCGGCAGAAAGTCGAGCAGCACCAGCCCCGAGGTCCGGCCAATGCCCCGCACCGGAGTGCCGAGCACGACCTCATTGACCGGTGCGACCCGGTCGACCACGCGATTGACCGCGGTGCCAAGCAGCTTTTCATCAACATGCAGATGCAGATTAGGCCGGTCCACCAGGCTCCGAACCCGGGCCACGATACCCGCCGCCTGCCCGGATTCACTGAGCCGGCCCAGCAGCGGACCGACCCCATCGAGTGATTCGGTGGTACCCTCCCGGGCCGCCGCCATAACGAGGCTCACCAGCTTTTCGGCCCGCTTCTGGTAGGTCTCTGCCGCCCGCTCGTTGGTCGCGGCAACCGCCACCTCGATGGCCGCGGCGAGGGCCCGCCGGACCGCGACAAACTGATACATCTCAAGGCCGTTCTCATCGGCATCAAACTGCCGGTAAAGCCGCAGCAGGGTCTCGACGTCGAGGGCGTCCCCGCCTGCCGCCTGCGCTTCAACCGCCGGCCAGTCGAGATAGGCCCGCCAGTCGGCCCCACTCTGGCTGCGGTCCAGCAGCCGATCGAGCGGACCGCTCGCCTGCCGTAAGGCAACGGCCGCCGCCTTAAGGTCCTCGGATGAGGGCTTCTCAAACGCCGGAATCTCCCTCAGCGGTTCGCTGGCAAGATCGGCGAGATCAGCCGCACGGCAGATGCCCCCGCCACCCGCCCCAAGGAACACAGCGACGGAAAGCACAATGGCAAAGCGGAGCATGGGATAGGCCTGACGGAAGAGGTGGGAAACTTGCCCAGTTGGGAGGATTGTAGCGGTTTTACCGCCCACGGCTCCATGGCGATATTGGCGGCAGCGGGTGCGTCGGCCCACCGCCTGACCGGCCGCCGCGGCCGGTCAGGCGGTGGCGGTTCGCCCCATCAGACATTTCGCCGCTTTCAACCGCCTTTTGCCGCTTGGAACGGGAGCTGGTTGCCCGGCCGCGGCCAGCCGCGTTCAAATTGATCAGCGGGCCGGACATTCTGGTCCGAAGCCCTCGGCCCCCACGCCGAATGCAGCGGGAGTAGCCCCCCAAACCCCTCAGCGAGGCACCCATGACCACGAGCCTGATGTGTCACACCACTGTCTGTGGGCAAACCGCGATCGCCCTCCTCCTGCTGCTGACAGCGTCCGCCGGAGCAAAAACTCCGCAGGATTCACCCACGGGCCGGCAGCATTCGATTCTGGACGTTCATGACTATGCCACCGCTCTGGCAACCGCCGCTGAACGCAAGGCGATGCTGCTGGTTTCAATCGAACCGACTGCCCGCCGCCAGGACGATGACCGGGTGGCAGGGCGGCTGGCCGACCACTCCCTCCGCAAGCGATTCGCCGCCGGGGGCGATGCCTGGGTGTTCTGCCGCCTGGGTATGGAAGAAGGTGGCCGCGAACTGCTGCATTCTCCGGCGTTGAGCGAACTTCGGCGGGGGCCGGGTATCTTCCTGATCGATCAGACGCCCGGTCGCTGGCGGGGGCGGGTGGTCTCGATCCTGCCGCGAACACCCGGCAGGTACTACCAGTTTGCCGCGGCCGATCTGGAACTCCTGCCCAGCCTTCCCCACGGATCACTCACCCAACGTTCACTGATCCTGGCTGTTCGGCGGCATCCGGCCAGGCCGCTGAGCACCTGTGGCAATTCGGACGAATCGCTCGCCGCAGCAGCAGCAGCCCATTCGGCTCATCAGGCCCGCCTCAGACGTCAGGGACACCACGGCTGGGAGACCCGTTCGCAACAGATCGCCGGCGGTCGCGGTGGGGCATCGGAGGTCTGTGCGGAAAGCTGGCCGGATCAGGATCTGCTCGATTCCTGCGTCGATTGTGTCGCCTGCTGGCGGCAGTCGGCGGGCCACTGGAAGGCGGTCAGCAGCCCGCAGGCAGCCTACGGCTACGATATCTGTCAAAGTGCCAACGGCATCTGGTACGCGACCGGTATCTTTATCCGCTGACCGCCTCGGCAGGCAGGACAAAGACCTTCCCGTCCCCCATCCGGCCGGTGCGAGCCGCGGCACTGATCTGGGCGATCACCGTCTCAACCCAGTCATCTGCGACCCAGCAGGCCACTTCGACCTTGGGTAAGAAGGCAAGCGAACGGTCCTGCTCGGTCGTGGCATCGAGATAGCTCTTCTGCCGGCCATACCCGCGGACTTCATGCACGCTGAGGGCCTCGATCGGCACTGATGCCAGCGCCTCGAGCACCCGCTCGGCCAGAAACGGCTTCACGATGGCGATAACCTGTTTCACAGAATGGTTCAGCCCGTTTGAAATTTTTGGAGCCACCAGAGGCGGCGGCGAGCCTCAAAAACCGGGGCTGCTGGGGCTCGCCGGCTCAGAAAACGCCCCTTGATGGCTCGGTCGACAGCCTGCTAGCCCCAGAGTTCCTGGAGAAGTTTTGCCAACTGGCGGGCATCATCGGAGCCGACCACACTGGCAATCCGTGACTTGGGAACCTCAAGCTTTTCGAGTGACTTGGCGATCGATTCCCAGAGTTTTGTCCGCTTTTTCCCCTCGGCAAGGTAGAGATCGGTCACCTGCTCGCCCAGCCGTTGCACCAGGGCGGTGTCGAGGTTGTCGTAGTAATTCTTGATGACATTGCGTTGATATTTGGTCAGTTCCGCCATGGGATGCTTCCTTCAAGTGGGTCGGCCGGGTGGCAGTAGAAGCCTTCGCCCGGGATGGCTAAAGTATCGGGAAATGACGGGCCCTTTAGCGAGAGAATCCTATGCCAACCATCACCTTCGCGACCGAAAAAAAAGAAATTCAAGTTCCTGAGGGGGCCAACCTCCGCAAAGAGGCGCTTGCCGCCGGCGTTGCCCTCTACCCGGGGGTACACAAAGTGCTTAATTGCCACGGCATGGCCAGCTGCGGCAGCTGCCGGGTGCTGATCACCAAGGGCATGGAAAACACCAGCCCCAGGGGTTTTCTCGAAAAGGCCCGGCTTGGGGTCTCGATGGCCTACATTGGCAATGAAGAAACCATGCGGCTTGCCTGCCAGACCCGGGTCAATGGTGACATCACCGTGACCACCTGCCCGCCGGCGAACCTCTACGGCGAAAACTTCTTTAGCTAGTTTCACGCGAGCGGTGCCATCCTGGCCACCGCTCGCTGGGGGCCGGTCGGCGGGAACGCCAAGGGTTCCCTGGACCGGGCGCCGGCATCCGGCCGGCGTTTCACGCGAGCGGTGCCATCCTGGCCACCGCTCGCTGGGGGCCGGTCGGCGGGAACGCCAAGGGTTCCCACAACAAACACAAAAATTCTCTGCCGCACGACGCGGCAATCGGTACCCTCGAAAACCCTTGGCGTTTTTCGAGGGTACACGAAGTGGAAAAAGGCCAGGGATGGCTTTTTCCACGGAAAGCGAGCACGGGCGCCGGCATCCGGCCGGCGTTTCACGCGAGCGGTGCCATCCTGGCCACCGCTCGCTGGGGGCCGGTCCACAGGGTCGCTGGTTGCAGGGATCGACGCAGACGTTCATCCTGTTGCACGCCCCATGCCAACTTTGCCGAGGAGAACCGATGCCGCCTGAGCCTGCTGCCGAGCCGACCGCCATCACCGGTGAAGAACTCCGCTGGAAAAAGTTTCCGGTGCTAGATGATGGCTATGTCACCCTCGTCGATGTGATGGGAACCGATGCCTCGGTCGTGCAGGCGGCCCGCGTCAGTTACGGCGAGGGCACCCGCAAGGTCAGCGATGACCGACAGCTGATCCGTTATCTCCTGCGGCACGCCCACACCACGCCCTTTGAGATGGCCGAACTGAAGTTCCTGGTGCGGGTGCCGATGGACTGCTGGCGGCAGTGGGTGCGGCACCGCACCGCCAACATCAATGAATACTCCACCCGCTACTCGCTTGCCATCGACTCGATGCAAGCAACCCGGGATGACAGCTGGCGGAGCCAGGCCACCAACAACCGGCAGGGCTCTGCCGATGTACTCGCAGCCACCGACGGCCATCCGCTGACCCAGTCGGAGCAGGAACTGCAAAGCCTGGCCCGCCGCGTCTATGAGGAACGCCTCGCCGCCGGGATCGCCCGGGAACAGGCCCGCAAAGACCTGCCACTGTCGACCTACACCGAGGCCTACTGGAAAATCGACCTGCACAATCTGCTGCACTTTATCGCCCTCCGGATGGACGGCCATGCGCAACTGGAGATCCGCCGCTATGCCGAAGCAATCGGCCACGAGATTGTCGCCAAGCTCTTTCCACTCTGCTGGGAGGCCTTTCTCGATTACCGCTTCAACGCGCTGCGGCTCACCCGCCTCGATCAGGCCGTGATTCAGCGGCTGGCCGGCAGCGGGAGCCTGCCGGCAAACCAGCAGGCATTTCTAGCGGCGCAGGACGAGACCTGGGCCGGCCTCGAACGCTGCCGCGAGCGGGACGAATGCCTAGGCAAGCTGCTCGAACTCGGCTTGGTGACCGAGGGCTGACCAGCATCGGCCGCTGATCAACCGCCGGTGAGCCGCCAACCAGGTCCCGTCGCTGGACATTCGCGCCGGCTAGCGTGGCAATCGTGTTCGGCACGGACAATTGTTTCGTTGTTGCGTTGCTCACGGTCTGCGGAAGCCCCGGGCGTCTGTTTTGCTGGTGCGCTGAGTGGAAGCGAACTCCAGAAAGCCCGAGCCGCGAGCCGAGGGAATGCGGTTCGGGGACCACCCACGCGATTTCCCTCAGCTTGCGCTTTTTGATGTTGCGCTGAGTGAAACCGAAATCCCAGGAAGCCCGAGGCGCGAGGCGAGGGAATACGTTTCGGGGATCAAATAACGTGATTTCCCTCAGCTTGCGCTTCGGGCTTCAAAGCATGTACTTTTTGACGGACTTTTTTGCTGATCGCCGTGAACGCGCAACATCAAAACTTGCGCTTCGGGCTTCGAAGCAGGGGCAATTTTTCTGCCGATTGACACAAACGCGCAACATCAAAAGCCGCGAGCCTGGCGATCGGGACTGCCATCGTGGCCTCCGCTCATTCGACGCTGACGTCGCTTTGCCGTCCCTGGCTCCGCTTGTCCGCGTACGCCGGCTCACGGGACCTTGGTGGCCCCTCACCCCCAGTAGCATTGCCTGACGGGGGATGACCGGGGGCGACACTGCGATGCTTACCCGAGAGGGATCACTTCGACCTGGCTACCGGCCACCAGCTGGCCACAGCCGGCAGGCAAGAGCATGAGCCCGTTGGCCCGGGCCAGGCCGAGCAGATCGGCCGAGCCGCCCCAGGGCAGCGGGGTGACCGTCGGTGCGGCGGCGGTGCCGGCGAGGGTGCAGGGGAAATAGACCGGCCGGTCAGGATTGCCCTTGGCTGCAGCGGCCAGTGCTGCCGTCAGCCGCGGGCGGTGCCAGCGATCACGGGGCGACCCCGCGGCAATCGCGATCGCCGGCCGGACAAACAGTTCGAAGCAGACCAGCGTGCTGACCGGATTGCCCGGCAGCCCAAACACAAGTGTCGGAACCGCCTGCTCTCGCTGGAGCACCCCAAACCAGACCGGCTTGCCCGGCTTCAGCCGGACTTTGTGGAAGACCTGTTCAACACCCGCTGCAGCCAGCGTGCCGGGGACCAGGTCGTAGTCACCCGTTGAGACCCCGCCGGAGAGCAGCAGGACGTCAGCAGCCAGTCCCTGGGCAATTGCTGCCCGCAGTTGCTCCGGCTTGTCGCCGGCGATTCCCAACGGTATCGGCTCGGCGGCTGCCACGGCAACCGCCGCCGCCAGCATCGGCCCGTTGGAATTGCGGATCTGGCCATGGGCCGGAACCGCTGCGGCCGGCACCAGCTCACTACCGGTCGCGATGATCGCTACCCGCGGCGGAGCCATGAGCTGGACGTGGCTTGCCCCAGCCTCGGCGCACAGGCCGACCTGCGCCGGACCCAGCCGGCTACCACTGGCCAGCACGATTTCACCGGCTCGAAAGCTGGCACCCTGGCGACCGATATGCTGGCCGGGGCGAAACTTTGGTTCGCAGAGCCGCACCCGACCACCGGCATGAACCCCAGCAGTGCCATCAACGGTTCGCTCGATCGGCACCACCGCATCAGCCCCGGCTGGCACCGGGGCACCGGTCATGATTCGGGCACAGCTGCCCGGCCGTAGCCTCAGGCTGGCTGCGTCACCGGCGGCCAGATCGGCCACCACCTCCAGCTCAATAATCTCGGTGGTGGTTCCGCTGGCAGGAAAATCGGCGGCACAGACGGCGAAGCCGTCCATCATCGCCTTGTCCCAGGGGGGAGAATCGACGTCGGCCGTCACGTCGGCGGCGAGCAGTCCGCCGCTGGCCATCTCAAGCCGCACCCACCGCGGGGGCAGCGGCACCGCCGTCTGCTCGATCAGCCGTACCGCCTCGGCCACATCGATCATGCTGTCACCACCCCGCCGGGAAGTCCGAGGAAGGCCCGCAGCAGGTCATAGCCGGTGGGCGTGAGAAAACTTTCTGGATGAAACTGCACTCCGTAAATCGGCAATCCGCGGTGACGGATCGCCATGATCTCGCGGCTGCCGTCGGGGGCTGCTGCCCAGGCGTCGACCTCGAACTCACGAGGCAGCGTCGGTGGGTCGATCACCAGGCTGTGATACCGGGTTGCCTCGAGCGGCGAGGCCAGCCCGGCGAACAGGCCGGCCCCCGTATGCTCGATCCGATCGACCTTGCCGTGCATCAGCTGGCGGGCCCGGACAATCCGACCACCAAACACCTGGCCGATCGCCTGGTGCCCCAGACAGACGCCAAGGATCGGCATCCGGCCGGCAAAACGGCGGACTACATCACAGGAAATCCCCGCCTCATCGGGCGTGCAGGGCCCCGGCGAGATCACCAGCTGACTCGGTTGCTTCGCGGCGATCTCGTCGCCCGTGATCTGGTCGTTGCGGTAGACCTCCACCGGCAGGTCCGGGGCGACCTCACCCAGCCGCTGGACGAGGTTCCAGGTGAACGAATCGTAGTTGTCGATCAGCAGGAGCATGGCCCGATCCTATTCCAGCAGCGTGACGGGATGGCCCTCGCGATCGACCAGCGGCATCACCTGCGGCTTGTAGATCGTGGTGTAGGCCTCGGCCTGCCGATGGGCGTCGAGGGCGTCCTGCGTGGCCCAGTGTTCAACCAGGGTGAAGCGGCTCGGATCAGCCTGCGAGTGGTAGACGTCAAACCGCTCACAGCCCGGCTCCTGCCGGCTCTTGCGCATCGCTGCGGTAAGCAACTCCCGAACCTTCGGCACATCAGCCTCAGTCTTGACGGTCAGGAGAATGTTCATGTGGATCATCATAAAGTTCCTTTGTTGCGTTACTGTACCAGCAGCGGCCGCCGGGGTTGGGCGTTGCCGTGCCGTCGGGCCAGCAGCCGGAGATAGGGCGGCAGGAACCGGGCCCGGTGACCATAGGCACCGGGGCGGGCAGTGGCGTCTGCCTCAGCCGGCTCCCAGCAGTCTTCAATCATGAAACCGGCGGCACAGACGCCCCCGAGCAGATCACCGAGCCGATGGACGAACTCGGCGGTTCCCGCCTCCCGCAGCCGCGAGGGACCGACCGGCGGCAGTGGCTCGCGGCGACTCTCCGCAGCCGGCAGGGGATGCAGCAGTTCATAGCGGCCCGCCCCGTTCGGCTCGAGCGACGCCTGGAGGCTCGCCGCCGACTTGTGCTGGCTGATGTACCGCCCGTCCGGCTTGGTGACCCGGGCCACCTCGGCAAAGAGCCGCTCGAGTCGGGGCAGATAACAGCTGCTCACCGGCTGGATCACCAGGTCGTAGCGGCCGCTGGCAAGCATGGTGAGGTTGTCCATCGAAGCCTGCACCAGTTCGAGGTCGATCCGCCGTTCGCGGGCCACGCGGCGGTCGAGTTCGAGCATCGCCGCCGAAAGATCGACCACGGTCACCCGGGCCCCGGCGGCGGCGTAGAGTGGCCCGTGCTTGCCGCCGCCGGCCGCCAGACAGAGTACTTCGAGCCCCTGCAGGCTCTCCGGCAGCCAGCACCGACCGGGCGGGCCGGCCGTCCCCAGCCAGCCCCGCGGATCGGCGAAGGCGGCATCGACCGCCGGTCGGGCCAACGGCTGCCCCGCCGCTGCCAGCCGATCCCAGGCAGCCGCGTTACGGTGCAGGACGAACCCGTCATCGCTATCGGAAACAGATGCTGCCATAGCAGGCAGATTACTCAGTTGCCTGCTGCTGCAAGAGCCCCAGCCGGTGCATCGCCTCCAACGGCGGGCCGGGCCGCCACTTTTTCCGCCGGGCGTCATAGACCGCCGGGACCAGCGTCGGCCGGCCGGTTTCGGGATGCTCAAGGCGTTCGCCGGCCAGCGGCAGTTCAAAAACCTCACCACTTTCACGGCAGACGTAATGAATGACCGGAATGTCCTCCGCAGCAACGGCTGGTGGGCGGGGTGGAAACACAACAGGGGCGACGAGCCAGGCCGTGAGGCAGAGACCGATGACCCCGGTCCAGATTCGGGGATCTTTCATGGGTGGGCTCCTAAGGGTGTGGGTGGGCTATTTGAGGTCGTACAGAGCATCCGCAACGCTGCTGTCCGTGGGATCACCGTCGCAGACAATGCCGATCCGATGGAATTGCTCTTGGGTTGCCTGTGCAGCCGAACTCCACGGCCCTTTGCGGTACTGCCAGGGGTAGGCCTCAACATGGCCGTCCACGAAAACCACATTGGCAAAGTCACCCGCGTGGCGGAAGTGAACCGATGGGTCAGCACCACCGGGTAGGAGCAGTCCACCAAGGTTTTCCCTGAGCGGAAAGTTCGGCTGGGCAAAATCGACGATCGCGCTCTCGGCAAACGCGATGGTCCGTTTCGTTTCTTTCACGTTTCCGATGCTGTACCGC
>CBFIHA010000061.1:0-6266 GCA_965662195.1 uncultured Pirellulales bacterium
ACCAGCTGGATGGCCGGCGGTGGCATCAAGCCGGGGGTCAGCTGGGGTGAGACCTGCGAGTATGGCTACAACGTCGCCAGTGACGGCGTGCATGTCCACGACTTCCACGCCACGCTGCTGCATCTTCTCGGCATCGACCACGAACGGCTGACCTATCGGTTCCAGGGCCGCCGCTACCGGCTGACCGATGTTCACGGCCATGTGGTCAAGGGCATTCTGGCGTCATAGCCTCTGTTTGCTCGTGGCTTGGTCACGGTCGTCAAGACCGTGTGCAGGCCCGTGGGCTCATCTGAGGAGAAGGAGACGGAGCGGGGGTCACTTCGCAGCACAGTGGGCAGCCGGATCGCCCCATCCCGTCCCTTTAACCTGATGGTTATGGCACAGAGGGTGCCGTCGACGATTCGTTGGTCTCGGGCTACACCCAGAACAGTGCCTTTGCCTGGCAGGCCGGGGGTGGCGTATTCTGGAATCTGACCGATCGCCTCACCGTCGATCTGAGTTATCGCTTTCTGGCAATCAATGGCATCGACACACCGCTGACCTTTGCTGGCGGTGCCCTGCCGGCGGGGACGTACCGGTCCGCTCTCTCAGCCAACGACCTCCTGTTGACTTTTCGGGTCGACGAGCCATTCGGCTGGCTGCGACGTTGACCGACAGGTGATGGAGTGATTTTTCCACCAAGGCATTTTCATGGACACACTCTCTGCTCCTGAATCATTTGAGGGCAGACAACTCCTCGCCGCCTGCGTCCTGGTCTCACCGCCGGGCCGTATCTGCCCCGACAACGTCAGTGCAGCGGTCTATGGGCCAACAGCTCCCAAGGCCCCGGCCACGCCAACATCCTTCAGCAGCCTCACCGACTCAGCGGCAGCCTTTGTCGTCTCGACGCTGGCAGACAACGGACCGGGATCACTGCGGCAGGCCATGCTCGATGCCAATGCCGCCATCTCGCCCGCGATTATTCGCTTTGATGTCACCAGAACGATTGTTGTCGGGGCCACCCCACTGCCCGCCATCACCAACCCGGTCAACCTTGTCGGGCCGACCGCCTCGGGCAGTTCAGCCACCCCCGCCATCACCGTCGATTTTGAGAAAACCACCGGCTTTGTCGTCGCCGCCGGGGCCGACGGTACCGCCATCGGCGCTCTCGCCATCGTCGATGCCAGCAGCGCTGGCATCAGGGTCATTGCGTCAAATGTCACCATTGCAGGCTGCTTCATCGGCGTTGAGGCCGATGGGGTCACGGTTCAGGGGAACCAGGGTGATGGCATCCACCTCGAAGCATCGTCACGAAACAACCTCATTGGCAGTGTGGGCTCAACAGATACCTTCACGGTCTCCAACGTGATCAGCGGAAACGGTGGCAATGGCATTACCGTTGCCGGTGGTGAGGGAAGCACCATCGCCATGAACAATATCGGCACCGATGCGACCGGCACCGTTGCCCGGCCCAATGCTGCAAGCGGTATCCAGCTCACTGCCGGAGCCACGAATACGCTGATCGGCGGCGTGGCCTACGGTGCCGATCTGCCCAGCGGCGGAAACAATCCGACCGGGGGTGTGTTCGTCCGGCCGGCCCAGGGAAATCTGATTTCCGGAAATACCCACAACGGCGTCCTGATCGACGACGGCGCAACACTTAATCAGCTCAGTGGCAACTACATCGGCACAACGGCCAGTGGCTCAGCCAGCCTGGGGAACGGCGCGGATGGCGTGGCGATTATCGCAGCCGATGGCAACCGGCTGCTTGGCACAACAGCCACCCAAAGCCCCTTCGTCTTTTACAATGTGCTCTCCGGCAACCGGGGAAACGGGCTGCGGATTACCGATTCGAACGACACTGTGGTCCATGCAAACTTCTGTGGCCTCGGCGCCGACAATGCCACGGCGGTTCCCAATCTCGGCAGCGGCATGCTGGTTTCAGATCGATCCGCACGCGTCAATGCCGGCGGAGAAATTCCACTGGGCAACGTCATGTCGGGGAATGCCCAGCACGGCATTGAGGTCCGGGACACGGCAAGCGGGCTGCTATCGTTCAACAACTTTGTCGGCTAATCGGCATTTGGTGGTGCTGTTCCCAATCAGGCCGCCGGCATCTTGATCAGTTCCACCAACCCGGCATTCGACCCGAACGATTCCAGCACCTGGAACCGGGTGCGGACCTGCCTGATTGGCGGAAATACTGGTGACGGGATTGTCTTTGCCGGGGGTGCCCACGGCGCTGAGGTCACCGATACGGCAGTGGGGACCAACTCGAACATCAAGCTGCCGATTCCCAACGGTGGCAACGGCATCGTGGTGGGTGGCACTGCCAACACCATCGCGATTGGGGGCTTTGAGCCATCGGTTGAGCGGGTTGACGGTGGCTTTGGGGTGCATGTCGGCAGCAGCGGTGGGTACGGCAGGGGCAACACCGTGATCAGTAATCGGGCCTTCGGGCTCTATGCCGTCGGTGACTGTGCCGGCTCTGTCGTGCTGGGCAACAGCTTCGCTTTCAACGGACTCGGAAACGAGCAGCTAACGCGGGCCACCGGACTCCTGGGGCCAGTGGTGTCATCGAGCTGACGCCCTTTGAGTTTCTGGCCCGGCTGGCAGCGCTGATCCCACCGCCCCGGCGGCACCGGCATCGGTATCACGGGATGTTTGCCGCGAACCACCCCCTGCGGCCAGCGGTCACGGCGCTTGCCGTCGGGAATATCGGCAAGCACCTGGAAGCGAAGACGGGCGGACATGCCGGTGCAGCGGCTGCCGCGGGGAGCGGCTGCTGCGGCCCGGCTGCAAGTATTGTTGGAAAGTCACGCCGTCACGATACGTCGCGGATTACCTGGGCAAAGCTCCTCGCACGGCTTGATGAAGAGTTTCCACTGTCGTGTTCCAGCTGCGGCGGTGGCATCCGGCTGCTTGTAAACGGCCGGCAGGAGCCGGCCCACTTTGAACCGGAAGTTCACAAGCGGAAGAAGGCCAGGATGGATTCGACCGCGTGAAATCAGATCTTGACGCATCTCGGCGAACCACCGGAGCCGCCGCACGTGTCACCAGCCGGGGGGCCACCCGTTGACTGGGTGAGCTGGTGCAGTCCCCTGGTGCTGGGAGTTCGAGCACGCATCACCTGATGACCTGCCCATGATCGATATTCACCACCGCTGACTGTCCGTGGAAAAATCCCTCCGTGGCCTTTTTCCACTTGGGCAACACCCGAAAACGCCAAGGGTTTTCGGGGTTGCCAATCGCCGCATCCTGCGACGGCAGACTTTTTCCACAGTCTGCCAACAGCAGGTGCGCTTCCTTCGCGACGCTCGATCCCGCTGCCGCATCGAATGCGATTCGGAACCGGTCTGCGCAAAGAACAGAATGCAGCGAATGAGCCAATTCTTTCTCACCTTTTTCTGCCGTTTCCGAGGCAGGCGAGGAGGCGACTTGCCCTCAAAAGAGAGCGGAAGCCGACTGTCCGGCTGTTGCCGGCGGGCAAGACGCTTGCGGAAGTGCCGTTGACCGTCCTATCCTCTCCCTTCTGTCTGGGCCCATCTGCTCCGCGAGGAGTTCCAGCGGTTCTGGGAATACACCAGCCCGGCATGGGCGGGCAAGCCCCTCGCCTTGGGCACCATCTCGGCAGGTATCGTCGAGGGATTCAACGGCAAGGCAAAACTGACAACCAGAAAAGCGTAGGGCTTCCGCACGCCAGAAGGCATCGAATTCACGCTGTTTCATGTGTTGGGGAACCTACCCGAGCCCGAATTCACCCACTGATTCTGCTGCGGGGCCCCTTTTACAGCAATGACCATGATCCGCGAGGTTGCGGAAGTTGCCCCTGCCTCACAACTGCGATAAAATTAACCAGTCATTGGTTAACAATTGTCCAAAGCTCGGGAGGCATGGCGTGGCAAGCATCTCAGCATTCGATGCGAAAACGCGATTCGGAGAGTTGCTGAAGCGTGTCGCGCAGGGTGAGGAGATCGTCATCACCCGGCACGACAAGCCAGTGGCCCGAATCGTGCCAGAGGGTGCTTTCGGAGGGGAGCAGGGTCGCCGCGCTTCAGCCGCTCTCCTCGATCTCCAACGATCCATAGCGCGACGAACCAAGGGAACTCCACTCACCGATGCTGACGTGCGATCGGCCATTGAGGAGGGGCGTTGCTGACCGATGACACCGACACGGTTCGTCGCCGATGCCTCAGTTGCGATGGCCTGGGTCCACCCCGGACAAGCCACCACCTCAACGCAGGCAATGCTCGAAGCGGTCGCCACCGGCGCGATACTTGAGGTGCCGTCTTTGTGGTCACTGGAGGTGGCGAATGCTCTGCTTGTGCTCAGGCGGCGAGGGCGAATCACCGAACGCGAAAGACGGCTGGCAGCCGAGAATATCCTGCTGTTGCCGCATCTCGTTGACGGCGATGGCGGCGGTTTGGCATTTACGAAACTGACAGAACTGGCAGCAAAGTATGGCCTCTCGATCTACGATGCTGCGTACCTGGAGCTTGCCATGCGGCGGAATCTCCCCTTGGCGACGAAGGACGCCCCGCTCGGCGACGCCGCCCGCAAGGCGCGAGTGGCCACGTGGCCCGTTGCGTGAGAGCGCGGTTGGGCTGTTCAGCTGACCAAGTCGGAGATCGTGCCGGTGCTGTCGCCGTGGCGGTCCACGTCGACGCCCGAGCCCTTGAGGAGTGTGAGCCAGGCGTTGCACAGCGGTGTGTTTTTCGGCCCGACGATGTTGTGGCCGAGCTTCACGCTCGCGCCGTGGCCGGCGATGAGCGTCGGACAGTTGGTCAGCTCGTGGCCAGTGCGGATGTTGCTGCCGAAGACCACCGTCGTGTGAGCGAAGAGCGTCGTGCCCGCCGGCTTTGCGGCGGCCTTGAGCCGGTCGAAGAAGCCGGCGAAGAGTTCGCTCTGGGCGAGGTCGCGTCGCTGGGAGGCATCGAGCTGCTCATTGCGACTGCCGTGGTAATGGCTCATGTCGTGCGGACGCACCTTGATGTCGAGACGCGTGAGAAGCGAGGCCACCGGACTCGTGGTCGTGGGCTGACCCGCCTCCGGCGGTGTTCCTATACTGCCGGCCATGATCGTCTCCCACAGCCTGCGGTGTATTTTCCTGAAGCCCTTCAAGGTGGGCGGCACCAGTGTGCTCCAGGCACTCGGAATGAACTGCCGTGACGGTGACCTCGTCAGTGCGGTTTTCCTCGACCCGGAAGACCTGCAGCGGTTTCCCACCAGCCAGTTGACGCCGCTCCCGCAGCATCGCTGTCCGGACTGCCCGCGGGCCACGAGGTACCAAATCAATACCTCGCTGAACACGCACGCCCTGCCGCGAATGATTCGTGAGGCAGTCGGCCAGGACACATGGAGCAACTCCTTTCGGTTCACCATGGCGCTGCCATGGGGCGAGGCAGCCTGTCAAAAAAAGCCACGGCCTGGTTGGTTGTGAGCCCACCGCAATTCTCCCTTCTCCAAGGAGCCGCTGGTTCGGTACTGTCCTGCTCCCGTCGAACCTGGAATCTTCGTTGGCCTGGATTAGCGTGTCTTTTCCCTCTGAGTTTTCCACACCATGTCCCAGAAGCGCAAGCGGCTCTCCGGCGCCGAGACGATCGCGATCGTCAAGCGGTACCTCGTCGAGCGGATCCCCATCTCCGACCGGTGCGATGAGCATGGGCTTCAGCCCAGCCAGATCTATCGATGGCAGGCCGCCATCTTCGAGCACGGCGCCGACGTGTTCGACCTGAAGCGAAGTAGACAGGCCAAGGCCGCTGAGTCGGCCAAGGACGCCAAGATCGTGAAGCTCGAGGATGTTCTGGCCAAGAAAGAGGCCAAGATCGCCCAGAAGAACGAAGTCATCTCCGAACTCATGGAGGAGAACGTCCTGGCAAAAAAGCCAGTGGGGAGCTCTGAAAGGACGCTGGGTTCCCCCCGACACCCGTGACGAAGTGACTACATCGGCAAGTGGATAGTCCGCGCCGAAGTGCCTGCCAAGCAGCTCCTTGCCTGGATGGGACTGCCGACCAGCAAGTACCACCTCTGGAAGCACCACTACGGAAGGCCCCATGCCCACAACAGCCACATCCCACGGGATGGCTGGCTCGAGGCCTGGGAGAAGCAGGCGATCATCGACTACCACCGCAGGTTCCCGCTCGAAGGCTACCGGAGGCTGACCTACATGATGATCGACCAGGACGTTGTCGCCGTGAGTCCATCCAGTGTCTACCGAGTCCTCAAGGGTGCGGGCCTGCTCGACCGCAACCGCTGGGCTCCCTCGAAGAAGGGCAAGGGATTCGTTC
>CBFIHA010000061.1:6276-24300 GCA_965662195.1 uncultured Pirellulales bacterium
TGATCACTGGCACATCGACATCTCCTACCTCAACCTGGCCGGCACCTTCTACTTCCTCTGCTCCGTGCTCGACGGCTACAGCCGGGCCAGCATCCACTGGGAGATCCGCGAGACCATGAAGGAGCCCGAGGTCGAGACGATTGTCCAGCGGGCACTGGAGAAAAACCCGGGCCAGAAGCCCAGGATTATCTCCGACAACGGACCCCAGTTCATCGCCAAGGACTTCAAACAGTTCATCCGCCTCGCCGGGATCACCCATGTCCGGACGAGCCCCTCCTACCCGCAGAGCAACGGAAAGCTGGAACGCTGGCACGGCACGCTCAATAACGAACGCTTCCGTGACAAGGCTCCTCGGAACATCGACGAAGCGAGGCGCGTCGTGGATGACTTCGTGACTCACTACAACGAAGTCCGGCTCCATAGCGCCCTCGGTTACGTCACGCCGGTCGACAAACTCGCGGGACGAGACGTTGAAGTCTTTGCAAGCCGAGACCGCAAGCTTGAGTCCGCTCGCGCGAAGCGACTCGGTGCCAAGACGCGAGCTCGCGCCGAAGGAGTCACGCAATCGGTGCTCATGTGACGTTGACACACGCGGTACAATGTGACTCGACGTGGACGGAGGATAGGGCTCCGGTGAGGACCGACCCGAGCGCCGCTCCACGGGCCGAGACCGAAGGCAGGGCGGTTGCCCAACACGCCGCCGCCCTGCCTTCCCTTCGGGATCGGTACCAATGCGATAAACCTTTGCGGCAGGATGCCGCAACTGCCCGCGGCACGATGCCGCGATTGTGTCCCTTACGCCAGGCCTACCTGATTCCATTTCACGGTGAACCAAGACAGGTCCAGGTATCGGTTCCACCCATGCCCTGATGACCAAAATTTACGCCACGGTGGTGGTAATGGTCTTGGGTCTCACCCGCCACATCCTGCATCGGAAAGCTCCGGGTCATTTGCTTGCCATCCGGTCCAAGGACAGGCCACAGGAACGGCTTGTTGCCTTGATCGGTGACATAAGTCGCAAAGGGCTGTCCATTCATGCTGATGGTTACGCCTCCGGTCTCATTCCTCGCCACCGTGAACTGTTCGTGGGCTGAGATTGCAGTGGGCAGCATCAGTGGAAGGAGGACGAGGAAACTGTGGAAAACACACCAGCACGACTGCATGGGAAAGTCCTTTGTTTGGAGAGCGTACGGGTAAGTAAGTGGCTCAAAAGCCGCCTGGTGCCACTGGGAATGAAGCTACGAGTCGGAACTTACAAGCTTGCATTGTATCCCCGGCGGCAACGTGGTGGGATGAGCCCTCCCGCACTCGGCCTGCCCCATGTTCCGCTTCCTGCTCCACAACCTCCGCTGGCTTGCCGCCGGCTTTCTGCTCACCTTTGCCTCTGCCTGCGGCCAGACCTGGTTTATTTCGCTGTCAGCAGCGGCGATCAAGCAGGAGTACGGCCTCAGTGACGGCAGCTGGGGTGGCCTCTACACCCTGGCCACCCTCGCCTCAGCAGCGTTGATGTTCTGGCAGGGCTCGGTGGTTGACCGGGTCTCACCCCGGCTGGTGGCCATCGGCACGGCCGGCGGGTTTGCGGCCGCCGCCGCCGGCATGGCGGCCGGCCGCTCAGTCTGGCTGCTCGGGCTCTCGCTGTTCCTGCTGCGGTTCTGCGGCCAGGGGATGTTTGGCCACCTTGCCATGACCGCGATCGGCCGCTGGTTTGTCGCCCAGCGCGGCCGGGCGGTGGCCATCGCCAACCTTGGCTATCCCGCCAGTGAAATCCTGCTGGCCGCCCCTGCGATTCTCACCATCAACACCCTCGGCTGGCGGTCACTCTGGACGGCCGCCGCAGGGTTAATGCTGCTGATGTTCGCCCCGCTCATCGGCTGGCTGCTGGCCGGCAGTCGCACCCCACAGGCGATGGCGGCCCAGCAGGAGCAGACCGGTCTCGGTGGCCGGCACTGGCAGCGGCGAGAGGCAATCCAGCATTGGCTGCTGCCGGCACTCCTCCCGACGCTCCTCACCCCTGGCTTCATGGGGACGGTCCTATTTTTTCAACAGACCAACATTGCCAGCGTGAAGGGCTGGAGCCTGGTGGCGATGGCGCCTGGCTTCACCTGCTTTGCCGTTGCTGGTGTGATCGCCTCGTTTACGGCCGGCTGGGCGATCGATCGCTTCGGTGGCCAGCGGCTGCTACCACTGCTCCTGCTGCCGATCGGTCTGGGCCTGGCGGTGATCGGCCCGGCCAACCATGTTGCCTATTGGTACGTTGCGCTGGCGATGATGGGAGTCACCATGGGCATGGCCAGCGCTCTCTGGGGCGCATTTCTGCCGACGCTCTACGGCACCCGACATCTCGGGGCGATCCGGTCGCTTTCCACCACGATCATGGTCTTTTCGACCGCCATCGGTCCGGGCCTGACCGGCCTGCTGATCGACCATGGTGTCGATGTTCCCACCCAGTGCCTCGCCCTAGCCGGCTGGTGCTTTGTGGTATCGGCTGGCTCGCTGGTCATCAAACGGCGGCTGACCCGGGAACTGGCTGCCTCGGCAGATTGATTGATCACTGCAGGTACCGGCCCCACCTCACCAGCGGTAGACCAGCCGGGGGAGCCAGAGCACGAGGGGTCCGCCCAGCAGCAGCACCAGCAGCAGCCCCAGCAGTTGCAGGCCGACAAACGGGACCACGCCCCGGTAGAGGTCGAGCAGTTTCACCTCCGGTGGGGCCACCCCTTTCAAATAGAAGAGCGCGAAGCCAACTGGTGGGGTCAGGAATGAGGTCTGCAGGCAGACTGCCATCAGGATGCAAAACCAGATGGTGTTGGCGGTGGCCCGGGCGGCCGCAAAATCCTCCGGTCGCTGAAAGCCCGCCGGCGCAACAAAGCCAAGGTCTAGCTGGCCAACCGTACCGACGACCAACGGCAGCACGATGATCGTGATTTCGATCCAATCGAGAAAAAATCCCAGCAGGAAGATCACTGCCAGGATGGTGACGATCACGCCGTAAGGCCCCAGCGGCAGGCTCTCGAGGCCCAGACGAATCAGCCCGTCCCCGCCGAGTTCCCGCAGGATGAAGGCAAAGCAGGTCGCCCCGATCAGGATGCCGACAACCGAGCCGGTGATCTCGAAGGCGTCAACGCAGGTCTGCCAGCCTTCCTTGGCAAGCTGCGCGATGCCCCCCCGCCCCTGATCACCCCCGCCTGCCCGCAACCAGTGACCGACCGCCAGCAGGCACGCGCCCACCGCCCCGATGCCGCTGGCCTCGGTCACAGTCGCCACCCCGGCAAAGATTGACCCGAGTACCACGACGATGAGTGCCAGCGCCGGCAAGATGGCCACCACCAGATTGAGCACGGTGGCAAAAGAGAGCGGCTTAGCCGGCACCAACGGCGCCCGCGCCGGTGCCAGCCAGCCGACGGCCAGCAGGTAGACCAGATAGAGTCCTGCCAGGATGCCACCGGGCAGCACCGCCCCCATGAAGAGGTCACCGACCGGCACCGAGGCCTGGTCGGCCATGATCACCAGCATGATGCTCGGCGGCATGAGAATGCCAAGTGTGCCTGCCGCACAGACCGTGCCGGCAGCCAGCGGCCGGGCATAGCCCTGGCCGAGCATGACCGGCAGGCTGATCAGCCCCAGCAGCACCACCGAGGCCCCGATGATGCCGGTACTGGCTGCGAGCAGGATTCCAATCAGCACCACGCTGATCGCCAGCCCACCACGGACCTGACCAAAGAGCCGCTGCATCGCCTGCATCATCCGCTCGGCCATGCCACTGCGGTCGAGCAGCAGCCCCATGAAGATGAACATCGGCAGGGCCACCAGTTCGGGCTTGGTCAGCAGCCCACCGTAGATGCGGTTGACGAAGCCGGCTGCAGTGCCGAGATAGAGCTTGGTGCCGGGGTAGCCGGCGTTGAGCGTGTAGCCGACATAGTCAGCCGCATATCCGACGCCGATGAAGACGACGGCGATCCCTCCCAGCACAAAGGCAATTGGAAAGCCCGAGAACAGCACCGCCATGAAACTGGCGAACATCACCACCACCAGGGCATAGCTCGGCTCGACCCGGCCGATTGCCCAGGCTGCTGCCGTGACGCCGGCGAGTAGCACCAGCCCGGCAATCACCACGACCGGTCGGGTACGCCGCCAGTCGGTCCGCCGGACCGGATCACTCGGCCGCGGCTGTCCCAACTGCGGTGCCGCCCGGATCAACCGGGCCACCGCTGTCAGGCTGATCAGCCCACAGGCCAGCGGCAACGCTGCCTTGACGATGAAGGTGTGGGGCAGCCCCTGCTCGTTGACCGACCGCTCACCGATGGCGAAGGATTGGGCCACGGCGAGACAGCCATGCCAGCCGATCAGGCCCGTCAGCGGCAGCACGAACAGGCTCTGACCGACGACCTCGATGATGGCCCTGGTTCGCGGACTGAACTGGTGGTGCAGCAGATCGAGCCGGACATGGCTGCCGGTGGCTGCGGCCGAGGCCACGCCCAACGTGGCCAGAAAGGCGTAGAGCTGCCAGTGCAACTCCTCCAGCCAGACCAGGTTGATGCCCGCGGCATACCGGAGCACCACATGGATGACAATGGCGGCCGTCAGCAGCAGGAAGAGGCCTGCTGCTGTCCGGCTGGCGAGCAGCACTGCGGCATCAAGCCGGTCAGCAATCATCGTGCTGGACGATCGCCATGTAGCCGCCGCACCGGCGGCATCGGGCTGAGGCCTGGGGATGCTCATGGTGCCGCCGGCCCGGCTGACCGGTCGTCGGCCGCCGGCCGTGGCAGAAAGGCCCGGCCACCCCACTCCCGATAGTCCTCCCGAAAGGCCTGCAGCTGCTCCCAGACCTCGTTGAAGAACGGATCGCGGTTGGCCTCACGGCGGGCGACCTGTTGCCAGGTTTGGCGGTAGACGGTGAGCATCTCCGGCGACCAGGTGCGGTTTTTTACACCCCGTTCTGCAACGTTCCGGCGGATCGCCGCGGCCTGCAGCGATTCACTCTTGGCAAAGCTGTCGAGCATGGCCGCCCGGCAGGCTGTTTCGATCACCGCCCGGTCGGCTGCCGAAAGTGACTGCCAGATGCTCCTGTTGATCAGCAGCTCCAGAATGGTCGCCTGCTGGTGCCAGCCGGGGTAATAGTTGTAATCAGCCACCCGCGCCAGACCGAGCTTCTCATCAATCGCTGGCATTGAATACTCCGTGCCATCGAGCACGTTTTTTTCGAGGGCCTGATAGATCTCGCCTCCGGGCATCACCGTGACCGCCACGCCGAGTTCCTGCATGACCTGGCCGCCGAGGCCGTAAAACCGCATCTTCAGTCCCTTGAGGTCCGCCGGCGTCTCGACCGGCTTGCGAAACCAGCCACTGGTTTCAGCGGCCAGCAGACAACAGGGCAGCGGCACCACGTTGAAGCCGGCCTCGTCGTACATCCGCTGTTCCAACTCCAACCCACCGCCGTGGGTCATCCAGGCCACATACTCCCCCGCCTCCGGGCCGAAGGGCACGGCACTGAACAGCGGTGCCGCCGGCATCTTGCCGGCCCAGAACCCTGCCGGGCCGAAGCCGCCATCAATGGTCCCGGTGGCGACGGCGTCAAGCACCTCCAGCGGCGGCACCAGTGCCCCCGGTTCATGGACGGTCAGCTCGACCCGGCCGGCGGTCATGGCCTCCACCCGCTCGGCCACGCCGAGAATGGCATCGCCGAGGCCGGGCAGATTGGTCGGCTGGCAGGTGGCAATTTTCAGTTCGACCTTCACGCCCCCACTGCCGGCCATCCCCTGCGACCGGCTGCTGCCGACCGGCTCGCAGCCTGCCAACAGCGGCATGGCGGTGACAGCGAAGGCCAGTGCGCTGCGGAGTTGGTTCCCGGGTTTCACGGCCGTCATCCTGCGGGGACTTTCAGGGCCAGAGTATAGAGCGGTGCGGAGAACAGCATAAGTGTTCTCCAGGGTCGCACTGAGTTCCGCAGGTGATCTGGTAAAAAAACGGTGGTGCCGGTTTCCCGGCACCACCGCTGAAACACAACACTATGCGGCGCGACCGCTGCTCGCGGCCACGCCGGCACTCAGTCAGCCATGGCCCGGCAGGTCTCGACGCACCGCTGGCAGGCCTTGGCGCACTTCTGGCAGCAGGGCATGTCAGGGCACTCCAGGCAGGCCTTGGCACAGGCCTCACAGGCATCGCCACAGAGGCTGCACATCTGCGGCGAGAGGGCCGACTCGTACTGCATCAGGGCCACGCAGGCCTTGCAGGTTTCGATGCAGGTGAGGCAGTCCTTCTCGCACATGGCGCAGTCACAGCCAGTCACACACTCCCGGCAGGCCTGCAGACAGACGTTGCAGGCTTCGATACAGGCCGCTTTCTTGGCGGGATCGAGGCCTGACTCAGCTGCCGTTGCCGGGGTCCCGGTCATGGCAACGGCCAGCGCCGCTGCCGACAACAGCATGGTGATGGAACGGATCATGGTTTTCTCCTCATTGAAGAACAAGCGTTACGGAACACGATTCGTGCAGACCATCTGCTGAATCGATTGGGAAAGAATCGCTGCCACCATCATCCGACGGCGGTCAACACGAAAAGGCACTTCCGTGCGATTCAATTCCGCCAGACACCGTAGAGCACCCGCAGTGGCCGCTGGGGCGGCCCGGTGCCAGAGAGAAACGCAAGTGGCTGCTGCTGCGGGGAGACCAGGTCATCACCGCAACCTGCCATGACCACGACGGCATCGTCCACCGGCACTGCCGAACTGGCCACCGTAACAAACGGCTGCCCCTCCCGCGGCTGCAACTGGCAATGGCAGGGGAGTTCCTCCGCCGGCTGCGCTGGGCAGAAAGTTTCCTCGGCCACGCAACAGGCAGCCCCGCAGTGCTCAGCAAACGCTGCTGGCAACTGCTGCATGCAACAGGGCAGTTCAGCGGCAACACCATCGCCGCGGGCACGCTGAGCCGCCCGGCAGCAGTCAGACGGCAGCAGGGAACTGAGCGACAGACTCAAGATTGCCGCCATCAGGGCGACTCGCCGCATCGCCGTCTGCTGTCGCTGCTTGATCATTTTGGGCCATTCATTCTGGCATCGGGCCACCGGACTTCTCATCCTACGCAGCGGCGCATCCTATTTTCCACTTGTCACCTGCTTGAGGGCGGCGAGAGCCAGCTTGCGAGCCTCGGCATGATCGACAATTGGCTCCGGATAGCCGGCATCTCGGTCGACCCAGCGGTCGATATAGGCCTCGTCGGGGTCGAACTTCTGCTGCTGGCTGGTCGGGTTGAAAATCCGAAAGTAGGGGGCGGCATCGGCCCCACAGCCGGCCGCCCACTGCCAGCCCAGGGTATTTGCCGCCAGGTCGGCATCGACCAGCGTGTCCCAGAACCAGTGGGCCCCTTCCAGCCACGAGATCCGCAGGTCCTTCACCAGAAAGCTGGCCACGATCATCCGGACCCGGTTGTGCATCCAGCCGGTTGACCAGAGTTGCCGCATGCCGGCATCGACAATCGGAAAGCCGGTCCGGCCCCGCTGCCAGGCCCGCAGGCCGACCGGATCATCGGCCCAGGGAAACCGAGCATAGTCGGCCCGCAGGGGCGCATCCGGCGTGTGCGGAAAGTGATAGAGCAGGTGGTTGGCAAACTCCCGCCAGCCGAGTTCCCGCAGGTAGACCTCGGGGCTGCCGGTCAGTTTGGCGGCCGGCTTGCCGCCGGTCGCCCCGCGCACCGCATGCCAGACCCGCCGCGGTGAGATTTCACCGAAGTGCAGGTACGGCGACAGGCTGCTGGTGCCGGCATGATCGGGCCGGTCGCGGCCGTCACCGTAGTCGTCAAGGGCCTTGGCGAGAAACACCTTGAGCCGCTTGGCCGCCCCGGCCTCTCCCGGCGACCAGGTCTTTCGCATGGTGCCGGCCCAGTCGATTGCCGGTAGCAGACAGAGGCTCTCGACGGTGACTGACTTTGGGCGTTTCGAGATCGCCACCTGGAGTTTCCGTGGGGCGGCCTGCGGTTCGGCCGGTTCATCCCGGGCCAGCAACGCCCGCCAGAAGGGCGTGAAGACCTGATAGGGCTTGCCCTGCTTGGTGGCGACATGGACCGGCTCATAGAGCAGCCCGCCCCCAAAGCTCTCGACGGTGAGCCCCTCCTCGGCTAGTGCCTGCTTGATGGCGGTGTCCCGCTTGATCACTGCCGGCTCGTAGCGGCGGTTCCAGACGACATGCGTTGCCGCCGTTTCCTGGGCGAGCTGCCGCAGGGTCTCAAGTGATGGTCCAACGCGAATCACCAGCGGGCAGCCGAGCTTTGCAAGGCTCGCCGCCAGGCTCTCGAGCGACTGGTGCAGCCACCACTGCGAGGCCGCTCCCGGCTGCCAGGGGGCTTCTTCGTCCGGGGCCCAGATGAAAACCGGCACCACGCTGCCACGGGCCGCCGCCACCAGCAGTGCCGGATTGTCATCCAGCCGCAGATCGTGACGAAACCAGACAAGGGTGACTGCGGCCATGAAGACTCCGGACTTGCGATGGTTCTCCTGAACCCGCCGGAGTCTACCAGCCGCCTTGGGTCACCCAAACAGCCCTGTCACTGCCTGGGCCTTGACCAGTTCGCGGGGCTGGTTGAGGTGGTTGTAGACGATGGTCTCGGGGTCGATGCCGCAGGCGTGATAGATCGTCGCCAGCAGCTGCGTCGGATGGACCGGGTCTTCCAGTGGGGCCGAGGCGGTGGCGTCGCTCTTGCCGTAGACAAAGCCCCGGCGGGTGCCGCCGCCGGCCATTAGGGCGGTGAAGCAGTAGGGCCAGTGGTCACGGCCGTCGGCTGAGTTGCCATTGCCTGAGGTGCTGACCCCCTTCTGGGGCGATCGGCCAAACTCACCGACCGCCACCACCAGGGTGTCCTCCAGCAGGCCGCGGTCGTCCATGTCGGCGATGAATGCCGACAGCCCCTGGTCGAGCATCGGGGCCGACTGGTCTTTCATCCGTTTGTCGAGGCCGACATGGTGGTCCCAGGAGTGGTTGTCCGAATTGGCCACCTTCGGCCAGATCACCTCAACCACGCGGGTGCCCGCCTCGACCAGCCGACGGGCCAGCAGCAGACTCTGGCCAAACGTGTTGCGGCCATAGCTGTCGCGGAGTTTGGTGGGTTCTCGTTCGAGGGCAAAGGCCTCGCGGGCCCGGCCGGAGATCACCAGCCCCAGGGCCTGCTCGTAATAGCTGTCAAGCTTGTAGTCGGCTACCGCCTTGTCGATTTCGGGCATGGTGCGGTCGATCAGTTCCCGCAGCCGGGCCCGCCGCTCCAGCCGTTTGGCAAAAACGTCGGTCCGCAGCTTGAGATCCTCGACCCGGATGCGGCTCATCTTCCGCATGTCCATGTCGTCACCGTCGGGATAGAGCGTGTAGGGGTCGAAGTCGCGGCCGAGGAAGCCGGCAGTGCCCCCCTTGCCGACCACATTGCTCTCCTGCAATGGCCGCGGCAGCATCACAAAGGGCAGCATCGGCTCTTCCGATGGCCGCAGCCGCATGATGTTCGAACCGAAGTTGGGAAAGTCCTTGGCGTTCGGCGGCTCGAGCTGGCCCGACGGACTGACCTTGTCAGTGGTATAGCCGGTCATCATCTGATAGATAGCGGCGGTGTGATTGAACAGGCCGTTGGGCGTGTAGTTCATCGACCGGATCAGGGTGAAGCGATCGTTGAGGCCGGCGAGCTTCGGCAGGTTCTCGGTGAACTGCACGCCGGGCAGCTTGGTCGAGATGTTCTTGAAGCTGCTGCGGACGTTGTCGGGCACGTTCTCCTTGGGATCCCAAAGGTCGATGTGGCTGGGGCCACCCTGCAGGTAGACCATCACCACGCTCTTGGCCCGGCCCCAGCCGGGGCCGGTGTGGCGGGCCGTCTCGGGCTTCATCTCGTTGGCCGCCGCCTCCAGCCGCAGCAGATTGGGCAGCGAGATGCCGAATAGGCCGATCGAGCCAGCCCGCAGCAGGGCCCGGCGGCTGGTGCCGAGGTTGGCGTCACAGAGATCCTTACCGGGACGGCCGGGGATGACGAGCATGGCGGGGTCCTTTGGAAACGGGGGGATTGGTAGGGCTAGTGGTTAAAGAAGAAGGCCGGCGAGTTGATGAGCGCCCAGGCCAGATCCTGAATGGCGGTGAGCCGCTGGTTCTTCAGTTGCCGGTCACTCTGTTCGACGTCGGACCGCAGCCGCACCAGGTCGGGGTCATCGGGCACCGGCTTCTGGGCCTCGGCCAACTCGGCTTCGAGGGCCACGACGCCCGGGTCACGAGGGACCGGCTGCGTCGCCGCTGCCAGGGCAGCTGATCGCTTCCGCCACTGGGGATCTTCGTGGGCGATCAACTCAGCGAGTTCCCGCTGTTCGGCCACCGACAGCTCTCCGCTCGGTCGGGCCAGCAGCTCTCCTGCCCGGGCCGAGACCCCCAGCGGCAGCGGCCCCTTGGTGTCAGTCAGCGAAACCCGAAACCGGCCGAGGGCATGCTTGCCCCCCTTGAACCGCTGCTCAAGCCGGATGGTGGCGATCATCGGCTCAGCCACCACGACCGGGTCCTTGACCTCGAAGATTGCCCAGTGGGGAAGATCGGTCTTGGCTGCCACCGCCCAGCCGCGGCTGGGGCTGGCTGCATCGTTGTCAATCGCGTACTTCGCGTCGTACCGGCCGCCCGCCTGGGCAAAGTCGGCCTGCGGGCGATGCAGCATGATCCGCTGGCGGTGCTCTGGCTTTGACTGGGGTGCAAGCTCAAGGACCAGTTCTGTCAGTACAAAGTTGCCGTCGGAGGCCCGCCCCGCCCCGCCCTGCGGCAGGCTCGGATCAGGAATCGCCTCAAGCCGGATCGCCGTCAGCTGTTTAAGCTGCTGCGGATCGAGCCTGGCGGTAATCGTCGTTGTTTCAACGCCAGCCTTGCCACTGGCCCGCACCGAGCCGTCGGCAAGCGTCGTCAGGGTCGCCCCCAGCTTTGATGCCAGGCTGGCAGGCCGGGTGACCTGCCAGGCCGCCGCCTTGTCAGCGAGGGCTTTGAAGCTGGCAAGCTGGCCGGAAGTGTCGGCGTGGTAGGCCTCGATTGCCGCAAGGGCGGCGGTAATTTTTTCGGCCCGCTGCTGGTGCAGCTGCTGCCGCTTGGGCGCGTCGGCCGTCCGGGCCTCGTCGAGCCGGTGCGACACCTCGGCAATGCGTTGAAGCCGCCGCTGTTCCAGCCGCTGTTGCTCCTGCTTCCAGTCGGCCTCGGCAGCCACCAGTTCGGCCTGCAACGCCTCGTGGTCGATGGCGATCTCCTGCATCATCTGCCGGACGGCATCAACTTCTGCCGGCCGACTCGGCCGGCCCAGAATGGCGTAAAAGACGTCCTCAATCAGCTGGCTATCGTCGGGCTGACCGGCGACCAGCTTCGCGAGTTCGCTCTTCGGGTCAGCCAAGACATCGCCGACCACCGGGCCGCTGACCAGCGCCATCACCGGGCCGAGGGCCATCCCCTCAGCCCGTTCGCATTCACAGGCACTTTCGCGGGCCGGCCGGCCGAAGGTCTGGAGAAAGCCCCGGCCGAGTGTGCTCGAAACCTCCGGCAGTTCAGCCGCCCGGGTACCCTCGGGATAACCGGGAAACCGTGAGGGCGAGCCGACAACGGCATGGATGGCGTCGTAGAGCGTCTCCGCCGGCAGCCGCCGCGGCAGGGCCCGGGAATAGTTGATGGTGTCGTCTTCATTAAAGCGGTTAGTCTTGATCGACAGGCCATAGACCCGGCTGGTGCAGATCTCGGTGAGGATGGCGCGGGTATCAAAGCCGCTCTCGATGAACCGGGCGGTCAGATAGTCGAGCAGTGCCGGGTTGGTCGGCGGATTGCCGGCCCGGATATCGTCGATCGGGTCGATGATGCCGACCCCGAAGAGATACCCCCAGAGCCGATTGACATAGCTGCGGGCAAAGTAGCGATTGTCCGAAGCGGTCAGCCAGGCGGCAAACTCCTGCCGCCGGGTGGCGTCGGCCGGAGCCTCATAGTTGCACTCGAAGGGAAACACTGGATCGACCGGCTTGCCGGTCCGCTCGTGGGTCACCTCACCGGCCGTGGCATCACCGACGATCTCGTAGAGCGGCTTGGCCCCCTCAACCGCTGTACCACCGATTTTTTTATCACCACTTTCGGGATCCCGTGAAAGGCTCACGCGGGCGAACGATGCAGCTGTCTCGTAGTACTGATCCTGGGTCCAGCGTTCGAACGGATGGTCGTGGCACTTGTTGCAGTTGAACCGCACGCCGAGGAACAGGTGGGTGGTGTTCTCCATCGTCTCCAGTGGATCCCGCAGGGTCTTGTAGTAGGCGGCGGCCGGGTTCTCGCGGTTGGAGCCACTGGCGGTGAGAATGGCCCGGGCAAAGTCGTCATAGGGCGTGTTGCCGGCAACCTGGTTCCGAATCCAGGCCCGCAGCCCTTCGGCCCCCTCCTTCCCCAGAAACTTGGGGTTCACCTGCAGCAGATCGGCCCACTTGTTGGTCCAATGCTCGATAAATCCCTCTGAACCGATCAACTCGGCAACCAGTTCGGCCCGCTTGATGCGAGTGTCGCGGCGGTCGGCCTCAAACTGGCGGACGGTGGTGGCAGTGGGCGGCAGACCGGTCAGGTCGAGTGTGAGCCGCCGCAGAAACTCAAGGTCGGTCGCCAGCGGCGCTGGGGCGATCTTCATCGCCTGCCACTTTGCTGCCACCAGTTCGTCGATCGGCCCCCAGGTCTCCGGTTGCTGCCAGGCAAAGCCTTCCCGATCCCCCATCACTGTTAGCGTGACGGCGGCATAGCTGCCCTCATAACGAACAAGCATCGGTGCCTCACCCCGCCGAAGCGCGGTGGCCAGCCCGTCTCGGCTGACTGTGGCTACCTCGGTGTTGCCGCTTTCCAAGAAAGCATGGCGGGTGACATCCCGACGGCTGCCATCGGCATAGCTGGCCACCACGCGGAATTGCTGCCGGCCCCCGGGCCGGTCGATCAACGCCGCTGAGGGGGAGACCTCGATGGCAGTCACCTTCGCCACCTGCTGGTTCAGCTCGGCCCCCTCCTCGATCCAGCGGCGAATCAGCTGATAGTCAGCATCGGCCGGCCGGGCGAGCAGGCCGCCGGTGTGCGGCACCGTGGCCGAGGCCTTCAGCAGCATCAGGCTGTCGTCGGGGCTGGCAAGGTTCACCCGGCGGCTGCCATGGTCGTCAGTGAAGGCCCGCACGTCGAAGAGCGGGTCGTAGCCCCGCAGCGACAGCTTGAAGCCGTTCTTGCCCTTCGCCGCCCCATGGCAGGTGCCCTGATTGCAGCCGAGCTTCGAGAGTACCGGATTGATGTCACGAACGAAGTCGACCTGCGGCAGGCTGCCGCTGCCAACCACTGAGACCGGCAGGCTGACACTCGCAAGCTGCTCAGCGGCGGCTGTTGCCTGAGCGTCGGCCGTTGGTGCATACCGCAGCTCAAGGCTGCTGCTGCCATCGGCCAATGGCCGCACCAGCCCGGTACCGCTGACCTCCACCAGCTTGACTGCTGATTGACCACTTGCAGGCGGGGCGACCGTGACGCTTCGCGTCAGATCGACCGTGCCCCCGCCGGCCAGTGTGCCGGTGACCACCAGCTGGGTTGAGGCGAAGGGCCCGATCAGTTCCACCGCGGCTGGCTCGACTGTGACCGCCACCACCCGATCGGCCGGGGCGGCATCGGGCTCAACCGACGGCTCCGGCGGCCAGGGCAGCGGCAGCGTGCCGCCGCTGCCCTGCTGCTGATCAACCGCCGCCACGGCAAACTGCCGGGTTGCCGCACCCGAGTCGGCCCGGAAGCAGCGGATCAGGCCATCGCCACCGGCGACGGCGACCTCACCCGAGGTGGGATGGAAGGCGACCGCATAGGTGACGGCCTCAGGTAGTTCGACGCTGGCGAGCTTGCGGGTGGACTGCTCGCGGAAGGCATCGAAGGCTTTCCACTCGGCCTCGCTGCGTTTGCCACCCTGCCGGGTGACCGGGTCGCCCGGCACCTTGGCCATGATGTCGAGGATTTCTGGCGGCACGTCCTCTGTCAGGCCGTAGCTGGCAACCACCAGTTCGCCCCGGCCGTCCAGCCCACCGACTGCCGCCACCATCTGGCCATCGGCCGAGAACCGCAGATCGGCCACCCGACCCTCAAGCGGAAAGAGCGGAAAGATATGGTTGGCGTTGTCCCCGATCACCCGCTTGGCATGCCGGTGAATGCGATAGACCCGAGGCATGCCGTCAGCCCCGGCGGCCACGATGTGATCGAGGGTGGGATGCCGATCGACCGCCGACAGGCCGCCCCGTAGCGCTCCGGGGGTGATCGATGTGATGTTGTCGATGAACCGTTCAGTTGCCAGTTCGGTGAGCTTCACCGTCATGTCACGGCCGACCGAGATCACATGGTCACCCTGCGGCGCGAACACCGTGTCGAGTACCCAGTCTTCATGGGCACCCTGGTAGAGCACCTGCTCGCCGGTGGTCGCGTCGATGGCCCGTAGGCTGTTGTCGGTGCAGCCAAAGGCGACCAGCTTGCCATCGGGCGACCAGCAGCCACCGTAGACCGTGTCAAAGCTGACCGGTACCGACAGCTCAAGGCTGCCGTCGGCCACGTTCCAGATCTGCACCTCGCCCATCCGGGCCGGGTTGCCACCGGTGACCAGCAGCCGGCTGCCGTCGGGTGAGAACCGCACCCGCTCAACCCGTTCGGAGAGGCCGACCAGCCGCTTGGCTGCCGCCGCCGGTGCTGCCGCATCGTCCGAGACGTCAAACAGCAGCACCTCGTGGAAGCCGGTGACAGCCAGCCACCTGCCGTCGGGTGAAAAGTCGATACTCGTCACGACCGGCTGCCGCGTGTAGACCGGCGGATGGTCAGCATCGATCTTCTGGCCCGCACTCTCCGGCGTGTCGTCCTGGGCGCCGGTGGCGATCCAGCGGGTGATCAGTTCGACCTCGGCCTTCGTCAGGGCCTTGCCGTTCTTGGGCATCTCGGCATGGCCGTTGGCGTCGGGGGTGATCTGATCGATCAGGTAGCTCTCCGCCGGCTTGCCCGGTACGACCCCAGCAGCGCCAGACTCACCAGCGGCAGCGAGCAGGTCAACTGTTGTCATCAGATAGTCGCCCTCGGCCTTGGCCGGCTGGTGGCAGCCCTGACAGTTGGCCTGGAAGATCGGCAGGACGTCGCGGACGTAGCTGACTGGCGCCTGGGGAGCCGACTCGGCAGTGGCTGTGGCTCCGGCAGTGAGCGTAAGGATCAGCCCGAGGACGAACAGCCACCAGCGGCAAAGCGGCGAAGGATCGTGCGACATGATTGGGTTGCGGTGTGGTTGGAGCTGAAAATCCATGCAGGAACCTATGTACTGAAGAATGTCTTGTTTTATGTCGCGGCCGAACACCGCCTTACGGCATTGTGTTAGGCAAGCAGGTCGTGGACCACCTCGCCGTGCACATCGGTCAGGCGGAAGTCGCGGCCCTGAAAGCGGTAGGTGAGCTTGGTGTGGTCGAAGCCGAGCAGGTGCAGCAGCGTGGCCTGCAGGTCGTGGATGTGGACCGGGTTCTCAGCCACCTTGAAGCCCAGGTCGTCACTGGCCCCGTAGGTCAGGCCCCCCTTCACCCCGCCGCCGGCCATCCAGACGGAATAACAGTCGGGATAGTGGTCGCGGCCCAGAATGCCGCCGCCGGCGGTACGCCCCTCGCGGAAGGGCGTGCGGCCAAACTCACCGGTGCAGAGCACCAGGGTGTCATCGAGCAGGCCCCGCTGATCGAGATCTTCGATCAGGGCCGCTGCCGGCTTGTCGAAAGTGGCAGCCTTCTTGGTCAAGCCGTCACGGATGTCTTCATTCGGGCCGGTCCCGTGAAAGTCCCAGCCCCAGTCGAACAGCTGCACGAACCGCACGCCCTCCTCGACGAGGCGGCGGGCCAGCAGGCAGTTGTTGGCCAGGCTGGCCCCGCCCGGGGTGGCCCCGTAGGCCTCCAGGGTCTGCTTCGACTCCTGCGAGATGTCCATCACGTCCGGCACGCTGGCCTGCATCCGATAGGCCAGCTCGTACTGGGCGATGCGGGTAACGGTCTCGGGGTTCCCCAGTTCGCGGGCCTGCAGCCGATTGAGATCATTGAGGGCGTCGAGGCTCTTCCGTCGCAGCTGCCGGTCCATGCCGGGCGGGTTGGAAACGTAGAGCACCGGGTCTCCCTTGGAGCGGCACTGCACGCCCTGGAAGACGCTGGGCAGAAAGCCCGCTCCGAAACTGCTGGTACCGCCATTGGGCTGGACGCCGGAGGAGATCAGCACCACGAAGCCGGGCAGGTTGGCATTCTCACTGCCGAGGCCATAGGTGACCCAGCTGCCCAGGCTCGGCCGGCCGGCTCGCGGGCTGCCGGTGTAGACCATCAGTTCGGCCGGGGCATGGTTGAATTGATCGGTGTGCATGCTCCGCACGAGGCAGAGCTTGTCGGCCACCCGGTGCAATTGCGGAATGGCATCGGAAAGTTCCATGCCGCTTGCCCCGCACCGCTGCCACTTCCGCGGCGTGCCGAGCAGCTTGGGCGTCCCCTTGGTGAAGGCGAACTTTTTGCCGGCAATGGTGTCCGCGGGGCATTCTTCGCCGTCGCGTTTGACCAGCTCTGGCTTGTGGTCATAGAGATCGAGGTGCGGCGGCGAGCCAGTGAGATGGATCACGATCATCCGCTTGGCCCGTGGGGCAAACTGCGGCGGTCGGACCGCCAGCGGATCGGCGGACGAAGGCAGCGGTGTGGCGGCCCGAGCGGTTTCAGCGGCGAGCAGATCGGCCAAGGCGATCGCCCCGATGCCACCGGCCATGCTGCCGAGCAGCTGGCGACGGGTGGCAAGCAGCTTGTGTTCAAGAATTGGGTTCATCGTGCAATCTCTGCGGCTGACTTGGTGTATTGAAGTTGCGGCCTGTTTCCAGCGGGCCGGGACGTTGCCCATGCCATCTCGACGGACGTTCGCTTCGGCCGACCAATCCGCCTTTGGCGGATCGGTGCCCGGGGCCTCCACTCACTCGACGGAAACTTCGCTTCGCCATCCGGGCTGCGCTCAGTTTCCGACGCCGCTCGATTGGCATGGGCAACGCCCCTCCCCCCCATTCAATTCGTGAAAGGACGAGGAAGGGTGAAAGGCGGATTTATTTAGGCTCTTTGAAAAGTTGTTGCTTCTCCTACGGGCACATGAAGGTTTCATCGAGATTGAGCAGCACGTTGCCAACCACGGTCCAGGCAGCGAGGTCGGCGGTGGCGCGGGCTGCGTCGCCGTCGTAGCGGGCAAGCAGGTCGGCCGGCAGTGGCCCCAGTGGATCAGTTGCCATGGCCTTGGCCGCGGCGGCGTCGGCCGTGAACTCTGCCAGTGAGTCTTCATAGAGTTGCACCAGTCGGGTCAGTTCTTCGGGCCGTGGTTGCCGGGCCAGCACCAGTCGCAGGCCCCGGCCCGCCCGGTCGGCGGCAGTGGGGCCGGCCTCACTGACCATTCGCCGGGCCAGCCCCTGGGCCGCCTCGACGAAGGCGGGGTCGTTGAGGGTGACGAGCGCCTGCAGCGGCGTGTTGGTGCGGGGCCGGCGGATCGTGCAGACCTCACGGCTGGGGGCATCAAACGTCGCCATCGATGGGTAGGGATTGCTCCGCCGCCAGGTTGTATAGATGGCCCGCCGATACCGGTCCTCGCCGGTGCTGGTCTGCCAGTCGATGCCACCGCCGAAGGCGGCCCGCAGGCCGAGGTCGGGCTGGGGGGGATGGACACTCGGCCCGCTCTTCTTGCTCGAGAGCAGCCCGGCTGCCGCGAGAGCCTGGTCGCGGATCACCTCGGCCGAAAGCCGCACCCGGGGGCCGCAGGCCAGCAGTCGGTTTTCAGGATCATGGGCCAGTCGCTCCGCCGTCGGCTTTGACGACTGCCGGTAGGTCGCGCTCGTGACGATCAGCCGCTGCATCGCCTTGAGATCCCAGCCACTGGCAATCAGCTCGCTGGCCAGCCAGTCGAGGAGCAGCGGGTGGCTCGGCAGTTCACCCTGGCTGCCAAACTCTTCGCTGGTCGAGACAATGCCGATGCCGAAGAGCCGTTCCCAGAGCCGGTTG
>CBFIHA010000062.1:0-24096 GCA_965662195.1 uncultured Pirellulales bacterium
TGGCACGTCACGATTTTTCAACACCGCCAGCGGGTTCTGCACAGGCTGAAACGGAACAGTTGCAGCTGAAAATTGCTCGTGACCAGCTGAACCGTGCCCGGGCGATGACGGGGCAACAGCGGCTGGCGGAGGCATTCGATCCGACGAACGAGGTCTTCGCTCGAATGCCCGCAGGCGTTATGGCCCAGCTTGGCATAAACGACCCGGCAGCTGCCTGGCAGGAAGTTCGGCGACGACTCGGTCGCCTCCAGCAACTTCGTGATGCTGGCCGGTTTACCACCAAACCTCGTGCCGTCGAATCAGCCATGATGGGATACTTGAGACAGTCCTGGCAGAGGTCAAGCGGGTCATCGTAGAGCCCTGAGCCTCTGCCGTGAACGTCCACGAGAGCCTTCCCCACAAAACGTCAGCAGACTGTGGAAAAGTCTATCGCCGCAGGAAGCAGCGTCCGGCAACCCTGAAAACCCTCGGCGTTTTCGGGTGTTGCTCAAGTGGACTTGCTGTCGCCCGCATTCGCGGGCAAGGGCCATGGATGGCAATCCTGTGCGGCACACAAGTTGACGAGCAATCGAATGGGTATCAGACGTCTCTCCGTCCCGCCGCAGGTTTTGATGGCGCGGCTGCACCCGTACCAGTAAGAAAAAGCCCATGCTTTGAAGCCCGAAGCGCAAGCTGAGGGAAACGGCTTTTTTGGACCCCAGACACGGATTCCCTCAGCTCGCGCCTTTTGATGGTGCGCTTAGCGGAACCAATCTCCAGAAAGCCCGAGGCGCGAGCCGAGGGAATGCGTTTCTTGGATCACAGACGCGATTTCCCTCAGCTTGCGCTTCGGGCTTTGAAGAATGGAGGGGTTCTTTCTGGCGATTGATGCAAACGCGCACCATCAAAACTCGCGCCTCGGGCCTCCCGGAGTTCCGTTCCGCTCAGCGGGTTATCAGAAGCCGCAAGCCGGGGGCCACGCAACGCTATCCCCGGGCTTGCGGCCAGGAGTTTCGCGGTTCTTCAGCACCTTAAAGAACGACACAGAATCGGTGCCCAACAGCATTGCCATGGATGGCCTATTCCACTGACAGTTAGCGAGGGCTGCCCGTCGCAACTGGCCGCACGGCTTTCAGCAGCCCCAGATCATAGGCCCGGGCAACGGCCTGGGTACGGTCCACGGCATCAAGCTTTTCAATCACTGCTGCCACGTGGGCCTTGGCGGTGCGGGGTGAGATTCCCAGCAGCCGGCCGATCTCCGTGTTGGTGAAGCCCTCCCGCAGCAGCCCGAGCACCTCAACCTCGCGGGGGGACAGCCGGTGTGCCGGCTGGCCAGTCCTGCGGCCAAGTCGGCTCGTGGCCGCCTGCATGTCGCTGCTGATCACCTGCCCGCCGGCGTGGGCTGTGCGGATGGCAGCCACCAGTTCCTCGTGTTCAACGTTCTTGGTGACATAGCCGACCGCCCCGGCGGCCAGGGCCGCGGCCACATCCTCCGGGGCCTCGGATGAGGTCAGCATGATCACCCGGGCGGTCGGCGCAATGGCCAAGAGCTGCCGCATCGTCTCGATGCCATCGATGCCCTGCATGGTCAGGTCAAGCAGGCAGACATCGGGGTGCAGTTGCTGCCACAGCTGCACCCCTTGCACGCCGTCGGTCGCCTGGGCGACCACTTCAAAGCCGGGTTCCGAGGCCAGGAGGTTGGCCAGCCCCGCCCGCATCACCGGGTGGTCATCGACAAGCAACAGGCGAATGGTCTGGTTCACGGCAATTATCCAGCATCAGCAGCTTCAGGCAGCCGCCCCAACCCATCGTAGCAATCAAGGCAGACCCTCGGACGGGCCGAGCAGAAAACACCGCGACCAGCGCAGCTTTCGCTGCACGGGAATGGCAGAACAATCGGAAACTCCTAAAAACCTCAGCAAAACCAGCCCGTGAGGCCATTGGCCACCTGGCCAATAGCGGCCGCGGCAATTTTTTGTTTCCATTGAGGGAATATGTTTTTGGGAAATACCCCACCTTGCCGGGGCCAATCTTTGTCGACTGGGAGATCTCCTCATGCCATCCCCTCTGATCCACGCGAGCGGCGGCCGGCGGCCGACCGCGTTTACCCTAATCGAGTTGCTCGTCGTCATCGCCATTATCGGCGTGCTGGTCGGCCTGCTGCTGCCGGCCGTGCAGGCCGCCCGGGAAGCGAGTCGGCGGGCCACCTGCAACAACAAGCTCAAGCAGCTCGGCCTGGCGATCGCCAATTACGCCAGTGCCAATGGCCACTTTCCGCCGGCTGTCAAACTGCTGCCAAGCACCTCCGGCGACCCAATGGGTGGCTACAGCACCTCGCAGTACCGGCGGGCCCCTTGGTCGGTTCGCATCCTCCCCTTTCTCGATGATGAATCACGCTACGCATCATTCGGCGATCTGGCGGCGCAGGACAGTCGCTACAACCAATATTTAGATGGCAATAGCATTCGCTATGGACCCTACTTCACGAGGAAAACCGGTCTGGCCGCCCAGAAGCTAAAGAACCCTGACTTTCAGTGTCCCAGCGACCCCAACACCACGGGCACGTCGGGGGCCACGGGACTCAATGGCCCTGTGGCCAATGCCAACTATGCCGCCGTCATGGGCGGTGGCGCCATTCCCACCACTGCCTGCAGCGGGGTCGGCCCGGTGACTCCGACCAGTGACCCGCCCTGCGCGGTCAATGGCTCGGGCGACGAACGAATTCAGGCCGCCAACGGCATCATGTTCGTGAATTCGAGGATCGGCTACCACCATATCAGCGACGGCACCAGCCACTCAGTACTGCTGGGTGAAACCCGGTACCAGCTTCTTGACGTTGGTAATGCAACATTTGAGATCACGTGGGCTTCCGGTTATGCACAGGAGTGGTTTGCGAATTGGTATCCGAGCGGACTCTACCTCAGCAGGCCGATCAACTTTCGCACGCAGGATGTTGCCAGAACCCATTCAAACGGGCCAACATTTGATAATGGCCTTCGCTACAAGACCAACACCAGCTACGGCAGCCGCCATCCCGGTGGAGCCAATTTTTGTATGGCCGATGGCTCGGTCCATTTCGTCAATGACTCGGCAGCTGAGTCAGTTGTCCGGTCGCTCGGCAATGTCTGGGACGGAGGGCGGCTGCCGTGAACATGAACAATCGCTGCGGATCGATTCCGGCCATCGCCCGGCTGCTGTGGCCGCTGCACGGATTGGCTGCGGTACTGCTGGCCGGCTGCTCAGGAGCGACCGTCGCCACCCTGCCAGTCACAGGGGTGGTGCGGATCGATAACACCGCCTGGTCAGGCGGCGGTTCGATTGTGTTTGACGGTGCCGCGGAATCGGGCCTGGCACCGCTCGATGCAGACGGGAAGTTTCGCCTGTCGCTGCCCCCGGGCAGCTATCGGGTGGCCATCGAACCCCCGGGCGGCATTCCCCTGGAGCGGCCCGACCCGAAAACCTCCCCTCTGCCCCCGAAGTACATGGACCCCAGCAGCTCGGGCCTCACGGTCACCATTTCTGCCGACAACCGGGACTTGACATTCGATCTTAACCGCCGCTGAATCGGCGGGGGTGTCGAAGCCAGTTTTGCGACCAACAGATCGCCACTCGTCGCCCTTCCAGCGTTTGATCATTCAGTTCATGAAGCATTCCCTCCACCTCGTCGCTGCCGCCCTGATCATGGGCTTCGGCAACCTTGTTGTCCCAGCCGTTGGCAATGACCGTTTTGAGGTTGCCGGCTGCTTTGGCAACGACATGGTGCTTCAGCGTGACCAGCCGATCACCATCTGGGGCAGGGCTGAACCACACCAGCCGATTATGGCTGAGCTTGCCGGCCAGGCTGTTGCGACCACCACTGACGCCAGCGGCCGCTGGCAGCTGCAGTTTGCGGCACTCCCTGGTGGCACGGAGCCCCTGCAGCTGACGGTGCAGCCAGGAAAAGAAGCCATGCCCGAAGCCGCGATCACCTTTCGCAATCTGCTCATTGGCGATGTCTGGCTGCTGGCAGGCGGCCGTGAGACCGGGCGGCTGGCCTTGCAGTTTCCTCAGCCGGTGCCCCTTGATGATTCACTGGCTGAAAGCTTTTCGGCGGTCAACCGAATCTGCCAACTCCCCGGCGAAACGGCCACCGAACCGCGGGAGACCGTGCATGCAGCCTGGAAAACGCTCCAGCAGATCGAACCCCGCCGGCGACCGGCGTTGGCTGCAGCCATCGGCCTCCGGCTGGCCGCTGCCTCGAAGCTGCCGGTCGGCATCGTGGTTGCGAGCAATCCCAAGCCGGTTGAGTGCTGGATGAGCCAGGAATCCTTTGCCAACACGACAGACGGCCCGGCAATTCTGGAGTACTACAGCAGTGACCGCTGGCAGGTACGGATCAGCGGTAGTTTTGAAGAACGAAAAAAAGCCTGGCTGGAATACAACCAGAAGCTCCCGCTGACCCCACTGCCCTACCCCCGCCCTGACGATAACGTCACGCTGCCGCAGCAGCAGCCGGCAGGGGTCTGGAATGCAATGATCGCCCCGCTTGCCGGTCACGGCCACCAGCCACTCGGGCTGCAGGGCATCATCTGGCACCATGGGGAAGACTGGGATTCACAGAACCGCGCCATCCAACAGGGCCGGCTGCTGGCGGCGATGATTCCTGCCTGGCGGTCGGCCTTCGCGTCTCCACGGCTGCCCTTCGTGGTTGTCCAGCTGCCACCGCATCGCTATGCCCAAGGGATCGGCGGGATCGGCATCGATGGCCGGTTGGCGGCGGAATTTCGAGAAGGCCAAATGGCGGCGGTGACCGCCGCCAAAGCGTCGCTGGTGACCACCATCGACCTGCCCGCAGATCCAGCCCCGGCTTCGCTGGCTGAGCGGGTGGTGACCGTCGCCCTCGATTCCCGTGCCAGCCCCACCGGACTCCAAGGCCCGGTCCTCGAGGACGTGCAACAAGATGGCAGTACGGTGACCCTCCGCTTCGGCAACACCCAAGGCGGACTCGAGGCAGCCGGTGGAACCCTGTCTGGCTTCGCCCTTGCAGTTGCACCATCCCGCTGGGTCTGGGCCGATGCCATCATTGAGGGTGATGTGGTTCGCCTCAGCTCACCGGTGGTCGCTGAGCCGCAGGGAGTTCGGTACGCCTATGAGGATTGTCCCAGTCGGGCTCCGACGCTCGTGAACAGCCAGGGTCAACCGGCCAATCCCTTCCGCACGGACAGCCATCCGACCCTGACCGGCGAACACCTCGACCCGAGTTCACCCGTGCTACGGTTTTCCCGCCGCCGGCAGCCCGCCATCGAGGACCCGCGGCTGCCCCGGGTGCTGATTATCGGCGACTCGATTTCCGGGCACTACCTCGAGCGGCTGCGGCTGCTGATGGAGGGCAAGGCGAACATCGTCGGCGAGGCGTCGCCCAGTGATCGCCGGCCGGGATGGGCGGGGATTGGCCCAAAGTTCTACCGGGCCGACTGGGCGGCACGGGGTGACGCACTTGCCGACTACCTCCACGCAAGTGGTCCGTGGGACATCGTCCACTTCAATAACGGCATCCACAACTTTGCCTCGGCCAAGCCGGGGGCTGAAAAGCCTTACGCGGACCAACTGCGAACCATTGTCGGGACGATCCGGGCCAGCGGTGCTGTCTGCCTGTTTGCCAATTCAACCGGTACCGTTGCCGATCACACCATCCCCAAGGCGCCGAACTATCTGACCAACTGCAAGGCCTTCAACGCCGCGGCTGAAGCGGTGATGCAGGAACTGGGGGTGCCCGTCACCGACATCTATGAGCTGATTCAGCCCCGCATCAAAGAACTGATCAGCCGCGATCTCATTCACACCAACGCCGAAGCCGACCAGATGATGGCGGAACTGATCGCCAGCCGGCTCGAGGAAACACTCGCCGCGCTGCCCAACCGCTGAGGCCGGCCCCGCTGCAGCCGCACCGGAACGGACGGTATGCTGTCGGAATGAGGGGTTTGTACCGGTTCATCGTTCTGTTCAGTCTTCAGCTGGCGGCCGGCGCACCCGCCAGGGCCACGGCGGAGCCTCCTGCCACCACCGTCCCGATCGCTGAGGCTGGGCGGCAGGTAACCGGACAACAGCCCGATCAGCTGGTCCGTATGCAGGGCACGGTCACCTGGTGCTATAAGCCCCTTGCCCGTCGGCCACAGCGACACTTCATCATCGATGACGGCACCGGTGGCATCTGGGTCAACGGGAACGGCGCCCGTCAGCGGGGCCTCTGGACGGCAACCGACTTTCCCAGCGTCGCAGTTGGTGACCTGGTGGAGGTGACCGGCCGGCTCACCCGCGGTGGTTATGACGCCAATCTGCTGCCCACTGCGGTCACCGTCGTCAGCAGTGGACCGCTGCCAGCAGCACCACTGGCGGTCGCTGACGACTTCTTTCGTGGCCAGCTGCAGGGCCGCCGGGCCACTGTCACCGGTATCGTGCAGGATGGTCGAAAGCGGGAAAACCAGAACTGGCTGCTTTCACTCGTCCTGGCGGGCCGCCGGTTCTTGGCGGAAGTTCCCACCGCCCTCATCGGCCCGGACGTCAGCCAGTTGATCGATGCCGAAGTTCGCCTCAGTGGCGTGGTGATGTCGACCTTCAACACCCGTGGCCAATTCATCCGTCCCCGGCTCCTGGTGAGCCGTTCGACTGAGTTCACAGTGGAGCTGGCCGCCCCCCCTGACCCCTTCACAGCCCCGCAGATTGAGCTGGCCGAGCTTGATCACCACACGTCGCAGCCGGTCTCTGGCCACCGGATCTGTACTGTCGGCACGGTCACCTCAGTCCAGCCCGGTGGCCGGTTGACCGTGCAGCAGGGACTGCTCGGAGTCTGGGTGCAGGCCCGCGAACCGGTCGATGTGCGTCCGGGAGACCAGGTTGAAATTGCCGGTTTCATCGACCGCAGCCGCGACTTCGCCCAGCTGACCGGGGCGACCGTGCGGACGGTGGGCCAGGGGACTGTCCCCGCTGCGATTGAGGTCAGCCCCCAGGAACTGACCGCGACGATTGTTGGGGCCTTCCGCAACGGCCAGATGGCCCAGCCGACCGACTATGACGGCTGCCTGGTACGTTCCTCCGGCTCGATCAGTGACATCCAACGATCGGCCACCAGCACCCTTGTGACACTGGTTTCCGGCGGCAGCTCACTGACTGTGCAGGTCGATCGCCGCATCATGGCAGTGCCACCGGGAATCGACGTCGGTGCCACCGTCGAGGCGACCGGCATTTTACAGGTCAGCCTTGCGGCCCCCTTTGATCGCATGGCTGGTCCTGAGGAGCGGCCTTCCGCCGAGCCGATCCAACAGCTGACCCTGCTCCCGCGGTCGGCTGCCGACCTTACCGTGCTCAAGCCTGCCCCCTGGTGGAATGACCGCCGGCTGGCAGTTGCCGCCAGCAGCCTGGCCATGGTGCTGGTGGCGGCAGTTGGCTGGGTTGCCGCCCTCCGCCGCCAGGTGGCGGTGCAGGCGGCCCGGGTGGCCGGTGAAGTCCGCCGCCGCCACGACGCCGAAATTGAGTTCCAGGCATCCCTGCGGGAACGCAATCGGCTGGCAGTGAACCTGCACGACACCCTGCTGCAGACGCTTGGTGGCGCTGGCTTTCAGCTCGACACCTGCCGGCGGGCGGTGGCCCGTGATGATCTGGCCGACACATCTGCACATCTCGATGTTGCCCGCCGGATGCTGCGGCATGCTGCCGGTGAACTCCGCAGTTCGGTCTGGGCCCTGCGGACCATGCCCCAGGCCGGCCGCAGCTTTGCCGAATCAGTCGACACGATCGTCGAGCAGCTGGCCACCGGTCAAGAAGCCGACCTGCGGCTGAGCGTCAACGGGACGCCCTTTGATCCTCCCGACTTCATTGCCGGCAACCTGCTGCTGGTTGCCCAAGAGGCCATCCGCAACGCCCTGCACCATGGGCAGTCGAAAACGGTCGCGGTCGACGTGACCTTCACCAGCATCCCGCAACAGATCGACGTCGTGGTGCAAGACGACGGCCATGGCTTCAACCCGACCACTGCCGCCGGCCCCAGCCAGGGCCACTTCGGGATCCAGGGCATGCGGGAACGGCTGACCAGCCTCGGCGGCAGCCTGACAATCGACAGTCAGCCCACCCACGGCACGAGGGTGCAGGCCACCGTCGCGATCACGGCCCTGGCTGATGACGAGGATGCCGCTTGAATCATGAGGGCACGTCGCCCTGTTCATAGCATCTGGAACGGCGCGAGCCTCCTGCCGCATGCTCTCAGTCGGCGGAGAGTCGTTTCAGGATTTTGCGTGCCAGTAGCTCCTTGATTTCACCATGCCGTGGCACTGCTTCGACCACTCCAGTTTGCGGATTGATCCACAGAGAATGGGAACCGCCTTACCGCTTCAAATAGCAGCCGACTTGCCTCAGGCGTTTTTCGAGTTCATGACGCTTCATGAAACCGATACAGTCGCTTGAATGGCATCTTTCGGGAGGCCCCGAAGCACATCGGCCCGGCGATCTTCAAAGAGGAGCGAAATCGCCTGCCCCAAGCTGTCGATAGCCTCCTCGACTGTTTCTCCCTGCCCATTCGCACCAGGCACCTCCGGGCAGACCGCCCAATAGCCGCCTTCCGGTGCCGGCTCAACGATTGCAGTAAAGTCAGCTTTCATGTGTGCCGTCTCCAGGAAACGAAATCTCCACAAATAGTATAGTTGTGGTGCACAGCCGCTGGCCTGGAAGAGCTCCGGTAAACCTGCGGTTTGTCCGGTCGCTCCCGCTCCCGGCTTCCTCAGCTGAAGAGCGTCGACCAGCGAGGGGGTGCCGCTCTCCACGAGCGGGCTACGGAAGCAAGCGCAGCCTGGAGGGCGAAATGCGGCGGACGTGCAGTGAACCGAGGCCGAGGATGGCAATCTTGTTCGGCACAGAAGCCGTGTCGTTTGAGGCACTGAAGAACCGTGAAACCTCGATCGCCAGCTGCAGGATAGCGTTGCGTGGGTTCCGGCTTGCGGCTTTTGATCAGGCGCTGAGCGGAACGGAACTCCGGGAGGCCCGAGGTGCAAGCCGAGGGACGGCGTGTCTGGGTTCAAAAAACGCGGTTTCCCTCAGCTTGCGCTTCGGGCTTCAAAGCAGGGGTTTTTCTCACTGGTACTGGTGCAGCCTCGCCATCAAAACTTGCGGCAAGACGGAGAGTCGTCTGGGGCTCATTTGATTGCTCCGCAACTTGTGCGCCGAACACCATTGTCAAGGATGGCCGAGGTGAGCGTCCGGCGAGTGGAGAGGGGTGCCCCCGAGCGGCTGCTGAACAAAATAAGTTCTGCGCCCTCCAGGCGACCGCTCACGCCGCTTCCACACCATCTAACGGATTCCCCGGCGGCGTCTCTCCGAAGCTAGCTTCACGCGGGGCGGGCCATCCATGGCCCCGGCCCGCGGGGCTCTCCTGACGAAGCCAAGGTTCGTCACGCTCGCGGCGGGCGCCCTCCAGGCGACCGCTCACGCCGCTTCCACACCATCTACCGGATTCCCCGGCGGCGTCTCTCCGAAGTAATACTTCTTGGCGTCGGGGTTGTTGAGGACTTCTTCGGCGGTGCCGTGGCAGAGGATCTTGCCGGCCCGCACCACGTAGCTGCGGTCGGTGATCGCCAGCGTCTCACGCTCGCGGTGATCGGTGATCAGAATCGAGATGCCGTCGTCCCGCAGGCCGGTGATGATCTTCTGGATCGAATGGATCGTCACCGGGTCGATGCCGGTGAACGGTTCATCCAACAGGATGATCCGCGGCTCAGTCACCAGACAGCGGGCAATTTCCAATCGCCGCTTCTCACCACCCGAAATGTAGTGGGCCTTCGACTTCCGGATGCGGGTGATGTCGAACTGCTCCATCAGTTCCTCGCAACGCCGCTTCCGCTCCTTCGGGCTCATGCCGATCAGCTCCATGATCGCCAGCAGATTCTGCTCGACGGTCAGCTTGCGGAAGACGCTCTGCTCCTGAGCCAGGTAGCCCATGCCGCCGTCCCGGGATCGCTTGAACATCGGCCACTTGGTGATCTCCTGATCGTCCAGCAACACCTGGCCACCGTCGGGAATCACCAGCCCACAGGTCATCCGGAAGCTGGTCGTCTTGCCGGCACCGTTGGGCCCGAGCAGACCGACAATCTCCCCCTGCTGCACCTCGAACGCGACCCCATCGACCACCCGGCGGCGGCCGTAGATCTTCACCAGTCCTTCGGCTTTCAGCAGCGACATGTTTCCTTCCCTGGACGTGCCGATCTGCCCGTGCCAGCAGACCTACAGCCGACCGGCACACGAGCAACCGTCAGCGAATCGGCCGCATCCTCGCGAAGTTCGGCCACGAGGGCAATCGCACTTCGCCCAGCACCGGCAGCTGAACCGTCACATGCCAGGCCGCCGGCACCATGTGCGGCCAGAAAATCGCCACCGCCCGGCCGATCAGCAGCCGGCGGTCGACGTGATAGACATCACTCCAGAGCCGGCCGTCCTTGCTGGCAGCTGAGTTGTCGCCCAGCACAAAGAACTGGTCGGCCTCCAGCGGAAATTCCAGCACCGACTTTTCCCGAATTTCACCACGGCGGCCAACCCCGACGGCCCCGATGTAATATCCGTCACGCAGCACCCGGAGCGCCGAGACGCTCACGGCAGCGGGCTGCTGTGAGGCAGTCACCGTGATGCCGGCCGGCGCCAGATCAGAGGGGTGATCATCGCCCGGCACCACCGCCGCGAGTAGCGGCTGCCGGACGGCCGCCTCAGCCAGTGGTGTCTCCCAGACGATCGGCTGATCAAACACCACCGGCTTGCCGTTTACGAACAGCCGCAGCTGATCATCCACATTGGCAAACAGCAACTGCCATGAACCCGGCCCGTGAACCCCGGTTTGGGTCCGGCCAGTCGCCCCGCCGGCTGCCGTCAACACCGCGATGCCACTGGCCAGATCGATACTGCAGCGATGCCGCTGGCCACCGTCGACCAGATCGAGTTCCACCACGCCGGTGGCCGAACGGCTCTCCAGCCGGCAGGCGACGGCCAGGTCACCAACCCAGTGCCCCTGAGGGTGGATTGCGTTGTAGGCCTGAAAGTCATCGATCGGATCCGGACGGGCCGGCAGGTCGAGAGCCTGGCCCAGCCGGGCCTGCTTCCAGTCCTCTGGCTGCGGAGGAAAGTGGCGAAACCGAAGCATGGCCGATTCCCCGGCGGCACAACTGGCGGTGAACCGACGCCGCCGATCCTCGGCCTGCCAACGGCCAGCCCGACCGCCGGGCGCCGCCCAGTCAGTCCAGACCGGCGGCCAGCCCTCGTCCTGCAGCACCGCCGCTGGATGGTCGCTGTCATGCACCGTCTGGAGCATGGCCCGCATCACCCGGGGTGGCTTCCGGGCAATCTGGGAGCTGCCACCGTTCCGGCTAGTCCAGATGTCACCGCCAACAATCTGCACTGTTTCACCCGGTAGCCCAACCAGCCGCTTGATGTAATTGGTGTCGGAGTCTTCCGGATACTTGAAGACCACCACGTCCCACCGCTGCGGATCGGCAAAGTCATAGGCGAACTTGTCGACCAGAATCCGGTCGCCATCAAACGACGGATAGCGGGCGTCGTAGCGAATGTCGGTCCCCTTCCCCTCAGTCAGCTGCATGGTGTTGCCGCAGTTGGGACAAGTGGCTGCGGCAATCATCTTGCCGGCCAGCCGCAGCCGCAGCAGTCTCAGCTTGCCGTCTTCAGCCTCGATCGCAGCGAGCTGCTGCCGCGCCACCTCCCGCTGCTGGGGCCCAGCGGAGGAATCATCGGCCAGCCGTTGCAGCCGTTCGACCTCGCGGTCAAGCCGGGCTAGCTCCGTCCGCAGGGTGTGCGACTGGTCGTCCTCCTCACGGCTGGCACCCGCCTGGAAGTTAAAGCCACATTCGCTGCAGTCGAGGTCCTTGTGCCGGCCCATCAGCGTGGGGGCCATCGACCCAGTGGGTATCACAAAGGCCTCGGCCTCGAAGGCCCGCAGCAAGAGAGCCAGAAACAGGGCCACCACAATCGACTCCACGGTCTCGCGGCCGGGAACCAGCGGACCGCGAACAGTATCGCTGGCGCGGGGCGCGTCGGGGTGCGGCGGCTGTTCGGCCGGGGCCTGCTCAGCCTCGGGCTGGTCAGTCGACGTGGTCATGAAGCCTCCTTGCCTGCCGCAGTTGCCTCTCCGGCCAGTGCCTGATCCACCAGCTTCCGCACATCGGCATAGCTGAACGGCCGGCCGAGTTTGTTGGCCGCATAGTCGTCGTCAAAGCGGCGGAGCAGCCGACCGTCACGGCCATAGACATAGACCGCCGGTACGCTGGTCAGCTCAAGCTGTTGGTAGAGGGTATCGGAGTCCTCGCGGCCCAGCAGGTTTTCGACAGCTCCCGCACCGACCTGACTGAGAAACTCCTGCACCGGCGGCAGCACCTCCTCGGGCGTGCCGAACCCCTCGTAGTCAAACGATAGCGACAGGCAGGTGACCTGCGCGCCATAATCCCGGGCCAGGCTGACCAGACCGGGAAACTCCTGCACGCAGGGCGGGCAGGAGGTGCTCCAGCAGTCGAGCACGACCACCCTGCCCCGATGAGCGGCGATCCGCTCAAGCAGTTCGGCATGGTTGACCAGATCGACCGTCACACCGCTGGCAGCCAGCGTGGCGGCCGCAACCGGTCTGTCAGGATTGAAGGCGGCGGCCCGCGAAGGGGGCTCGCCGCCGCCGCAGCCACCTGCCAGTCCCAGCCCGAACAGGCAGATCAGCCACGGCAGCCGCCCCGTGGCCGCTATCATGCTTTCACTCATGCCATCCTCCACCGGGTCATCGTTCGAGCACATCCGCCACAAGCCGCCAGCCCGGCTGGCCGCCCCGCGGGAACTCATTCTGGCCTGCCCGGAGTTTCGCAGCCGGGTCAATCTCTCCAACATCGTACGGACCTGCGGCTGTTTTGGCATCCGCCGGGTGATTGCCTGCGGCTCAGGCAGGCTGGATGAACGAATCGCCCGGGACGGGGCCGAGGCGGTGCAGATCGAGGTCCACCGCAGCCTGCCCCCGGTGCTCGGCCGGCTGAAGCAGGAGGGCTGGCAACTGGTCGGCCTTGAGCAGGCAACCCACTCAGAAAATCTCTGCTCATTCCAGTTTGTCAGCCGGACGGTGCTCGTCATCGGCAGCGAACGGCTCGGGATCGAGCCGGAGGTGCTCGCCCGGCTTGACAGGGTGGCCGAGATTCCGCTGGCGGGGCTGCCCCACAGCCTCAACGCCGCCACCTCAACGGCGCTTGCCATCTATGAATATTGCCGGCAATTTCCCAACGGTGGTGACGCCGCTCAAGGAGTCACCGCACCATGACACTTGTGATCGGCATCGATGAGGCTGGCTATGGCCCCAACCTGGGCCCGCTGGTGATCGGCGGCTCGCTCTGGCGGGTCAACAATGCCACTGACCAGGCGGCCGCTGCCGTGAGCACAGACCGGTTTGCCAAGTTTGCCGCCACTCTTAACGGGTCGCACCGCGGTGGGGGCCCGCTCTGGGGTGACTCCAAAAAAATCTACAACCGCCAGCGGGGCGAGCGGGCCGCGTTGGCCGCGCTCGAGCGGGGTGTGCTGGCAGCCGTGGCGGTGACTGGCAGCCTGCCCGTGGCCGGTGGCAATCTGCTGGACACACTGGGTCTGCCGCTTGCCACTGATGCAGCCGCTGGCTGCTGGCGGTCGCTTGCTGATCAACACCTTCCTCACGCCGCCACCGCCGCCGACTGCCAGCAGGCAGCAGCCGTGGCCAGCGACAGCCTGGCCAACCACCGACTCGAACTACTGGCAGTCGCCTGCCGCTGGGTCTTTCCCGCCGCCTTCAACACCGCCCTCGATGCGGGCCAGAACAAATCCGACATCCTCTCCCAGGTGTCGCTCGGCCTCGCCGCTGATCTGCGGCAGCACGACCCCACCGCTGCGGCCACCATCTGCTGCGACCGGCACGGTGGCCGCAAGCGGTACGCCGGTGTGGTCTCCCACTGCTTTGCTGCCGCTCGGGTCGAGCCGGTTGCCGAGTCGCCCAGCTGTTCGCGATACCTGATTCACACCGACGGCCCGGCCACCACCATCAGCTTTTCAGTCGGTGGTGAATCACAGCTGCCGGTGGCGGTGGCAAGCATGACTGCCAAGTATGTCCGGGAACTGGCCATGACAGCCTTCAACCAGTTCTGGGCCGAACATGCTGCTACGGCGCGGTCGACTGCCGGCTATCCACTTGACGCCCGCCGCTGGTGGCGGGAGACGGCAGGGCCGCGGCAGCGGCTGGCGATTCCCGATCATGCCCTTTGGAGAAGGGCCTGACCTTGCCCCAGACCCTTGCTGCACCCACAATTTACGGCATGCCAACCCTGACAACCCAGCTTTACATCGTCCGCCACGCCTGGGCCGAAGATCCGGGGCCCGACCTGGATGACCACGCCCGGCCTCTGACCAAGAAGGGCCGCAAGCGGTTTGAGCGGTTCATCCGTCAGCTGCAGTCCTTTGGGCTTGAGCTCGATCTGATCGTCACCAGCCCGCTGGTTCGCACCCGCGAGACCGCCGAGATCATGGCCGAGGTACTCGGCACACCCCGGCTGGAGATTCACGATGCCCTCGCCCCCGCCTCCGACTGGCAGGGCATTGTCGAATGGACCGTCGAAGAGGACGCCGCCCGGGTGGCCTGGGTGGGCCATGCCCCCTGCGTCGGCCGGCTGGTCGCCCTGTCCATTGGCGACGGCACGGCTGCCATCCGGATGCAGAAGGGGGCCATCGCCTCGATCTGCCTCGACGACGGCCTCGGCCAGCCGGGCGAACTGCAGTGGCTGGCCACCGCCCAGCTGATCGAGGCAGGTTTGTAACTGTCGAGCCGGTCGACGTTCTCTCCGCCCTCTCGAGGTTCACAGCATGCCATGTTCTCCTGTTTCAATTCGTTCGCTATTCGCCGCCCTGCTCATCATGACTGGCCTGCTGCCGCTGGTCGGCTGCTCGGGTGACGGGCAGCCGCCCGGTGAGGTGATCGAGATCGAGACGATCGAGATCATCGAGCCTGATGAGCCAGCCGGGCAGCAGCCCACCGACCAGTCGCCCCCACCGCAAGAACCGCCCGCCGATGCCAGCAACTGAGTCCACCCGCCTGCTCGTACCCGCCGCTGGCATTTCCGGCCCACTGTTTGTCGGCATCGACCTGGGGGGCACCAACATCAAGGCTGCCCTGGTCGATGATGCCGGGCGGATGGTCGCCTTCCACACCGAAAAGACCCGGGTAGCCGATGGGCCAGAGAACGCTGCTGCCCGGATGGGTCAGGCGGTTGGACTGCTGGCCGAGGCAGTCGGGCTGACCGCAGCCGACGTTGCCGCCGTCGGGCTGGGCACCCCCGGCCCGCAGGATCTGCCCACTGGCGTGATGCTCAAGCCGGGCAACTTCCCCGGCTGGGAGAATTTTCCGGTCCGCGACCGGGTGGCGGCCCACTGCGGCCACGAGGTTGCCTATGCCAACGACGCCACGGCCGCTGCCTACGGTGAGTTCTGGGTTGGTTCGGGCCGGGATGACGCCAGCCTCCTGCTGCTGACCCTCGGTACCGGGGTCGGTGGCGGCATCATCATCGACGACATGGTGCTCGAGGGGGCCCACAGCCACGGCTCGGAATGCGGCCACATCATCGTCGATTCCGCAGCAGCCGCCCGGCCCTGCCCCTGCGGACAGCTCGGCCACCTCGAGGCCTACGCCAGTGCCACAGCGCTAAAGGCCCGGGCGACCGAGCGACTTGCTGCCGGCGGCACGGGCAGCCTGGCCGCGGCGGTGGCCGCAGGTGAACGACTCACACCCATCCTGATCGGCCGCGAGGCCGAGGCGGGAGATGGCCTGGCGGTGGAGCTGATCATGGAAACGGCCGACTGGCTGGTGGTCGGCATCGTCAGCCTGATGCACACGATCGACCCGGCGGCGGTGATCCTGGGCGGAGCGATGACCTTCGGCCGCGAGGGGAACCCGATCGGCCGGGCCTTTCTGGAACGAATCACAGCCGGTGTCCGACAACGGACCTTCCCGACCCTGGCCGAAAAAACTGCCGTCCGGTTCGCCACGCTCGGCGGTGACGCCGGCTCGATCGGTGCCGCCGGCATCGGCCGGCTGGCCTGGCGGCGGCGGACCGGCGGCCCCGCCACCGACGGCTGAGCCGGCCCTCCATTCTTCCCTGAAAGTGTTTCATGCCCTTCGACTGTCAACACATCCGAAACTTTTCAATCATCGCCCATATCGACCATGGCAAAAGCACCTTGGCCGACCGACTGCTGGAGAGCACCAATACGGTCGACAAGCGACAGCTCAAGACCCAGATGCTCGATGACATGGAGCTGGAACGGCAGCGGGGCATCACCATCAAGGCCCGGGCCGTACGGATGGAGTACGAGTACAAGGGCGAGTGGTACGAGCTGAACCTGATCGATACGCCGGGCCATGTCGACTTCCATTACGAGGTTTCCCGCAGCCTGGCCTGCTGCGAGGGGGCAGTGCTGCTGGTCGATGCCTTCCAGGGGGTCGAGGCCCAGACCGTGGCCAACGCCTATGCCGCCATCAACGAAGACCTCGAGATCGTGCCGGTGATCAACAAGGTCGACCTGGTCCATGCCCGGGTCGATGAGGTGCTGCAGGAGATGGAGCAGAGCCTGGCAATCGACCCCGACGAGGTGATCCGGGCCAGCGCCAAAACCGGCATCGGCATCGATGAACTGCTCGCCGCCATCGTCGAGCGGATCCCGCCGCCGCAGGGCGACCCCAACAAGCCACTCCAGGCGATGATTTTTGACAGCCATTACGACAGCTACCGCGGTGTGATCACCTACGTGCGGATCATCAACGGCACCGTCACCAAGGGCCAAAAAATTCGCTTCCTCAAGACCGGCGCCAGCCACGACGTTTTGGAGCTGGGCCAGTTCGTACCCCAGCGGCGGCCCTGCGCGAGCCTGGCCGCCGGGCAGGTGGGCTACCTGGTCTGCAACATCAAGGATGTCGACAAGGTTCACATCGGCGACACAATCTCGGTGCCGGGGGCCGATGCTGCGGACCCATTGCCGGGCTACAAGTCACCCCAGCGGATGGTCTACTGCGGCCTCTATCCGTCGGAGGGGGAGAACTTCGAGGAGCTGCGGGAGTCGCTTGAGCGGCTGGCAATCAACGACCCGTCGTTCGAGTTCCAGCCGGAGAGCAGCGAAGCCCTCGGCTTCGGCTTTCGCTGCGGCTTTCTCGGGCTGTTGCACATGGAGATCATCCAGCAGCGGCTCGAGCAGGAGGCCGACCTCGACCTGGTCCAGACCGCCCCCAACGTCACCTATCAGCTGCTGTTGAAGGATGGCGAGACGATCGAGATCACCAATCCACAGGACGTGCCCGACACCGGTCAGATCGAGGAGTTTCGCCAGCCGATCGTCCGCTGCAACTTCCTGGTGCCGGCGGAGTTCATCGGCCCGGTGATGCAGCTTTGCAGCGACCGCCGCGGGGTCTTTTTGAAGACCGAATACCTCTCACCGACGCGGGCGATGCTCAGCTTTGACCTGCCGCTGGCCGAGGTGATCTATGATCTGCACGACAAGCTCAAGAGCGTGACCCGGGGCTATGGGACCCTCGACTATGAACTGCGGGGCTACTTTCCAGCCGACCTGGCGCGGCTCGACATCCTGGTCGGTGGGAAGAAAGTCGATGCCCTGTCAATCATCTGCGACCGTCGCGATGCCGACCGCCGGGGCCGGGCAATCGTCAAGAAGCTGCGGGGTGAGATCGACCGCCACATGTTCGAGGTGGCCCTGCAAGCCGCCATTGGCACCAAGATCATCGCCCGCGAGACCATCTCGGCCCTCCGCAAGAACGTCACCGCCAAGTGCTATGGCGGCGACATCTCCCGCAAGAAGAAGCTCTGGGCCAAGCAGAAGGAGGGAAAGAAGCGGATGAAGAGCATCGGCTCGGTCGACATTCCCCAGAAGGCCTTCATGGCCGTCCTCGACACCGGTGAAGAGCGGAGGTAACCACCGGGGCATTTCGCAGCTGGGCTTGAAGTCATCCGCCGCTGGAGGCGGCGGGAATGAACGCTGAAAAACCCTGGCTTTTTCGGGGCTCGGGTTCGTGGTCCATTGCCACGAGTGGCTTTTTCCACTGACAGTCAGCCCCTCAGCCGACGCCCACCGCCCGCCAGCCGGCGGCACGGGCGGCAGTCAGGTCGAGCCGGGGGTCGTCGCCGATGAGCAGCAGGTCACCCGGCCGGCGGTTGAGCCGTGCCTCGACCGCCTGAAAGAACTCCGGCGCCGGCTTCCGCCAGCCAAGTTCGGAAGAGGCGAAGACCTGCTCGATGTTGACCAGCGGCTCGACCAGCCGGGCCAGTGGTTTGAGCCGCTCATCAAAATTGCTGGCTACGGCCACTTCCAGCCCCGTCTCGCGGGCGGCTTCGAGCAGCCGGCAGCCCGCCGGCACCGGCTGCCATGATTCGGGCCGGCCAAAGTGTTCCCAGAGATCGGCGAAGATCGCCGCCGCCGCCGGAGTCTGTTCGAAAACCTCCTCAACAATCAGCCGCCAACGGTCGTGCTCCCGCTGCCGACTGGTCGCAAAGGCAGGATTGGCGGCGGCATCGGCAGCCTCCTGACGGGCCCACGCCCGGGAGAACCGCCGGGCGATTTCCGGCTCGGACAGCTCCACACCCTGCCGCCGGCCGGCGTTTTGATAGGCACGGGCGACGCTTGGCGCCGGCTCAATCAGGGTCCCCACCACATCAAAGACAACAGTGCGAATGCCGCGGAACAGATCCATTGTTCGGGCATCGAGCGTGGCAGCCGGCATGAAAACCTCCTCTGGAATCTTCCGTCGGAAGCATAGACCTGCCACCCCGTTCGGGGATGCCTCGGCGTCGATGAAGGTTACCGGCGGGGAATCAGCCCTAGATCGAGGCCAAACACGAATAGCATCAGGGACAGCAGGAGCAGCAGGCCCAGGTAGGAAAGTCCCTCGACCACCTTTTCACTTGGCGGCTTGCCCCGCACGAGCTCGTAGAGCAGAAACACCATGTGCCCGCCGTCGAGCACCGGGATCGGCAGAAAGTTGATCACTGCCAGGTTGGCGCTGAGCATCGTCAGAAACAGCAGCAGCCGGCCGAGACCTTCCTGGGCTGACTTGCCGGCCTGCTTGGCAATCTCGATCGGCCCACCGAGCAGCCGCGGGCTGATCTGGTTGCTGGTGACCTTCTGGAGAAACCGGTAGACGACCGAAAGATCCTCGCCGGTCTTGGACAGCCCCTTGGATAGTGCCGCCCCGACCGAATCGGCCTGGACCAGCCGGTAGACCGGTTTGAAGACGAGACCACGATCGACCACGAAGGCGGTATCACTGGCTGCCGGTATCAGTTCGACATCGCGTGCCAGCCCGTCGGCGCCGGCCACCGTCAGGCTCAACCGGGTGTCGGCCGGCGACTGCTGCAGCATCGCCATCACGAAGGGCCAACTGGGTGACTCGGGTGAAAGCTCAACCCCCTGATCAGTCGTCCCCACCTCCTCGCCCGCCTTTAAAAAGCGGGCCCGGGTCACCGTTTCACCCGGCCCGATGCCGGCCCGGGACGCCGGTGAGTCGGCAGTCACCGCCAGCACCCGTGACTCAACCGTGAAGGCGATCCCGAGACTCGAGAGGGCCACCGGGCTCCGAGGCCACCGCGACTCCTCAATCCAGGTGACCGGGCGGGGCGTCAGTTCAATCGTTTCGATGGCGGCGGCGCCCGCCTCGTCCCGCCCGGCGTCAGCCCGGATCAGGCCGAGTTCTACCGGACTGCCGGCCCGCTCCCGGAGCCGGGCATCGAGGGTGAGCGGATCGCCGACCGGAGCTCCATTGAGGGAAACCAGCCGATCGCCCGGTCGAATGCCGGCCCTGGCTGCCGGTGAGTCGGCCTGCACACTGGCAACCGGTCCGGCCGCCATCAACAGGCCGATCTCCCGCCGGGGCTGCGGAGGGAGTTCGACGGCAACCGCTTGGCCGTCTACCCCGCGTTGCACCGACAGCGTCACCACTTCTTCGGTCTGAACAGCGAGTGCTTCGATCAGGTCGGCGTAGGTCGCAACGGGCTCACCGTCAACGGCGCTGATCGTGTCCCCCGGCTGGAAGGCCGGGGTCGCCTGGGCAGCAGCTCCTGGCAGGCCCGGCTCGAGGTCATCCGGCAGTGTGGTGGAAAAAGGGCTGGTCACGCCGACGGTGGGAATCCCGAGGTCGGTGTCGGGATAGAGTGTCAGCGTTCGTTCGCTGCCATCGGCCGGCCGGAAGACGGTGAAGTCGACACCCTGTTCCGGATCGCCGAGGGTCACGCCCTTCTGCAGATCGGTGAAGACCGGGTCGGCCTTCCCACCGATGGCGATGATCTCATCCCCGGTCCGCAGGCCGGCCCGCCAGGCTGCCCCGCCCGGCCGGACGCTTGAGACCTTGCAGGTGAGTTCCTCAACCCCCAGCCCAAAGGCCCAGGCCGCCAGCAGCACGGCAAAGATCACATTCATGATCACACCGGCCGAGATGATCGCCATCCGCTCCGGCACGCTCTGGGCCGGATAACTCCGCGGATCCCAGGCTGGGTGCGGGTCGGAGGTCGGTTCGGCCGGCAGGTCACCCGACTCGATCAGCGCCTTGGCCCGCTGGGCCTCGCGGGCGGCCGCGGCCGGGTTGTCATCCTGCCCGAGCATCTTCACATAGCCGCCCAGCGGTAGGGCACCGATGCCATATTCCGTCTCGCCCCACTGAAAGCTCAGTAATTTGGCGCCGCCGACATCGAAGCCGATATAGAACTTTTCGCACTTCACGCCACAGGCCTTGGCCACCAGGAAATGCCCAAGCTCGTGAACGAAGATCACGAAGCCGAGGCCGAGGGCAACCTGCAGGATCACCAGCCAGTTGGCCGGCTCGAGAATCCACAGCCCCAGCGTCACACATGCCGGCAGCATGGCCGTCAGCGTTCCATCCACGTTCGCACTTCCTTTCTGGCCCAGGCATCAAGCCCGAGGATGTCGTCGAGTGACGGGTCGGCCTGGAACGGATGTTCCGCCACCGCCCGCTCACAGAGTTCGGTGATCTGCGGAAACCGCACCGCCCCGTCGAGGAAGGCCTGCACCGCCTCCTCATTGGCTGCATTGAGGACCGCGCCGGCCGTTCCGCCACGGGCAGCCGCCTCGTGACCGAGCCGGACCGCCGGGAACCGATTCAGGTCGGGTGGCTCAAAGCTGAGTTGCTGCGAAGCGGTGAAATCGAATCGGCGGGCTGGACCGGCATACCGTTCAGGATAGGCCAGCGCGTACTGAATCGGGAGCTTCATGTCCGGCGGCCCGAGCTGCGCAATCACCGAGCCGTCGACATACTCGACCAGTGAGTGGACAATCGATTGCGGATGCACCACCACCCCGAGCTGTTCCGCCGGCAGGTCGAACAGCCAGCGGGCTTCGATCAGCTCCAGCGCCTTGTTCATCATCGTCGCCGAGTCGATCGTGATTTTCGGCCCCATCGACCAGGTCGGGTGGTTGAGCGCCTCAGCCGGCGTGACCTCCGCCAGGCTTTCGTGGCTGTGGGTACGAAAGGGTCCGCCACTGGCGGTCAGCACCACCCGCCGGACCTCGCTACGGCGGCCACTCCGGAGGGCCTGATGAATCGCCGAGTGCTCACTGTCGACCGGCAGGACCACCCCGCCGGTCTGGGCTGCCAGCCGCATCACCAGAGGGCCGGCCATCACCAGGGTCTCTTTGTTGGCTAGCGCCACCGGCTTGCCGGCAGCCACCGCCGCCCAGGTACTCGCCAGGCCGGCGGCACCGACGATCGCCGACACCACTTGGTCGATCTCCGATGACGCTACCAGCTCGGCCAGTCGCTCCGAGCCGACGACCAGTTCGGTCCCGGCCGGCAGGGCGGCTGGGCCGATCGATCCGGCCGCGGCCGGGTCGGTCACGACCAGCCAGCGGGGACGGCAGGCTTCGGCCTGCTCGAGCAACGGCCCGACACTGCGGTGGCCGCAGAGGAGGGTGGCGGCAAACCGGCCGGCCGAGGCCGCAATCACCTCGAGGGTACTGCGGCCGATACTACCGGTGGAACCGAGAATCGCCACCCGCCGGGGCCGGTCGGCCGGTGCCGCAGTGCGGTCAGGTGGCATCATGGACAGATCGATCGAGGAGGCTGTTATGCGGCTGGAAAACGGCCGCTGAGGATCGTCTCAGTGTATGCCCCAGCCCCGGCCGATGCCATCGAAGCCGTTTGTCGGCGGACCGTCCGCTGCCTACGATGGAAGGCTGTGGTGGCTGCACAATCCGGAGGGTGACGACGGGAACCTATGACGCAGAAAAACCGAGACCGGGATTTAGGGAAGCGGAGCGGGGATCGCAAAGGGTCCTTCGGCGGATCGAACCTGATCTGGACGTTGATCGCTGTGGCAGTGGCGGGTCTGTTTGCTGCCAGTCTGTTCGGTGGCAGCCAGGAGGTGCAGCTGTCCTACAGCGATCTCGAAAGGCTGATCCGGGCGGCGGGCGAACGGCAGGATCCAGCCGACCCCCCCCGATTCGTTGAGGTCGTCACCGGCAAGGCGGCCGACGGCTCGTCGGTCGTCTCGCGGTTCAGCTCGATCGACGCGGTCGTCATCGGGGCCTTTGAAGTGACCGGCACGGTGCGGAAGGTGCCGCCGCGAGTCGGTGAGGGCCGCGGAGCCCTGCGGCCGATCGACGATGGCCGGCTGACAGCCGACGGGACCGGCCCGGGCGAAAAGATCCGGTTCCGCACGGCCAAGTTGCCGAGTGAGAATTCGGAGGGGCACCTTTCCAAACTGCTCGATGCCAACAAGGTCGACTATCGCTACGAAGATCCACCCAGCCCCTGGCGGAACTGGATGCCGATGCTGGTGCTGACCGGCCTGTTCGCTCTGGCCTTCTTCCTGATGATCCGCCGGGTCGGCGGGGCCGGGAGTCCGATGGCCTTTGGCCGCAGCCGGGGCAAGATGTATGCCCAGGAGGACCTGGGCATCACCTTCGATGACGTGGCCGGGATCGACGAGGCGGTCGATGAACTCCGCGAGGTGGTCGAGTTCCTCCGCAGTCCTGAGAAATACCAGGTGCTCGGTGGTCACATTCCCAAGGGAGTGCTTCTGGTCGGCCCCCCCGGGACCGGCAAGACCCTGCTGGCCAAGGCGATCGCCGGCGAGGCGGGGGTGCCATTCTTTGGGCTCTCCGGCAGTGACTTCGTCGAGATGTTCGTCGGTGTTGGCGCCGCCCGGGTGCGGGACATGTTCCAGCAGGCAACCCAGAAGAGCCCCTGCATCATCTTCATCGACGAACTCGATGCCCTCGGCAAGACCCGTGGCTCGAGCGTGGTCGGCGGCCACGATGAACGCGAGCAGACGCTCAACGCCCTGCTCGTCGAGATGGACGGGTTTGGGAGTAACTCAGGCGTGATCGTGATGGCCGCCACCAACCGACCCGAGACCCTCGACCCCGCCCTGCTGCGGCCCGGCCGGTTCGACCGGCATGTGCTGGTCGATCGGCCCGATGTCCGTGGCCGCGAGTCGATCCTGCGGGTGCATGTGCTCAATGTAAAGCTTGACCCGCGGGTCAACCTGGAGCACATCGCCCGGATCACCTCCGGCTTTTGCGGCGCCGACCTGGCCAATCTGGTCAACGAAGCGGCCCTGCTGGCCGCCCGCAACGACAAGACATCGGTCGGCATGGATGAGTTCAACGAGGCCGTCGAGCGGGTGACAGCGGGGCTGGAAAAGAAGAAGCGGGTGATCCACGAGGATGAGAAGAAGCGGGTGGCCTACCACGAGGCGGCCCACGCTCTGGTGGCCTACTCACTGCCCAACACCGACCCGATTCACAAGGTGTCGATCATCCCGCGGGGGCTGGCGGCGCTCGGCTACACCATGCAGCGGCCGGAGGACGACCGCTATCTGCTGACCCAGAGCGAACTCGAAAGCCGCATCCAGGTGCTGCTGGCCGGCACGATCGCCGAAGAGATGGTCTATGACGATGTCTCGACCGGGGCCCAGAACGACCTCGAGCGGGCGAGTGAAATCGCCCGCTCGATGGTGATGGACTATGGGATGAGTCGGCTGGGCCGGGTCAACTACCGCGAGAGCCAGCGGTCCCCATTCCTGACCGGTGGAG
>CBFIHA010000063.1:0-22447 GCA_965662195.1 uncultured Pirellulales bacterium
CTGGCCGGCCGCGACCCGGTCTTCCATGCCCAGCTGGAAAGTGAGATCGCGAGCCTCGCCCGGGACCTGCCGGCCGATCAGGCCCGGGTCTACGCCGATCAGGTGGTCAACACCTGCCTCCGCTGCCATGGAGCGATGGGCAAGCGGCAGCACGACTTTGACCGGGGCATCGGCGAGGCTTATTGGAGCGACGGAGCAAATTTTCAGCGGGACTGGTTTCAGTTGAAGGATCACAGCGATCCCCATCACAAATACGGTGGCCTTGCCCGAGACGGCATCAGCTGCACCGTCTGCCACGGCATGGTCGACGACGGCCTTGATCTGTCGGGTTTTCTCGCCAACTCGATCACTGGTCAGTTCCAGGTCGGCCCGGCGAGTGAGATCTATGGCCCGTTTACGGATGTCGTGACCAAGCCGATGCAGACAACCCTCGGCGCAGTCCCGAAGCACAACCCCTTCATCCAGTCGTCGCGGATGTGCGGCACCTGCCATGTGATCAACCTGCCGGTGGTCGACTGGCCGCTGGGCCAGCCTCCGGCCGGTGCGAAACCGCCCCCCCGCGAGCAGATTGCCCAGCTGCTGGCCTCGGAGAAGAACCCAAACTTCAAGGGCTTCATGCACCGGATTGAACAGGCGACCTATCTGGAGTGGCTCAACAGCAGCTTTCAGGATGAGTTCGGCCGCACCGAGCAATCCCGCAGCTGCCAGGACTGTCACATGCCCACGGGCTATGAGAGCCCCGACGGGGAGCTTGCCATCGACCAGATCGCCACCAAGATCGCGGTGCTGCAGGATCAGGAATATCCCGAGGTCGAGAACAAGCTGCCGACTGACGAGCACCGGGTGGCCTTCCGCAAGCAGGGCTACCGGCGGCATACCTTTCAGGGGCTCAATGTCTTTCTGCTGGAGGCCTTCCGGCAGTTCGGCGACGTGCTCGGGGTGCGGATGCCCGACTATGAGACCGGTGTCGAGGGGATTCACTTCGCGATCGACAACTATGTGCAGAACGCGCGAAAGAACACCGCCACGCTTGAGATCCTGAACGTCGAGACGGCGGGCCAGACCATTGCCGCCGACGTCAAGGTGACCAATCTCACCGGCCATCGGCTGCCCAGTGGGGTCGGCTTCCGCCGGCTCTGGATTGAGTTCCTGCTGATCGACAGCACCCATGGCCACGACCGGATCATCTGGGCCTCTGGCCAGACCAATGCCGCCGGTGTGCTGGTTGGTGGGGACGGCCGGGTGCTGTCTTCAGAGTTTTTTGCGGAGGGTCGGCCCGGCGGCCAAACCCAGCAGGTCCATCAGCCGCATCATCGGGTGATCGACCGTCCGGAGCAGGTGCAGGTTTATGAAGAGCTGACACAGGATGCACAGGGTCGATTCACCACCAGCTTTCTGCACCGGGCCCAGGATGTGAAGGACAACCGGCTGCTGCCGCGGGGCTGGTCGGCGGCCGGCCCTGATCCGGCGATGCCGGCTGCCTTTGTCGAGGCGACCCATCCGCACGGCGTGGGTGATGACCCGCAGTATGCCGACGGCTCGGGCAGTGACATTGTCAGCTACCGGGTGACGCTGCCGGAGTGCTTTGACTGCAAGCAGCTGAAGCTCAAGGCAACGCTTTACTCGCAGGCCTGGGCACCCTACTACCTGCGGGATCGGTTCACGGACATTCCTGAAGGTCCGGACGGGGATGCGCGGCGGCGGCTGTTCTTCCTGCTTTCACATCTGAAGACGGCCGGGACGGTGATCGAGGGCTGGCGGTTTGAGGTGGCTGGTGATGAAAAGGCGGTCACCGAGGCCGACGAGAAGCCGTTGATCACCAAGAAGCGGTGCAGCTGAAGATGGAGTGATGATGACAGCAGCGATAGTGATGGGCTCGGTGATCTGGTGCCCCTGTGTTGGCGACATGGTGCATGTTGCCAACGGGCTCTACCTCTGCTCGTATCTGGTGCGGGACATCCTCTGGCTGCGGATGCTCACGATTCTGGCGGGGCTGTCACTCGTGCCCTTCTACTGCCAGTGCAGCGATCACGTCCTCTGGGCCCCGATCGCCTGGAATGTGCTGTTCATGACGGTGAACCTGGTACAGATTGGCATCCTGCTGCGGGAGCGGCGGCCGCGGCGGCTGGCCGGCCCTGAGCAGGAGCTCTACGAGCAGGTCTTTTCGGAATTGGCGCCGGGTGAGTTCCGGCGGCTCCTCAAGCTGGGCGAGTGGCGGGAGATCGAGCCGGGTCGCACGATCGTCCAGCGTGACACCGTGGTCCACGACATGCTGGTATTGCGGCAGGGTGGCCTTGAGGTGCGAACGGCCGGTGGTGTGATTGCCCGGCTGCAGCCGGGGCAGTTTGTCGGTGAGATGAGCTTTATCAGCGGTGACAAGGCGACCGCCGATGTCGTCGCCACCGAGCCGAGCCGGCTGCTGGCCTGGCCGCAGGAGAGCCTCAATGAGCTGCTTGAGAAAAAGCCTGTCCTCGCCCACAAGATCCGCGGCATTCTGGGCCGCGACGTCGTGGCCAAGCTCCGGGCCCATGGCCAGTCGGCCGGCTGAAGCAACTCAGTGGGTGGGCGATCAGAACTGGTATTCCAGCCCCGCGTTGACCCCCTGAGCCCAGAAACTGGTGGTCCAGAGATCAAAGCTTGGTGCAATTGGGCCTGAGAGTGTGCCTCCTCCGAACTGCGTGGGGTTGACGCTGGGGTCGATCTGGGCGGCAGCCCGTCCCACCGTGCTCCAGTAGATCAGCGAGTAACCCACCGACAGCCTGAATTGTGACCAGACGGCGTAGTCGGCGGTGATCCCAAATTCGCCCATGGCGGCGAAGAGAGATTGTTGGTCACCCGGGTTGGTTGTCTGGGACAGGACACCGCCAGGGTACGACCCGGTCACGGTCGTCACCGGGGTTCCGCCGGAGTCGGTCGTTGCTGTTGTCGTGGTCGAGCCGGCGATGGTGGTGCCGATGGTGCTGGCCCCCAGGCCGACCTTCCCGAGCACCTGCAGCGACCAGCGGTTCCGCCACCACTTTTCGATCAGCCCAAACTCGCCACCGTAGAATTGCGAGAACGTGCGGAAGGAGTCGGAGGCAGCGTAGCCGCTGATTGGGTAACCGCCCGGGACGCCGGTGGCGATGCTGGCGGTGGAGTCGACCGCCAGTCGGTCGTCCAGCATGAGGTAGCGGAATCCACCGACCAGGTAGCGGCGGTGGAAGTCTTCACCGGCGAGCAAGTTTTTTCGGTAGAGCACGTCGACACTGCCGAACTGGGTCTGCAGGTTCGCCGCCACCGACTGCTCAACCAGTGTCGGATCGGTCGGAAGGGTGGTCAGCGTCGGGATCACCACGGCAGCCGGCTGACCGGTCACGGCATCGACGTAGGGGCGAGCCAGCCAGGGGTTTCCGCCGGAGGACGTCAGTGACAGGCTTTCCTCGGCAATCGCCAATCCGGCCCAATTCACTTCCACGCCCGTTTCCTGCTGCGGTGTGAACCAGAAGCCGGCTGTCAGCCTGGCGCCTGATCGCATTGGACCGGTGAATTCCGAGCCACCGAACAACAGACTTGTTGCTGGTGCCCCAATCACCCCGACATCACCGCCGGCTGTTCCCAAGGGGCTGCTGGTGACCAACGCTGGCACCGACTGGCCGGTCGTCGCCCAGACGAGATATTCGGCCGAGAACCAGAGCCTGCCGGGAAACTCGGTTCTGAACACCCGGGTGTAGTCCCGGGTGCAGGGGCGGTGGTTTGGTGACTGGTGATAGGCCAGTTCGCCAGGTCCCATCCAGCGCCGGTCGACAACATGGCGATCACAACAGGAAGCCGGGGCCGGTTCCCGAAACCAGGAGAGCAGGTCGCCGGGAAACTCCGAGTAGCCGGGGCTGCGAATCGGATCAAAGCCAGCCGGCACCTGGGGTTCGTCGGCCCGTTTCGTGGGTTCCCAGATACTGCCTGCTGCCTCTGCGGCAGCAGCGTCGGCCTCGTCGCCGACCGACGAGGGATAGCCGAGCGGTTCGGGCTGGCTGGTGAGGCCGATTTCCGCCCGAGCTGGGCCGATTGCCCAGGCGACAGTTATGGCGCATGCGGCCAGCCGCTGGCAGATCGTTCGCAAACCGGACCCGTGGTCCATACCAGCCTCGACGCGCCTGATGAGAGGGATCACCAGGTTGTATCGGTTGCAACGGCCTGGTGGTTTGAGCCGTTTTTATCACCGCCAACCCACAAACCGCCCATCTTCACTGACCGGCAAAGACCCTCAAGGTTTCACCTCCGGAACGCCGATTCTCCCTCAAGACTGGCGGCTGAGGCTCATGCTCCGTGATCCCGTTTCCGGTTTCCCCCAGCGAGTCCGACCCTTCGCGGACGCCCGCTGATGACACCCCCCCCCGATCATCCGATTCCCCGGCGACTGCTTGTCATCGGGCTGCTTGTGGCAGCCGTCACCGGCTGTTCCCGCGGCCGCTATTACCTTCAGGCCGACCGCGAAGTCAATGTGCTGCTGGCGGAGAAGGGCTGCGATCCTCGCTGGGAACTGCCCATCAACTACGACGTTCGCTCCGACAAACGCAGCCGGTTTTACGATGTCTACAACGAGCTCTTCCCGCCGATGCCGCCCGACGATCCTACGGCCCATCGCTACATGCACTGCGTCGATGGCAAGCACGGATTTCACCGCTGGCATATCAATGGTGATCGGACCACTCTCGACAATCCCACCTGGCGAAACAACCTCTGCGAGGTGGTCAATCTGACCGAGTCGGGTGCGGTCGAACTCAACGTTGAGTCAGCCATGAAGCTGACCTACCTCAATTCGATTACCTGGTGGGATCAGTTGCAGACGCTCTACCTTTCCGCGCTCGACGTCAGTACCGAGCGATTCCGCTTCGACGTGCAGTTCTACGGTGGCAATGGCACGGAGTATCTCAATCGGGGTCCACTCAACCCCAACGGACAGGTGACCCAGTGGCGAACCGAGACCGATCTCCGGGCCCAGCGAGCGCTCGCCACAGCTGGTGAGCTGGCAGTGGGAATGGTCAATTCAGTGGTCTGGCAGTTTGCCGGCCCGAATCAATACACCAATTTTTCCTTGCTCAATTTCAGTTTCTTTCAGCCGCTGCTGCAGAACTCAGGTCGGTCGATCGCGCTTGAGCCACTCACAATTGTCGAGCGGGCGCTGCTGGCGAACCTTCGGCGGCTGCAGTTCTTTCGGCAGGGCTTCTACCTTCAGGTGATCTTCGGTTCAGCCCCACCCCCTGGGCTTCAGCGCCGGGGCGGGTTCTTCGGTGGCACCGGGTTTGAAGGTTTCACCGGCACCGGGGTTGGTGGCTTCGGAAATATCGGCGGGGTGTTCTTTGGTGGGCAGGGCAACGGGCTGCAGACAAGCGGTGGCGGGACGGGTGGTGCCGGCTTCGCCGGTGGTGGTGCCGGATCACTCGGTGGATTTGTCGGACTGCTCCAGGCCCGTCAGCAGATTCGCAATGCCGAGCAGAATCTCGCCGCCCAGCTTCGAGCCCTGGCCCTGCTTGATGCCAATCTCGAGGCGGGCCTCGTCGGCATCGACCAGGTTGACCAGCTTCGCCAGAGCGTCGAGACCAATCGGGCCAACCTCATGCAGGCCAAGACGACGCTGGCCAACCAGATCGAAAACTTCAAGGTCAACACCCTCAATATCCCCGCCGACACCGCCATGGCCCTCGATGAGACCTTCATCAAGCGGTTCCAGTTCATCAGCCCGGAGATGCAGTCATTGCAAAACGACATCGGTGACTTTCTTGGGGTCTATTCGTTTGGTGCCGAGGAGCCGCTGAAAGAGATTGAGGACCCGCGTCAGGATGACCCGGGTGAGGATGCTGCTGCCGCACAACTGGTACCACCAGCGGTTGAGCAGCCGGAGACCGAACCCCTGCTGCTGCCAGCACCGACACCAGCGGAGCGTCGGGAAGGAGCTGCCGCCCCATCTGTTGCCAAGCAGCAGGAGAAGCCGGCGAAGGCTGATGAAGCCGAAGAGGGTCTGCCGCTTGCGGCTGCGGCTGAAGCCCTTGAACAAGCCGCCGCTGAAAACCTCATCGCCAAGGCACTTGAAAAACTCGATGCTCTCCGCGAGCGGGTTGAGGTTCAGGCTGCCGATGTTGCCGCCGATCTCAGCCGCGTTGAGGCGGCGGCAGCCTTGCGGATTGCCGGCATGCGGCCGTCAGAACGGGAGACTTTCGATCGTGAGCTGCGGTTGCTGGCGGACGACCTTGATCGGGTTCGGAATCGCATCGCCGAAAATGAGGCCACGATCCGGGAACTGGGTGAGCAGCTCACGGCGGAGAATCTGCGTGAGACCGCCGACCGAGTGGTCGAACTGGTGGCTGAGATTGCCGCGGCGGTCGACGAGATGTCACTCATCCAGGCCCGGGCCCGGGTCGAGGCGGTCACCATTGAGCCGGAGCGAATCGACCCTGATCTGGCCTTTGAAATTGCCCGTGCCAACCGGCTCGATTGGATGAACAACCGGGCGGCACTTGTCGATCAGTGGCGGCTGATCCAGTACAACGCCATGGCCCTCCTGGCCGGGCTCGATCTGGAGATCGACGGTGATCTCGGGACCACGGGCATCAACCCGGCACGGTTCCGAGCACCGACCGGGGCCATGGGGGCCAGATTGCGGTTTGACGCACCTTTCACCAGGCTGCTGGAGCGGAATAACTTTCGCCAGGCGATCCTCGATTATCAGCAGGTGCGGCGGCAGCAGATTCGATATGAGGATCGCATCAAGCTTTCGATCCGGCAGCTGTTGCGGCAGCTGGAACTCGATGAGCGGAATCTGGATACCCAGCGCCGGGCGGTCATCATCGCGATCCGCCGGGTTGACCAGACCAGGCTCACCCTCAGCCAACCGGCTCCGCCGCCGCCGCCACCAAGTCCGGATGGCACCATACCGTTGGTCGATGTGGCGGCGGGCCAGCTGTCACCGACCGCGACGCTCAACCTCATTTATGCATTCAACGATCTCAGAAGTTCACAGGACGCACTGACGAGTATCTGGATCAACTACTACGCAACGCGGGCCTCATTGGCCCAGCAACTTGGTGTCATGGATCTTGATGAAAATGGTGTCTGGATCGACAAGCCGTTCGCCATGGCTGAACGCTCGACAGACGACGAACTGCCACTGCCACCGTCCGTTCCCCAGGAGTGGCTCGATCATCTTGAGGAGGTCGATCCGCCGCCACCGCTGCCGCGCGAGGCTGAGATCGAGGTGAAGGAACCGCCCGGGCTCCTGCCGAGCATCATTGCCCGAGCCCTGCCCCTGAAGACGCTCCCTTCTCCGGAAGAGCAGCCTGCTGAAGAGTCCGGAGCGGTTCAGCCAGCCGCAGTGGAATTACAGGACAAAAGGCCTTGGGCCAGCCTGATTCCCAGTGTTTTCCGGTAGCCGGAACAGCTTTCTTCGGCCTGCAAACAATGGACTGGGTCGGTTTTGGACCGGATAATGAGAAAGAGTCCGAATGTGACGACATACGTTTCGCATAAGCGGAAGAGCCATTTCGCAGGAGGGCGGGACGATTGATGCTTGAGACGGAAGTGCCAGAAACGGCGACGGCCACCGCAACGGAGACATCGGCTGCGCCCGCCAGGAATGCCGTTGCGATCGCCGAATTACTCGGCAGCCCGATGATTGCCGACGAGCCACACGTCAGCCGCCGCCAGGTGTGGCCCTGGTTGATCCTGCTTGTTCTCTTGGTAGGCGGAGGCCTGCTGGCAGTCCCGAAACTGGTCGAGATATTGCCAGGTCGTGATTCGGCAGCTGATCTTTCGGGGCTGCCGCTGCATTTGGTGGCCCGCCGAGATCTTCAGATCACCGTCACCGAGGAGGGAAGCCTCGTCAGTGACAACAATGTCGATATTGCGTGCGAAGTCGATGGGGGATCAACGGTTATTGAGATCGTGGATGACGGCGCTTTCGTGACGAAGGGGATGGAACTCGTCAAACTTGATGACTCAACGATTTCAGAGAATGCAACAGCGCAGAAGATCGCCTTCGAGAAGGCTCGGGCGTTGATGATCCAAGCCGAGAAGGACTTTGCGGCGGCCAAGATTGCGGTTGAGGAGTATCGCCAGGGAATTTTCAAGAAGGATCTACGGACGGCGGAATCGAATGTGACGGCAGCGACCGAGCGGCTTCAGGCCACCCGGAACACGCTGGCGTACGGCGAGCGGATGTTTCGCAAGGGCTACATCACGCCTCAGCAGCTCGAGGCCCAGAAGTCAGCGGTGGCTAGGGCAGAGCTCGATTTGGGGACGGCAAAAATCGCTCTCGATGTTCTGACGACTTTTACCAAGCCCAAAATGATCACCGAGTTGGAGAGCACCCGTGATGCGGCTGAGGCCCGGCTGGAAAGCGAACGGGCTGCCTTGGATTTGGAACGGATCAAGCTTGAGCGGCTTGAAGGAGAGCTGAAGAAGTGCACGATCAGGGCACCTCAGGACGGGCTTGTGATTTATGCGAATACCCGGAGCTACCGGCAGGAGACCGAGATCAAGGAGGGGGTCGCCGTACGGGAGCGTCAGGTGATCCTTAAGTTGCCCGACCTCACCGCGATGCGGGCTGATGTTGAGGTCCACGAGTCGAAGGTTGATGAAATCAAGCCGGGCATGCCGGCAACCGTTCGCGTCCAGGGCGAGATCTTTCCCGGAAAGGTGACGGCAGTTGCCAACCGACCGGAATCGAACTATTTTTCGACGGCGAAAAAATACATCGTGCAGGTGAAAATCGAGGGCCAGTCGGGGGTCCTGCGGCCCGGCTTCACTGCTGAGGCTGAAATTGTGATTGCCGATCTGAAGGGTGTGATTGCCGTGCCGGTGGCAGCGGTCATTGAGCAGGGTGATGAGTATGTCTGTGCCGTCCTCGCGGGAGATGCGGCCAGCCGGCGGGTGGTTACGCTGGGCCAGAGTGACGATGAGTCGGTTGAGATCCTGACCGGCCTGCAATCGGGTGAGCGGATCTTCCTGAACCCGCGAAAGCTGCTCGGTGACGGCCCTGCTCGTGAACAGGACGAAGAAACACTGCCCCCCAGGCAACAAAAGCCTGCCGGCCGGCCTTAAGCTGCTCGGGGGATGAGGCGGCTGCGTGAATGTCGTTCATCAACTACGTCTTGGTGTCAGGAGCCTTCTGCTCCACAAGCTCCGCTCATCGCTGGCGGTGCTGGGGATTTTGATTGGTGTCACCGCGGTGATCTGGCTGGTGGCGATGGGTGAGGGCGTGAGCTTTCAGGCCCAGCAACAGATCAAGGACCTGGGGGCGACGAGCATCATCGTCAGAACCATCAAGCCGTCGGAAGAGGCCGACAGCGACAGCGGAAGCCGATCCGGAATCAGCTATGGTCTGCTGCGATCCGACTTCAATCGGATTCTGACGAACGTTCCGACGATCACCAAGGCGATGCCGATGCGGGAGATCACCCGCGAGGTGCGGCGCGATGATTACTCCGTGCCTGCCGGGCAGGTCATCGGCTGCACGCCGGAGTATTTCGCCATCAATCGGCTCACTGCGGCGCGGGGGCGGCTGCTGACGGATGCTGATCTTTCAGCACTCGAGAACGTTGTGGTGCTCGCGCATGAGGTTGCCCAAAAACTTTTTCCGATCCGGGATCCGATTGGCCGAGCGGTAAGGATTGGGAGTGAATTTTATGTGATCATTGGAGTGGTTGAACCGCGGACAGCCTCAGCGGCCATTGGGGGGAGTTTTGCCGCTCGCCAATATGACCGCGATGTGTACATTCCGCTGACCACTTTTCGGGCCCGCATTGGTGACCGGGTCATCACCGTCCGTGGCGGTACGTTTCAGAACGAGACGGTCGAGCTCAATCAGATCACCGCGGTGGTGGATGAAATTGAGGCTGTCGATGCCTCGGCCGGTGTCATTCGGGAGCTTCTCCAGCGGTACCACAAGTTCGTGGACTATGCGGTCGTTGTGCCAAAAGAGTTGCTGGAACAGGCGGAGACGATGCGGATGATGTTCAACGTCTTATTGTTACTCATTGCGGGCATCTCACTGCTGGTCGGCGGCATTGGCATCATGAACATCATGCTAGCAACGGTGACCGAACGGACCCGTGAAATCGGCATCCGCCGGGCGCTGGGGGCGACCAAGGGCGAAATTGTGCAGCAGTTTCTCTGGGAGACGGTGGTGCTTTCAGGCACCGGAGGACTCCTGGGGGTGGCCGTTGGGTTTCTCTGTGGGCCAACCGTGAATGCTGCCCGTGAGATTGTCAAAAGTCTGCTTCCAGATGTCTGGGCCAATCTGCCACCCACGATTCATGAGCTCGAGCCACGACTGGCAGCTTGGTCGGTCGTTGCCGCCTTTGGGATTTCCGTGGGCGTTGGGATTGTTTTCGGCATCTATCCCGCCAGTCGGGCCGCCAACATGGACCCGATTGAGGCGTTGCGGCATGAATGATTCGGCACCTGCCCTGTCCGGCGATCAGGTGGCCTCTGTCCGTAATGTGACCAAGGTCTATCGGCTTGGCGGCGAGGACGTGAAGGCGCTTGCTGGGGTGTCGCTCGATTTACTGCGGGGCGACTTTGTTGCGATCATGGGCTCGTCGGGTTCTGGTAAGAGCACGCTGCTCAATCTGCTGGGGTGCCTTGATCGTCCAACGACCGGGCACTATCTGCTTGGCGGCCGCGACGTGGCCACGCTGAACGACGAGTCTCTCTCACGGGTTCGGGGCCGTTACCTTGGCTTTGTCTTTCAGTCATACAACCTCATTCAGCAATTGAGTGTGGTCGAAAACATCATGGTGCCGTTGACATATCAGCGGCCTCAGCGGCCCAACGGCCGGGAGTTGGCGATCAAGCTGGCGGGGCTGGTCGGCCTTTCCGGGCGGCTTGGGCATCGGCCGGCCCAGTTGTCAGGTGGTCAGCAGCAGCGGGTGGCAATCGCTCGAGCACTCATCAACAACCCGCATGTGATCCTGGCGGACGAGCCAACCGGCAATCTCGACACGGCCACCTCGATCGAGATTATGGATCTGCTCGATGCCCTCAATCAGGCGGGCCGAACAATCGTGATGGTGACCCACGAGCCCGACATCGCGGCCCGCTGCAAAAAAGTGATCAGCCTGCGGGACGGCCGGATCGAGTCAGTCAAGAAGATTCGCGACTGACCTCCGCCAGTTGATGTCAGGGGTGGATGACCATCATCAAGTAGGCCCGGTGTGACTCGAACACACGACCAAGGGATTATGAGTCCCCTGCTCTAACCACTGAGCTACGGGCCCGCAGACGTTGATCGTAGATGTTTTGTGACTGCCCGCGAAGGGGGAAAGCCGTATCGTCACCAAAGTTGGCGACAAAGGTTGCCGTGGCAGCGGTTTAGATGTTGGAGCGATGGTGGGAGTGGGCTGTCAGATCTCGGTGGCGTCAACGAACTGCCGGGGCGTCAACACGGGCAGGCTGCCGATCACCGTGGCGGGAAAGTGTCGCGTGTTGCCCGATATCAAGGGGCATTCAAGCGCGATTGCGCATTCCGCAAACGGGGCATCGTCGGTGTCTGGAAGGCCCCGGACAAGGTGAGCCGGGGCAACAATGGCGAACGCTGCCTGTGATTGAATCCGCTTGAGCACGATCGCGACTTCATGCCGCGGCAGACCGAATTCCGGACGGCTCAAAACCTGTTCATATTCTGAGATGATCCGATCATCCAAGCCCGCCCGTACGGCACCGATTCTCAACCATTCGACGATTTGGCCGGGGGCGTTGTGCGGACTCAAAAACCCCGACACGAGCACATTGGTGTCGAAGACTGCAACCCCCGAGGGGGGGCTCATGAGTTTCGCTTTCTTTCGCGGCGGGCCGTGGCAATCACATGGTCGATCTCTAGGTCAGATATCCCGGCGGTCCCGTCGCGGCGGGCCCGTTCTCGGATTCGTCGCAGGGCAATCTGGCTGCGAGCCTCGCGGGCGGCGTTGAGCACGTCCTCCGGATCATCCTCTGCATCGACATACATCAGCACAGCCATCGGACGGCCGTTGCTCGTGAGAATCATCTCCTCCGACGCGGCCAGCCGCTCGCGGATTGCCCGCGGCCGTTTAAGTTCATTGACTGCAATGTAGTCCATAACTATCTCCTTCTCATGACCATGATAGTGACATTGGGGATGAATGGCAAGAAGACGGCGTATGCCGCTCTTCCGAGTAAATCGGAAAAATGTGCGGACGAAGCCCTGATTCGTTCAACAAAGGCCACGGCGAGGCTTTTTCCGCCGGCAGCTACACTGAGCCCTTTTGGTGGTTGAGATTCGAGGACAGCTGAAAAATGAGTGTTGAGCGGCAAACCGGTGAAAGTGCTACCGCCGTCCTCGGCAGCTGGAGGCAAAGCGACGATGTCTGGGCCATGGTGATGGCGGCGGTGCTGCTGAGCCTGACGTGGTTTTGTCTGCAGCCAGTTGGGGGCGTCCGGCCTACGGAAGGGGCTTTGGCCGACGGCGCGTACACCAACCTGCTGACGCCCTGGGTGGCCAAGCCCGGTGGGTGGACAGCCCACCCGCTGAAGGCGTTTGCCGGAACAACGCAGGCTGGTGGCCCCACGAAGGGTTTGGCCGTGGCGGCAACGGCTGCCGGCTGCCTGTTGGTTTTTGTGTTGGCCCTGGCCGGAACCGGTGTGCCCTGCCGGAAGAGCCTGCCGGGTGTCGCGGTGGTGACCGCGCTCGCGGTACTGGCCTGGCTGGCGAGCACGCAGGCCACCATCAAAAGTTTGCAACTGTCCTATGTGCTGTGGGCCTTTGTCGGAGGGCTGTTCATCAGCAACGTCATCGGTGTACCAGGCTGGCTGAAGCCCGGTCTGCGGGGCGAACTGTTCATCAAGACTGGGCTGGTCCTGATGGGGGCGGGGCTGCTCTTTGGCACCCTGATGAAGCTTGGGCCTCCCGGCATCCTTGTCTCCTGGATCACCACGCCGATTGTGCTGATCACCACTTATCAGTTCGGCCAGCGGGTGCTGGGTATCAAGTCGAAGACCCTGAACCTCGTGCTCTCGGCCGACATGAGTGTCTGCGGCGTCTCGGCCGCCGTGGCGACAGCCGCTGCCTGTAAGGCGAAGAAAGAGGAACTCTCAATCGCCGTGGGCATCTCGCTGGCTTTCACCGTCGTTATGATGTTCACCCTGCCGGCGGTCTGTAATGCCCTTGGGCTCGACCAGGTGCTCGCCGGAGCCTGGATTGGCGGCACGGTCGACTCCACCGGGGCGGTGGTGGCCGCCGGTGAACTAGTGGGCCCGGTCGCCCGTGATGTGGCCGCTTCAGTGAAGCTCATCCAAAACGTGATGATCGGCTTTATCTCCCTCGGCGTGGCCGCCTGGTGGGCCCGGTCAGGGGACGGTGAATCGAGCAGCGTGCCAACGAGCTTTGCCGGCCTGCTGGCCGAGATCTGGAAGCGGCTGCCCAAGTTCATCCTCGGCTTTGTGGCCGCCTCGGCGATCTTCACGCTGCTGGCCTCAGTCGGTCCGCCGGCCCAGCAGGAGGGCGTGGCTGCCATGCTCAAGGGGCCGGTCAAGACGATGCAGTCGTGGTGTTTCTGCCTCGCGTTTGTCAGCATCGGACTCGAGACTGACATCCGCCGGCTGGCCGCCGTAATGGGCTCGGCCAAGCCGGTCGTGCTCTACTTGTGTGGCCAGGCCTTCAATCTGTTCCTCACCTTTACGATGGCCTATCTCGCCTTCCGGGTGGTTTTCCCGGAGGTGGCCAGCCGGCTCGCAGGGGGCGGCTGAGTACCAGCAGCAGTGGCAAGCTGTTTTGGGAAAAGAAAGCCGTGCTTAGAAGCCCGAAGCGCAAGCTGAGGGAAATCAGGTTATTTGAACCCCGAAACGCATTCCCTCGGCTCGCGTCGGGCTTCTTGGAATTCAACCTCGCTCAGGGCACCATCGCAAAGTTGCGATGGTGCCTTCCTGAAACCTATTGAGCAGTTCTCAGTGAGTCCACAGCCAGCTAGGCCGATCGCTTGAGCGGTACGGCACCGCCAGTGCCGATCTGGCCGGCAACGGCCTGATCGGGGTCGGCGACCCGGGGCAGCATGTATTCAGGCACAAGCTGATGGAGCAGCACCCGAATTTCATCACCGGGGCGATGCATTACGCCCTCCAACTGCTCAATCACCTGATCGGCTTGGTCAACGCCGAGTGCTGTAATCCGGGCACTTTTGATCTTCGGATGGGCGGTGGTCAGCAGTTCTTCATGGGTTGTGAACAGCTCTTCATAGAGCTTCTCACCGGGCCGCAGGCCGGTGTAGCGGATTTCGATGTCGCGGCCTTCCTTCAGATTCGACAGCCGAATCATGTCCCGGGCCAGATCGGCGATTCGCACCGGCTCGCCCATGTCGAGCACGAAGACATCGCCCCCTTCGCCGAGCAGACCGGCCTGTATGACCAGCCGGGCGGCCTCGGGAATGGTCATGAAGTAGCGTTCAATGTCGGGATGCGTGACCGTGATCGGTCCGCCCCGCAGGATCTGCTCACGAAAGACCGGCACCACGCTGCCAGCGGAATTGAGGACGTTGCCGAATCGCACAGTGGAGAACCGGGTTTCGAATTCATCGGCGACCAGTTGCACCAGCATCTCAGCCACCCGCTTGCAGCAGCCCATCACGCTGGTGGGATTGACCGCCTTGTCGGTCGAAATCATCACGAAAGTTTCCACGCTGGCTTTGCCTGCAGCCCGGGCGAGGGTGGCGGTGGCCAGTGGGATGTTCCGGAGTGCCTCGCCAGGGTGCTGCTCCATCAGGGGCACATGCTTGTAGGCGGCGGCATGGAAGACGATGTCAGGTTGGAACTCGGCAAAGACTTGCTCCACCCTTTCGGCATTGGTGATATCAGCGACGCAGGGGGTGATATCGGTGGGAGTGTTTGCCTCGTTAAGTTCCCGTTCAATCCAGAACAGGCCTGTCTCACTGCGGTCGAGCACCACGAGGTGTCCGGGGCCGTGCGTGAGGAGCTGGCGGCAGAGTTCCGAGCCGATGCTGCCCGACGCTCCGGTGACCAGCACCGTTTTGTTGCCGAGCCAGCGGCCGAGGCCCTCCACATCGATGTCCACAGTCGGTCGCCGAAGCAGGTCAGCGATGTCGATTGGCCGCGGCTGGAGCTGTACCTGACCACTGACCAGGCTGTTGATTGCGGGAATGATTGTGGTGGTGCAGCCGGCAACAGCAGCCTGTTGCTGCAGGTCAGAGACTTCACTGCCAAGGAAGGTTTCGGACAGCAGCATCACCTCGTTGATGTGGTACTTGGTGATCAGCCTTTCCAGCCGTTTGGTGGTGCCGACGACCCTGATGCCGCCAGTCGAGCGGCCGACCAGTTCATGGTCTCCCGGCTTGGCGACCATGCCGACCACCACTCGCTGGTTGTCGGGCGAGGTGTCAGACTCAATTGCCCGAACGACCGCCTCGCTGGATGGGCAGGTGCCCACCAGCAGCACCCGGCTGCCAGCGTGTAACGATCGCCGCCGCAGGAAGCTATCCACCTCGCTGGCAGCTCCGCGAAAACCGCCGAGAAACGAGATAGCGACAAACCAGTCGAGGATCCAGATACTGCGAGGGATGCGGGCTTCGATTAGGATCGCCACTGGAGCAGCCACCGCCAGGCCCATCGTCACCCCAAAGACCAGCTGCCAAAGATCCCGCAGGGTCAGACCACGAATGCTACTCCGCTGGCCGGCAATCGCCACCAGCATGAAAAACTGAACCGGCACGACGATGGCGAGGCAGCGGGTGAGGCTGGCAGTGTTTTCGGTGTCGAGCAGTCCCTCAAACCGAATGATGTACGACAGCACAACTGCCAGCATCAGGCTGGCGAGTGTCACCACGTGCCAGGCGATGCGACGAAGGCTGGGAAGACGGAGATTGCCAAGGGGGCGGCCTATCATCGGCGTTCTCCCGGGGTGGTGGACGTGGCGTCGATGCCCGATGGCGTTCGCGCCTGCTCAACACGTAGTTTTTTCAGCCGTTGCAGCCGCCCCTGAAGCTTCTGGCTGTCGGGCCGCCGCAGCAGGCACCAGTCGAGCTCCTGTTTGGCGGTTTCGGCATCGCCGATGGCCAGGGCAAAGTCGATGTGGGACAGCCGGGCCCCGTAGTGGTTTGGGTTGGCAGCAATCGCGGCGGCCAGCGTCGCCTCTGCCTGCTCAAGATTGCCGAGGGCTCGCTCTAAGTTGGCTGCCTCACACAGCAGGCTGCAGCGGCTGCTGCCGTCGGTTTCCTCAGCAGCGGCCCGGGCAGCAACCAGCCGTCGCACCTTGACCGGTCGCATGGCGTCGGCCGAGGAGTGTCGCGACCAGAGGCTGTCGACCATCCGCAGGCCCGCAAGGTCGGGCTTGAGCAGCTCGCAGGCAGCCGTGGCGGGCATCAGCGGTAAGAGCACGTTGACAATCCGCCACCGCTCGGAGGGGCATTCGGCGAAGCATTGCTGGTAAAGCCGCAGTGACTCAGCCGTATTGCCATCAAGTTCAGCCCGCACTGCCGCCTCAAACAGCACCTGGCCGTCATGCGGCCGGACCCGCAGGGCCTGGTCGATGCAGGCTCGGGCCAGATCGGGTGAGGGCTGTTGCAAAAATGCTACGGCCGCCAGCACACACCAGGCCTCACCGGCGCAGGGATTGACGGTCACTGCGGTCAGGGCGGCCGCGCCGGCCTGCTGCAGATCGGCATAGTGTTCGCCGGTCACGCTCGCCACCCACTGCCGGGCAGCGGCGACCGATTCAAAACCGTTGTCTTCGACAGTCTGGCGAATCTCGACCAGCCCAAAGGTCTCACCGGCAATCCGGCGGGCAAGGCCAAACCGTTCCAGCCGGCTGAGGGCCAGATCGACCCAGGCTCTGGGGTGTTCGGGGTGGGCGGCGACTGACTGTTCCAGATCAGTGATTCGCCGGTCAAGCTCTGCCAGCACCGCTTCTTCGGCAGTGGGGCCCTCCGGTGTCGTTTTCGTCTCAGGTGAGGCCGGCTCGTCCATCGCGGCGGCAGCCTGACTGCTGAGTGCCTGCAGGCTGCTTTTGGCAAGTGACCGTGACTGTTTCACTGCCGCTTCAAAGTGAACCTCGGCACGGGCTGCCTGCAGCTGCCCGTTGGCGATGAGACCCAATATGAGAACCGCAGCTGCTGTCAGCCCGGTGGCAGAAAGCCGGTCGAGCGGCAGCGTTGGCAGCGACAGTGACTTGAGATGCGGCAGTGCTAGTCGCACTGCACAGGCACCCAGCAGCATCAGCAGGGTGGAGCAGGCCGGGACATACCAGATAAAGTCTCCCCCGGCATGGACGGCACCGGCGGTCAAGCCCGCGGCAAGGGCCACCGCCACCACCTGCTCACGGGCACTGCCACGGCTGAAAAGCAGGCCACAGGCAGCCAGGCCAACCAGCAGGCTGGTGACAGCCACAGCAAGACCGATCAGGCCTGTTTCGACACCCACATTGAGATAGCTGTTTTCGGCATGCGTGAAGACCGTCCTGTCGGTCGGTGGCATGACGATGGGCGACACGCTGGCATGGCTGCCAATCCCAGTGCCAAGGAAGGGAAAGTTTCCAATGGTGGTCACTGCCGCTCGCCAAACATCAAGGCGTCCGCCGACCGTGCCTTCAGTTTCGCTGAAAAGCCCCCCCATCTCTTCCCAGATCGTGTCCATCCTGTTGCCGACCCGCTCCATCCCATGGATGGTCAGGGCGGCACCGACGAGTAGGGTCAGGCCGACAAGGCCGCCGGCTGTTCCTGGGGTGATCCGGCCCGCCTTCAGCAGCATGCCGGTGGCTACCATTCCGGCTGCTGCCAGACTGAGTGATCCGCCCCGCGACAGCGAGCAGAGCACCGCGAAGACAAGTACGGCGAGGGCCGTCAGACCGAAAACGAGGCGGTATTCAGGAACGAGTTGGGGCCTCTCTGCGGCTGGCTGTGATCGTCCACTGAGATGGGCTGGGTGGCGGGACTGTCCCGATCGGCGACGAACGCCATGATGCTGCTCAGCTGCGGGGGCGAAGGCCCACCAGACCAGCGAGCCCGCCCCAATGGCCAGAAAGCTGGCGTAGTGGTTGCGGTTGCTGAACGTGCCCTTCACGATGCCATCGGTCGAGTTGTAGGCAAACTCATAAAACCAAAGGTATTTGCCGTTGCCGGCCAGATACTGCACGACGCCCAGGGCTGCCATCAGGCCCGCTGCGATGGCGATGATCAGCAGGATTCGCTCGACGTCTTCGACCGAATCGATTGACTGATAGACACAGCCGATCAACACAGCCTGAGCCAGCAGAATCCCCAGGCCGACAAGGGTTTCGCTGGGGGTGAGCGACAGCGTTTCCCAGTGACCCAGCGTCCACGGGCCGTCGGTCCAGCAGGGCAGCAGGCTGGCAATGTTGGGTGAAACGGTACCCAGCAGCCATGCCGGCAGGGGCACCAGTTGCACCAGTCCGATCACCAGCCCGGCGGCAAAGAACAATTCAAGTGGTCCAAGCCGCCAGCCGGGCTGCTCGCTGTGGAAACAGCGGTAGAGCCAGGCCCCGGCAGCCGTGATGGCGGCCAGTGTCAGGAATGCCTGGCCGAGCGGGTGTCGGCCCCCCATTCCCAATGGCACCAGCAGCACTGCCAGCATGACAGCAAAAAGCCAGCTACCGGTTTCGGGGCTGATTGCCCAGCCCATTGGCCGGGTGGCTGAGCGGGTCTGCCGAGAACGTGACGCCGGTCTCATGCAGCCCTCGCCGGGGTGTACGAATCTTCTTCGTCCTCGTCATCATACTCGTCGTCATCGTCGAGGCCGTATTCGTCGCCATACCCGTAGCCATAGCCCTAGCCGTATCCATAGCCATAGCCAAGCTCTTCGATGCCGACGGCGTTGACAACGGTGCCGAACAGATGCACGCCGAACATCCGCAGGGTCTCGACGGCCCTGATCAGCATCCGGCGGCGGTTCTTTTCGGGCCGGACTACCATCACCAGGCCGTCACACATCCGGCCAACGGCAGCGGCGTCGGTGCCGGCCATGATTGGTGGGGCATCGACAATGATCTGGTCATAGCAGCCCTCAGCCCAGCCGAGCAGCTCAGCGAAGCGATCGCCCAGCAGCAGTTCACCGGGGTTGGGCGGTCGGCGGCCGGCGGGAATGACATCGATCGGCACCTCGCCGGAAGGCCGGGCGAGTGCAGCGGCAGCCTCGGGCATCGGCTCGTTACCCCGAAGCAGGTCAGACAGCCCTGGCTGGCCCCGGCGATTGATTAGCCGAGTGAGGCCGGGCTTTCGCATGTCGGCGTCGATCATTAATACCCGCTTGCCAGCCTGCTGATAGGCGATGGCCAAGTTGGTCGAAATCGTGGTTTTGCCATCACTTGGTTCGGCACTGGAGACGGCGATGCGTTCGGAGTCGTCCGTCCCCATCACCAGCACGGTGCGAATCGTCCGAAAACTCTCGGCGGCGGCGTCGTCCGAGGTGTTCCACATGTGGGCAGACGCCAGGCCGGCGTCTTCTTCAAAGTCTTCCTCTTCGTCAAGCATGCCGATGGTGGCGAGCATCGGCAGGTTGAGTTCTGCCTGCAGTTCCTCGGGAGAACGGGCCCGGTCGTCGAGGGTGTCGATCACAAAGACGATGCCAATGCCTGATGCAAGCCCACCGGCCAGTACGGCCAGGATGGTGAGTGACAGCTTGGGTGAGACCGGCTTCTCTTCGACCACCGGCTCGCGGACTACGGTGGTGCGAACGCCCCCGTTCTCCTGCCGTAGATCGACACTGGCAATCTGGTTGAGCAGGGTGTTTCGCAGCTGCCGCAGCCAGTTGAGGTCGTGCTCGACAATGTCCAGCTGGCTGATGTCGCTGGTGAGGCCGATAGAGTCTTGCTTGGCCTGTTCAAAGCTCTGCTGCAGCCAGTCTTCCTGCCGCTTTGCCGACTCGAGTCGCTGACTGAGGATGTTGGCCACGGTGCTGGCCAGCTGGGCGTCATCGCCGCCGAATGACCGGGGTGAGCCGATCACATCGAACTGGGCGAGATAGCCCTCCATTTGCTGAATCTTGCGGTTGCGTTCGACCACCTTGGGGTGGTTGGGGCCATAGTATTCAAGCAGGGTGTCAAGCTGGGCCCGGTCCTCGAGCAGTTGCTTTTCAACCGAAACGCGGGTTTGCTTGTCGCGGTCACCCAGGCCCATCGAATCGAGGAAGGCCTCCTTGCCGAGGGTTTCCTCAATGGCAATCAGGCTTTGGCGGATGTTGTGACCGGCTTGGATCGCCTCGGTGAGTGACTGATACGAGGCCTGCAGCAACAACCTCTTTTTCTGGGTCTCGATCAGGGCGCTGTTGAGCTGAATCGCTCGTTCGACCAGCGGGTGCATGGTCTTGCCGTCGGCCTTGATACCGAGGTCGCCGACCCGCTGGCGGACTGCCAGAAACTCAGCCTGCTTGACCTCGATTTTCTTGTCGACCTCGGCCTTTTCCCGTTGCAGTAGATCAACAATCGAGCCGGCGGTGCCCCGGTGCGATTCATCCATGAAGGTGGCGTAGGCCTGAATGATGGCAGCGACCACAGCGGCTGAGGCCTGCTGGTGGGGTGAGCGGAAGCTCAGCTCAAGGATGTTGGTCTGGCGAACGCCGCGAACCTTCAGAGATTTGCTGAATTCTTCAGCCAGAATCTCAGGGTCTTGGCTGCCAAACAGGCCGCGGACGGGGGCTTCAAGTAGCGAAGCGGCTGACTGCAGCACCAGGGGGCTGGAGACCAGTTTTTCATAGGTGGCCATGGCGGCCAGGTCGTCCCGGCCGCCGGTCATGGAAGTGCCCAGGCTTTCCCGACTGGTGTCGACCACCAGCAGCTGGGCGTCAGCCTCGTAGATGCGGGTGGCGGTGGCGTAGTAGAGCCCACCAAGCATGCCGCAGAGAGCGAGTGTGCCCATCACAAGAATCCGGCGGTGCCAGACAACCCGCAGGAAGCGAATGGCCTGCCGGATGGTCTGGGCGGTGGAGTCTGGTTCGTGATCGTCGTGCTCAAGCATCAGGGAGGCCCGCCGAAAACTGAAGAAGAAAAAAGCGGTTTAGAACAGCGGAATCGATTGGCCCGCGACTACGCTGAACCGGACAAGATTCGTGAAGATGTTGTGGATGACGGTGCGGGGCGTCTGCTCGACGCTGACGACATCTCCGGGTGAGAGCCGTAGGTTCGACTCGTTGTTGTGCTGGGCCTCGGCGACGCTCGTCTCGATGACGACTGGCTCGTTTTCACCGCTAACGTGACGAGTGATATAGATCTTGTCAGCCCAGGGGTTACTGCGTTCGCCGGCCAGGGCGATGGCGTCGAGCAGGTGGACCTGTTGGCCGACAGGCATCTCGTATTGGCCCGGTTTATTCACCAGCCCGATAACACTGATGGGTGTGGGATCACGGGTTTCAACACGAATCACATCGCCGTCTTGCAGGCTGATGTCGGTATCACTGGTGCCGTCGAGTTTGGCCAGATCGATGGTGAAGGTTTCGCTGCCGGAAGGGGTACGCCTCGGCTCTGGCTGCGGGTTGGCAAACCGGCGGGGTCGGGCGAGGCCGGCTGGCTCAACAGTTGAGGTCAGCTCAATGTCGCCATCTTCGACTAACGCAGTGCCGTCGGCCTCAGCCTCCTCCTGCTGGGAAAGCTGCATGAGGGCCGTCGGCCCGTGCCGGCGGATTTCAATGGTGGTGCCGGCTTTCTCATCGAGTGAGCCGGCCGCCATCAGGGCGGCCAGCAGGGTGCTCTGCCCCTTGGGCAGTTCCTTGATGCCCTGTTCTTTTACCGCCCCGACCACGGTGATCCGGTTGATGGCCTTTTTTCGCATGGTGACGGTGACCTGCGGAGCCCTGAACAGGCCCCGGTCGATGGCGGCAATAGCGATTTGCTGTTCAGCCTGAAACGGTTCGAGCCCAGCGAGGGGCACCTGGCCGACCAAGGCGATGGTGGCCACGCCGTTGTTGTCAACGCGGACAGGGGTGGGTGTGATCCGGCCGGCCTCCTCGAGGCCGCTGCTAATCGTGACATCGACCACATCCTCCACCTCAATCAGGCTGCTGGAAGTGGTGGACATCGACAGCCGGCTGAGGTCCGCCACTTTGGCGTTGGTGACTTCAGCCGCCTGATAGCGGGCCGGCATCCGGCGGGCCTTCACGATGCGGTTGGCGCAGCCGGTCAGCGACAGGCTGCTGGCCAGCAGCACGATGACTGTCAACCGGCCTGAAAGCATGGACGGCTGATGACGTAAAAAAAAATCAATCAAGGCTTCACCCTGCCACAGTCCATCTGGAACTTTCTGGGGGGTGGTGAATAGCCGATTCGGTGACCTCAAGCCAATGCAATTTTTCACCAGCAACCTGGGCGACCTTCGTTCGTTTTGAGAAAGCCCCCGGCACTCGTTCTGATGGTGCGGTTCCCACCCACCAGCAAAAAACCCCATGCTCACGAGCCCGAACCGCTAATTTTTGTGTGGCGTGTTCATGCTTACCCGCAAAATGCCCCCTG
>CBFIHA010000064.1:0-22319 GCA_965662195.1 uncultured Pirellulales bacterium
GAAGCCATTGAAGTGGGTGGAGCTGGCGGCGGAGTAGGCGCCGATGGTGTCGCTGTAGAGATAGTCGCCCAGGTTGAGCTCAGGCAGCTGCTCGGCCAGGCTGATGGTGTCGAGGGCGTCGCAGGTCGGGCCGAAGACAGCGCAGATCTGAGTCGGCCCCGACTTGAAACTTTTCATTGGATAGGTGCAGTGGTCGAAGATGATGCCTGAGAAGGTGTGATAGACGCCGTCATCGACGTAATAGCAGAGTTTGTCACCACGGGTCGCCTTGCCGATGATCTTGCAGACGGCGGTGCCGGCTGAGGCCACCAGGAACCGACCCGGTTCGGCCAGGATCTCGATCGGCTCGGGGAACAGCCGGTCGAGTTCGTGATTGATCTTCTTGGCCAGGGTCGCGAACTTCGGCACGCTGGCGTCATAGGCAGCGGGAAAGCCGCCGCCGATGTCGAGCAGTTGGAGGTCGAAGCCCCGTGACTTGGCCTCGGCGAAGATGCCGGCGGAGAGGTGCAGGGCTTGGATGTAGTTTTCGGGGTTCGTGCACTGGCTGCCGACATGGAACGACAGCCCTTCGACGGTCAGACCATGGTCGTGGGCAAAGGCGATCAGATCGACTGCCTCACCTGGCAGAGCGCCGAACTTGCTGGAGAGTTCGACCATCGAGCCGGTGTTGGGCACCCTGAGCCGGAGTGCCAGCCCGGCATGGGGGGCATGCTCAGCGATTTTGCGGACTTCTTCCTGATTGTCGTAGGTGACCAGCGGCTTGTAGCGGTCGAGTTCCCGCAGGGTTTCGACCGGCTTGATCGGGTTGGCGTAGATGATCTTGTCCCAGATAAAGTCCTGCCGCTGCTTGGCTGGCAGACGCTTGATCAGTTTGTAGACGGTGTGAAACTCCTGCATGCTGGCGACATCAAAGCTGCCACCGAGCTGGTAGAAGGTTTCGACAATGGCCGGGTCGCTGTTGACCTTGACTGCGTAGTAGGCCTGGACCCTCGGGAAGTGTCGGCGAAAGGTCGCATAGTTTTTCCGCAGCTCGGCATGATCGACAACGAACAGCGGTGTGCCGCGGGTGGTGGCAAGGTCGAGCAGGGTTTTCTTGTTCATGGCAGTGTCGCCGGGGGTGAATCTGGTCGAGTAAGAATAGCGGAACGGGGCTGCGGGCAAAGGTGAGGCCGTGGGGGAATTGTGAGGCTGCGGTGAGCGTTGTGAACGGTGGAGTTTGAACCGGCTGTGCGTGCCGCCGCTCGGGGTTGCCTCCGCCCATCGAGTGCGGTGGGAGGGAAGCCGAGAGCGGAAGCGACCGGACCGGCAGCCTGTTGGACGCTGCCGAGAAGCCCCGGCTGCAGGTTTCGATGGAGCGGCGTTCGCGGCTGCCGGCAAAAATTGATGCTTCGAAGCCCGAAGCGCAAGTTTTGATGTTGCGCTCTTGCGTCAATCGGCCGAAAAAGCCCCCATGCTTCGAAGCCCGAAGCGCAAGCTGAGGGAAACCGCATTTTTTTGATCCCAGCACCGCATTCCCTCGGCTCGCGGCTCGGGCTTCTTTGAGTTCGGTTCAGCCCAGCGCACCGTCAAAATTTGGTAGCCCCCGGACTAACAGCGGGAGCGGACGCCGCCCCCCAAACGCCAACACGCGCTTCCACCCGGCGACAGGATGTCGCCGTTGAGCACCAGCGGAGGATGAAACCCTTGGCTTTTCATCCATCCGCCCACGGAAAGCTCGGGCAGGATGCCCGAGCTTTCCGTGAAGCTAGTCCCCGTCCGTGAGCAGAAAGTTCTTGAACTGCCACGGGTCGTCGGGGTCGATCGCCGGACGGTTGTAGCCGTGGAAGGCATTCGAATAGTGCTTCAGCGGAGTCCAGTCAGATGGGGTCGAGATGAACTTTCCAAGGTAGGGCTTGGCGATACCCAGCACATAGTCATGCGGCAGGTCGTCAGGCAGTTTCACCCCTTCGGCCGGATGCTCAATCATCCACATGCAGGCGGCCACCACCGAGATTGCCACCTGCATGGTAGTGGCGTTCTGGTGCGGTACCAGGCGGCGGGACTCCTCGATCGACAGGTCGCTGCCACACCACCATGAATTCAGCGGATGCCCCATCACCAGGGCGCCGAGGATGTCGGCGCCGCTGGTGATCTCATCGGTCATGATCCGGACCCGGGGCTGCAGGTGATAGTCGTAGCCGCGGAGCTCCCAGAGGCTGGCGATGGCCGCATCGCAGGGGCAGTAGGCGTAGTGGACGGTGGGGCGGTAGACGGTGGTGCCCGCCTGGTCGCGCACCGAGAGTTTTTCGGTGATGCTGAAAGCCTCGCCATGGCGGACCACCATGCCGGTGATTGTGTAGTGCGGCACCCAACTGGCCACGAAGGTGTTCATACCCATGCGGGCGAGGCAGATCTGGCTGCCCGGGCCGTCCTCGTGCTCGTAGGCGAAGGGCGGCAGTTCTTTTTCATGCGTTCCCCAGCCCATTTCGGCAGTGGTGGTGCCCTCTTCGCGAAAGCCCTCCACGCTCCAGGTGTTGACGAATTCGTCAACCTCCTTGGGCCGGTTGGAAATCTGCGTGTCCCGTTCGCTGCAGTGGATGACCTTCACGCCCAGTTCGTGGGCCAGATGATTGAAGGTCTGGGATTTCGCATGCTGGGCGATGCGGTCGGCCTGCTCGCCCACGAACTTCTTTTCTTCCAGGCAGGCGGCGGCAATGTCGAGCAGGGCCTGCTTGGTGAAGTGGCTGATCAGGCCGGGGTTGGCCCCATGCTCGAGCACGGCCGTCGGGCCGGTGGTATCCCAGCCGGCGATCAGCCGCCGCAGGTTCATGTGTCGCCAGTAGAGCGTCAGGTGCGTCGGATGGGCGGCCCTGGCGTGTTCGTACGGGTCCCAGAGTTCAACCGACGTATTGAGATAGAGTACGCCGTGGTCATGGCACCAGCCAACGATCTCACAGCAGTCAATGTTCCAGGCTAGGTCGATCAACAGATCACCGGGGCCGAGGTGACGGCCGAGGACCTCGCCGAGGTTGTCCGGCCCAACCTTGTCGCGGATGAAGCTGATGCCTCGCTCGATCCAGGGCTTCAGTGCCAGGTCGTCGGGCTCAAAGTCAATGATCGTGATCTGTTTCGGATTGACCCGAATGTGGTCAAGCAAAATGGGCAGCGTGCAGCGGGCGACGAAGCCAAAGCCAACGAAAAGAATACGATTCTCGAATGAAACCATACTGACTGCTTCCTGCGGCGGGGGCGAAAACGTCGGGTGATCAACGCAATTCGATCACCGATCCTCACGTGGGACTTGGGAGTATAGCTTCACGATGTGAGGCTGCGGTCAGTTTGGGACTGATGGCGAACTGGGTCGTGCCATTCAATCTGTTCGTCGTGCAGGTGGTCGCGAACAGCACTACCGATGGTTGGGTAAAAGCCGGTGTCGCGGAAGGCCTCATAGAGGCCGTACCGCCGGAGCCGGTCTTTGACCGGGCCTTTGAGTTCAGCAAAGCAGAGACTGATGGTCTGGTCGCTGAGCTGGGCCTTCAGGTCTTGCAGCATCTTGGCCGCAGTGACGTCGATGTCGGTTACCGGTTCGGCTGCCACGACGATTCGTCGCGGCGGTTGCTCCGCCGCTGCTACGGCGGCAAGCAGCCGGCTGCGAAAGATCTCAGCGTTGGCGAAGAACAGCGGCGAGTCCCAGCGGAACAGCAGGAGGCCGGGAACCTGATGAGCCTCGGGGTGCCGGCTGATGTCGTGATAGCCTTTGCGTCCCGGCAGCCGGCCGAGTACCGCCGAGTAGGGCTGCCAGGCCCGCCAGACAAATTCCCCTACTGCCAGCAACACTGCCAGGCCGATGCCCGGGACAACGCCAACGAAGATCACCCCGGCCAGGCAGACCAGCGAAACCGCAAACTCGCCGGCCCGCTGCCGGGCCAGCCGGATCAGCCCGGGCAGATCGAGGAGTGTGCTGGCTGCGGCGATCACGACTGCAGCCAGTGCCGCTGTCGGAATCAGAACGATGGCCCTGGGAGCGGTGATGAGCGCCAGGCCCACGGCAGCCGCCGCGGCCAGACTCGTCACCTGCGAGTGGCTGCCGGCGGTGATGGCCACGGGTGTGCGGGTTGAACTGGAGCTGACCGGAAAGCCCTGCAGGAGGCCCGCGAGCAGGTTCGCCAGGCCGACCGCCGCCAATTCCTGATTGGGCCGCGGCCCGCCGTCGGGGGTGTCGTCCAGTGCCCGCGACAACACTGCGGTGTCAGCCGCCGAGACCACCGCGATCGCCGCCGCCGCGGGAAGCAGCCTGAGCAGGTCAGTCCCGCTGAGCATTGGCACCACCAGTGCCGGCAGGCCTGACGGGACGCTTCCCAGTAGTTCGGGCTGCGGGCCACCGGTTGCCTGAAGGGCCCAGGCCATACCGGCCCCTCCGACCACGGCAACAAGCACACCTGGTACGGCTGGCAGCCACCACCGCAGCAGCAGGATGATGACGAGGCTGCCACCACCAATCGCGGCTGCCACCGGAATGATCTGCCCATTGGCGATGGCGGTGGCGACAGCGGCAAGCTGCACCAGGAAGGATTGCCCAGTTCCGTCGCCGGCAGCTGCCGTGCACCCCAGCAGCGTGGCCAACTGGCCACCGATCAGCGTGACCGCCAGGCCGTTGAGATAGCCGAGCCGAACCGGCAGGGAGATCAGGTTGGTGAGAAAACCGAACCGGGTGATCCCGGCGAGCAGGCAGATGCCGCCGGAGAGGATTGCCAGGACGGCGGCCCGGGCAACCAGCGTTGGCGGGTCGGCCAGTGGGGTTGCCACGGCAATGGCCACCAAGGCAGTCAGGGAGGAGTCGGGTCCTAGGATCAGCCGACGGCTGGGGCCGAACAGGGCATAGCCAAGTAGGGCCGCGATGCTGGCGTACAGTCCGTGTGCTGGTGGCAGCCCCGAGGCGACGGCATAACCCATGCCGGCAGGGATGACAAAGGTGGCCAGGGCGACGCCAGCCAGCAGATCGGAACAGACTTCTTTTGGCGTCAATATCCGCACGGTATCGAGCAGCGGCATCAGGGACGATTGCTGTCGTTTCGGCGGATCAGCCATCAAGGGTCCTCCGACGGTCGTTATGCTGGAACTGACAGGCAGAAGCCCCCCACGTATGCCGGCTGGGGCGGGTGCCGTGCCCACCAGCTGTGGTGAAAACGTCGACCGAACAGAATTGTTCGGTTCTTGGGCAGAGAATTTCCAGCGCGAACAGAAAAAAGGAAGCAGAAAATGTCGTGGTCTCATCTGTTCGGGCTGGCGGTTGCCGGCGGCCTCGGCACCCTGGCCCGGGCCGGAGTGGCTGAACTGGCCCTGCGGTGGTGCGACCGCGACTTTCCCTGGGGCACCGTTGCGGTGAATGTCTTTGGTGGCTTCCTGTTCGGGCTGATCACGGCGGTTGGCAGGGGGCGTTTTTCTTTGCCAACCGGCCTGGAGACGGTCCTGCTGGTTGGGTTCCTGGGCGGCTTCACCACCTATTCAACCTTCGCCTTTCAGTCTGTCGCGATGCTCGAGCAGGGCCGGGTGCTCGCGGCGACAGCCAATGTCATCGGCACCACTACGGCAGCCCTGCTGGCCGTGGCCGCTGGTCTGCACCTTGGCCGCCTGGCTGGCTGATGTGAACCGTCCAGGGCTGATCGACTCTGGGATCAGGTAGAGACCCGATGGAGGGCTGCGGGCGGCGGTGGTTGAATGGAGTGCCGCCGAGAAGGCGTTTTTTTCGGCCGTTTGTGCCCGCACTGTACTGGAGACTTTGATGACGCCGTCTGCCCTTCGCCTGCTGCTGATCACTAGTTGCTGCCAGGTTTGTTTGTCCGACAGCAGGGCTACCGGGGCGGAGCCACTGGTGTCAGCGAAGGCGGCAGCTGCTTCAGCGGCGGTGGTTCCAGCAGCTGACTATGCCTGGACCACCGACCACCTGCAGGTTGGTGTCCGCTGGCAGCCGTTTGCCGGTCGGCCGCAGAACAATGCGTTTGATGCCACCCGGCCGGTGATTGCAACCGACAGCAGTTACGCCCAGTTTTGGGTGGCCTGGAATGCCGCAGAGCCGACGGTGGCCAATGCCGACTATGCACAAAACCAGTCGAGCTATCTCCAGACGATCGAACAGGCGGTCGACGCCTGTCGAGTCCGCGGCCTGAAGGTCGAATTTGTCTTTTTTGGCTGCCCGGACTGGGCCTCGGTGTCGGGGAGTGGGGGCCTTGAGCGGCCCAAGGACGGTCTCTTCGCTGAGTTCATGGGCCGGATTGCCCGCCACTTCAAGGGCCGGGTCGCCGCCTATCAGCTCTCGCATGAGGTCAACCTGCAGGGAATGATGAAGGGGGCTGATGTCGATTTTTTGATCAACGAGATCTTCATTGCCGGAGCCCGCCGCATTCGTGATGTTCATGCTGCCGCACCCTCCCAGCCGGTGCTCATCTCAACCTCGGGCATGAGCCCCTGCGAGAACTGTGGCGTGATGGCCGGGCTGTCGACCAAGGGGGGCCGCGGTGTCAATGAGATGTACGACCGCCTGGTAGGCAGTCCGGAACTGCTCCGGCTGGTCGATGGGCTGAACCTGAATGTGTCGGACCAGAATGACGGCTATGGCGGGATGGACGGCAGCTTCGTGGCGTCGGTCTGGGGCAACTACGATCTGGTCCGTGGCAAGCTTGATGCTGCCGGGCTGTCGCACAAAGGAGTGCTGGCAGCTGAATCGTGGGTGTCGTGGGATGACGGCGGCAGCGCGGTTGATGTCAACGGCGACGGGATTCGTGATGAGCGGGACGCTTTTGCCAAGACGGTCACGATCATGGGCCATTGTCTCCAGCGGGGGCTCAACACCATACAACTGCCCTGGTCGGACAACTCCAGCGGCTGGGCGATGGGGCTGACCAAGCGGCGGGACTACAACGGCCGGCTGGCCGAGATCGCGCCGGCGATTGTGATTCCGGCCAGCGACGGCGGCCCCGGCATCGTCACCCAGAAGCTGGCCCTCCACGGTGGTGATGACAGCTTTACCATTGCCGAGGCCTCGGGCAACACGTTTACGATTGACAACTACATCAATCCTTTTGATCCCAACCATCTGCACTATTACGCCTGGAGGTGGTTCGCCGAGCTGGCTGCCGGGCCTGACGAGGTGATTCGCCATGCGGTGGCCGGCGAGGTGGGCAACGACATTGCCGTTACCGGCCCGGGGTTCACCGGCAACGAACGCTACCGGATTGCTGGCTATAATCGAACCCGAGACCGGTTCACCGTGTTGCTGTATGCATCCGGTGCCAACGGCCGCACGTCGGCGACCGTCCGCATTCCTAGCACCATTCAGACCGGACGCCATGCCAATACTGGCAAGCTGCCGCACGACTTTCGTGGTGAAGGCTTTGCTGATGGCACCCGTTACCGGGCTCGGATGATCACCAAAACCATGAATGACCGCACGGGTGCCGACGAGAACCGCCGCGTGACAGAAACCGCAGTCGCCGTTGTGCGTGAAGGCAGTCTGGTGGCGACCGTGCCCGGGCTCAATCGCTTCACCCGCATCGAGTTTCTGCGAGAAGTCGGGCCGTGACACCAGCAAAGCAAAAGCGTCGGGGGCCGGCTGAGGCGGCGGTCTCGCTGCCGGTGATGCTGGATGGCCTGTTGCCGCACGCCGAATGTGACGAGCTTGAACGGGCCCTGCTCAGCCGGCCACCGAAGGCAATCCGGCTGCGGCCTGCTGCGGCCTCCGGCCAGGGAAGTGAGGCTCCCCCGCCGTTTCCAACCGAGCCGGTGCCCTGGCTGTCTGCCGGTCGCTTCTGCCCGACAACCGTGCAGCCAGGACGTTTTCTGGTCCATGCGGCCGGGGACTACTTCGTGCAGGATGCCGGGTCGATGCTGGCCCTGCGGCTGCTTGATGCCCAGCCGGGTGAGTGGGTTGCCGACCTCTGTGCGTCCCCTGGTGCGAAAGCCTCGGCAATCCTGGAAACAGTCGGCCCCGGTGGCGGACTGCTGCTGGCCAACGAGCCGATCCGGGGGCGACTGCCGCCACTGGTCCACAACCTGGCCCGGGTGGGGTTTCCCCGGTTTACAGTGACAGCAGCAGATCCTGAACAGCTTGAACCGGTTTGGGCGGATCGGTTTGCGGCGGTTCTGGTCGATGCCCCCTGTACAGGGCAGGCGTTGGTCGGCAAGGGGCGGCAGTCGGTGGCGGCGTTCACCGCGCGGCAGATTGAGCACTCTGCTGCCCGCCAGCGGCGAATCCTCGCGGCTGCGGCACGGCTGGTGCAGCCGGGTGGGCGGCTGGTCTATTCCACCTGCACCTTCGCGGCCGAGGAGAACGAGCAGGTCATCGCCGACTTTCTCAGCTATCACGACGGCTGGCAGGAAGAGCCACTGGCCGATCTTCAGCCTTGGCGGTCGCCGCTGGCCCCGGGTGGCTACCGGCTCTATCCGCACCGTGACCGCTGCGCGGGGGCCTATGCGGTGCGACTGTGGCGGGCGGGTAACTCGGCTGCTGCACCAGGCCCTCGGCGTCCTGGCGGCGTTGATCCTGAGCCGCTGGCGATCGGTGATGAACAGGTTGGCCTGCTGCGGGCCGGCCGGGTGGTGCGGCAGACTTGTCGCTGGGAGGATTGGCCGGCTGAGTTCGCTGCGGTGATGCCCCCAGCCCAGGGCCAGGCGAGCGAACTTGCCTACCGGCCCGGCAAGCACTGGATGCCCTCCCATGCGCTGGCCTTGCGGCGGGATGCCTGCTGGCAGCCACGGCAGCGGCTTGATCTGACCGACGAACAGGCCCAGCAGTTTCTCCAGGGCTTGGCACTGCCAGCCGGGCCGATCGGCTGGACCGTAGCGACTTGGCGGGGCCATCCGTTGGGCTGGCTGCGAGGCAACCGCGACCGGGCCAACAACGGCCTGCCAGCCGCTGCCCGCCTGGGCTTTGCCGCCATCAGTTAAAGGTGCCAGCCACCAAAACTGGGCGGAATACAGAGTGCCTATTTTTGGTGGCTGCCACCTTTTTCGGGTAGCTGCACACCGAGCGCCGCTAGCTGTTTTTCTGCTTGCTGCTGCCAGCCCCGGTTGGCGGCGGGACTGGCGGGGCTGGGGTGCAGGATCGTGCCAATCGGCAGGCCGCTGTCAGCCAGGGCGGCGGCGGCCCGGCGGCTGGCAAATTTTCCGACGCCGACTACGCGGCTGGGGCGGCACCAGGCCACCAGCCGGCGGAGGGCTTCGTCGCAGCTGGCAAAGAGAGCGTCTCGTTCGATGGTCGGCAGTTTGTCGGGAGTGCGGTTGCGGGCCGAATCTTCCATGAACACCAGCGGGCAGTAGTTGGTAACAAAGAACTGCTTGCGAAAGGCGGTGGCGGTACCGAAGCGGTCGTGGGCCCAGCCCCACAGCCTGCGGCCGCTGACTTCGCTGCGGGTGCAGGCAAAGCCCTCGATCGGCCGCTTCGGGTGTTCCTTCCCCGGCCTGTGGACGGCGGCTTCAATACCGAGAAAGTCACGGACCAGGCTGACCTCGCCGAAGGGCACACCGGTCTGGGCCATGCCCCAGGGTCCGGGGTTCATGCCGAGCAGCAGGGTCTCGACGCCGCGGGTGGCATAGTGGCGGAGATACGCCTCATGCGGTTTGCTGGCGTAGACGAGTGGGTTGTAGACATAGGCCGTCGGCGGGTCAAACCGCAGTGTATCGACCTCGCGGGCGAGCCAGCGGGCAATTTCGATCGGGGTGGTGGCCATGCGGCGGTCAATTCGTCGGCAAGTATCGGCAATGAACTGAGGCGGCTCAGCATACCCCGCAGGCATGGCCAGATTTTCCCACAAGGCAGCTGTTATCGTTCACAAAAAAACCCGGCCGAGCTCAGAGCTCGGCCGGGTCGATGTGGCATGAAGACTGGCCGGCAAGCCGAACCAGCGATCAAGCGGGGCTTATTTAGAGACCACAGGCGGGCTCGCAGCCGCAGGTCGGCTCGCAACCACAGGTGGGCTCACAGGCTGGCTCGCAGCCACAGGTCGGCTCACAACCACAAGCCGGCTCACAGCAGTTCCGCTGGGCCCGACGGGCGGCACGGGCAGCCTTCTTGGCCGCCATGTGACAACGAATCCGCTCCATGAGCTGGCCGCAGTGGTGCTTGGGACCGCAGCAGCTGTCGCAGCAGGCGGGCTCACAACCACAAGCGGGCTCACAGCCACAGGTGGGCTCACAGCCACAAGCGGGCTCACAGACCGGCTCACAGCCACAGGTGGGTTCGCAGCCGCAGGTTGGCTCACAGCCACAAGCTGGCTCGCAGCAGTTGCCTTGGGCCCGGTGGTGACCAAAAAGACCAGCCTCGGAAACGGCACCGAGACACAACAGAAGGGCGGTTGAAAGACCGCACATGTAAATCGCACGACTCATGGGAGAGCCTCCTTGACACAAGAGAGTGGGAAACCGGCAATTCGATTACTCGACAGTGAAGCAGCGGAGGCGGCCGCGACTTCTCTTAAAAATTGCACACACCCTGACTCTGTCAAGAAATTTGATGGGGATTTTTAGAGGAGGTGTTCTGGTGGTGAGGGTAAGAGGGAAAAAGATGCCACCGGGGTTTCGGGGAAGTCTGAGGGGCACCAAGTTTTTGCGAGCCAAGGCGGCAACCAGCTTCTCGCTGTTTTCGGATGGTGCCCCAATGGGATGTCGATCGCCCGCATTCGCAGGCAAAGACCATGGCAGGTTTTTTCCAGATGCCAGCTCGGTTCTGTCTGAAAAGGCTACCGTTGGCCCGAGAGCGAGCTGCTTGGGCTTCTGGCAAGGACGGCAAAGCAGCCAGATTTGCAGATCTGGCGATAGAGCCGGACGTAGCCGGGGGGCAATTGAGCTGCTCGAAGCCAGGTACTGAGTTTTCAGACAGAGCCTAATAGACGTCTCTCCAGCTCAGCCCCTCATCCGGCCGGTCTTTGAGTGCATTGGTCACCAAGACCTTCGTCACCGTCGGTACCGGTCGGGCCGGAGGGCTGAAGTCTCGGCTTGCCTGCAACCAGATTTCCTCGACCACGCTGCGCACGTGCTCGTCCTGTCGAGCGTAGTTCAGCCACAGCAAACGCCCGACGCTTCCGCGGTTGCTAAGACTGACGATTACCAGCGCGTAGTCCGAACTGTGCAGACCCAAATCAGCCGCTTTCCGGAGCTTGTCATCGGCGTTGAGGATCTCGGCAACGTTGCAGGTAAAGTTGTTCCCAATTTTCCGCTCGATTCCATAGTCCTTTGGGCACGGATACCCACCATTGCTCTGCATAGCCTTGGGCTCCCGAAGAAATCGGCTCTTCCCGCATTTTGCTCCAGGGTGGTGGCAGCAGCCAGTCCCCCGCCTCCGTTCGCAGATCGAGCTCTCGTCTAATCGGGGGGAACCAGTCACATTGCGGTGAGGTTCGCAGCCCCGGCGGTGATCTGTGCCGCCGGGCTCACGCTGCCAGCCCGCGGCGGGATTCGCGGTCGGCCAGCAGTTGTTCCACCCGGCCACGGATGGCCGGTGGATCGACCAAAAGGTCAGAATCGCCGACACCTTCGACTGAGTCGAAGTGCCGCAGATTCACAGGTGTGGCCAAGTCAAGATGATGGTGCAGCCGGCGATGGTGCGCGATCTCTGCGAAGCAGGGCAGCACGCGATAGGGGGTGCCGAGTTCAATCACCACGGCACCCGGCCGACAGAACAGGAGATTGGTGAGGCCGGCCCCATGTGGGCCGACCACGCATTCAGCCCTGTGGAACAGCTCGATCTGCCGGGCCAGCGGCAGCCGCTCAAGCCAGACCGGCTTGAAGCCGAGCGGCGTCAGGGCCTGCAGCAGTTCCCGCTGATTCACAATCGAGCGGCGGCCAGCCCGTCGCCGCATGATCACGATTCGTTGATCAGCCGGCAGGTCGGTTGCGAGATGACCGGTGAGGCGCCGATGCAGAAAGTCGCAGTCCGCCGGACTGAGCTGCTGATCCCGCAACGAAGAGACCAGCAACCGGTCTGCCTGGAGGTGGGCCTGCGGCCTGGCCGGCACGATGCGGTCGTCAGGAATGCCCAGCAGTCGCAACGACTCCCGCTGAAAAGGCTTGTCCACTGGCACGTAGAAACGGACATCCGGCGTCGTACCGGCTGCCTCATAAAGCCGCAGCCGGGCCAGATTACTGACAAACCAGTGGTAGTAGTTTTCGCCGGCGAAGCAGGCGAGCACCGCCACACTGCCCGTGATTCGCCTCGGCCGTGGCAGATGGGTCAGCCGCAAGGGATTGGTCGGATGCCGGCAGCCGAAGAAAATCCCTGATCCGCCAGCGAGTACCCGGTTGTCGGGTGTGACAACCAACCCATTGCAGTGGGCAAACCGGCCTGCCGACAGGCTGACGACGAAGGTCTCATAGGCGCGGCTGACGGCACCTTGCAGATACTGCCGGTATCGTGCCCTTTCGATCGGGCTAGCAATTGTGGCAGCCACCGTTTCTGCCGCTACCAAATTGCCTGCCACGGAGCGGTTGGCGGGCAACTGCCAGGCTGCCGGCGACCGCAGCAGAAAGCCGTCACCTGCGGGGGCCGACTCAGCCCATTCGGTGACGGTCACCGCTTCCCGTGGCGTGGGCGTCCCACCGCACCGATTCACGATGCTGCGAAGCAGCCGATGAGCCTGACCTTTAAAACGTAAAAAAGCCATCGAGACGACACCACAGACCAGTTTCAAAGACCGTCTGGGAAAAGCATCGACCAAACCAGTCCTCGCTGATCAGTTTTTTCCGCACCTCTTGCCCAAGTTGCCAGCGGAGTCGGACACCGCTGACCCTTGCTTCTGCCTTTTGATGGTGGGCTTCGCGGCACCGAACTGCTGGAAGCCCGAGGCGCGAGCCGAGGGAATGCGGTTCTGGGATCACATACGCGATTTCCCTCAGCTTGCGCTTCGGGCTTTGAAGAATGTGGGTTTAATCTGGCGATTGATGCAAACGCGCAACAGCAAAACTTCTGCCGGGCGGTTCCCTGATTCCCGAACAACTTTCCGCTATGAAGCGATCGAGCCATCGCGGGAACAGGCTGCCCAACGGTCAGCAAATGCGCTCAGGACAGCCTCACGAGACAATTCTGTCCGGACCAATTCATTTGCCCGCTGAGCAATTGCCTTACTCCGCTGCTCATCACAGCGGAGTGAGGCCAACTGGTCGGCAAACGTTGTGCGATCGACTGTGACTACGTTTTTTCCGTCAACAAGCTGCTCGTGCCAATACTCAGTCCACTGTGGCTCAAATCGAATCGGAACTCCGCCCAATAAACCGATCCGGAGATAACGGTCCCACGACGTGGTGTTACCATCGACATCAAGCAGATAGCGATGGTTGTTCATTTCTGTAAAATTGGTCGGGGCGGCCATGATGCCTGCTCGCCGGCAATTTTCTATGAAGTCTGCCGATCCACCGGGTACTGATGTGAGTTTGCTGTCAACGCCGGCGATCTGGTCTGCCAATCGACAGACAACCACTCGTTTGTTGTTCTCAAAATCAACGTCACCGGTTGCAGCACCACGAAACCAGCAGGTGTCAGCCTTTTGCGGCCAGGGCTTTGCTCTTGGGATGCCGCGACGATCGCTCAAGAGGTGCAGATTGGGCAACAAAGGATGTGGTTCGCCCGGCCGCTTGGCCATGCGAAAAACATGCTGCGGCAGATTGCCGTCCGTGCAATCGCTCGTATCAACATGGACATCCCGGTAAATCAGGTCAGGCTTCCAGCAGCGCAACTGCCACAAGGCTGCCACAATGATTCGCAGACGCTTCAGGTCAATTGTCGCGGGATCACAGGGAGCAACTTTCAGGCAGATTCGGTGTCCGAAGGCCCGGGGATCGTACGAGACGCGATAGATCCACGACTTGCCGCTGAGGCTTGGGTCTGCAAACTCGGCTGTGCGAAACCCGAGGGGAGGTCCTGTGAAAAGCGGACGCCAGTAAAACTTGCTGAAGAGGCGGCGCGAATACTCAGGGGCCCAACGCCGAAAAGACTGAAACGACGCTGCTCGATCAACCATTGTTTCTTTCCGCGGCTGGAATAGCTGGGTCTCTGCGCTGGTGGGTGCAGGACCAGTTTCCCGAGCCAGTCCTATTGGAGAAAACCGTAGAGTTTCTCTGCTGTGGTGCGAAGGATATCAAAACCGCCTGATTTCATGGCGGATGCTCGGCTCCCGGGCAGCCGCGAACGGACATCCGCACAAGCCGCACGTGAGTCGGTTGGGAAGGAGAGGCTCCCGCGCCGGCCAGCCCGACGCTGGTCGACCGGGGGCAGCATGGCAGTTCGATGGTAGGTCACCTTCGCTGACGGTGGGAAAGGTCTGCCGCTGCACGACACGGCGATCGGCGCCCCCGAGAACCTCGGCTTGGGAGTTGCCAGAGTGGGCTGTCGATCGCCCGGACTCATCGTGCGAGCTCAGGGGTCACGGCTTGACCGCTCACCATTTGGCGACCGTCTGCTGCCCGCTGGCGGCTTCGCCTGTCTATTCAATTCATCGACCGATCAAACTCACCGCCACCCCCCCTTCCAATAATTCATTGACGCACGCCGACAACAATGGTCATTCTTCCAAGCCGACATACCCGCGGTAACCTGTCCGACAATATGGTAGTGGCCAATTGACGATCCCGGTCTGGCAAGAATCGGGTGAGTGGAGGGAGTCGACTCCAAAGCGTGGGCGTCGCTTTCCTCGTCTCAGGGTCCCTGGAAAAATCTATCCACGGCCTTTTTCCACTATGGCGACACCCGAAAACGTCGAGGGTTTTCGGGCGTTCCCGGTCACCGCTTCGTGTGGCGGCAGACTTTATCCACAGTCTGCTAAAGCTCTGAGGCGTTGCTGAGGCAATGGGTATGAATGGTGATAGCGTCGATTGAGCGTGGTGGCATGCCGGGATTCGACGTCCTGCCTGCCGAGGTTTTCATCGTCGTGAACAACTGCATAATGCCCGCTAACTTAGCGAGGATGCTGAAGTCCGATGGATGATTGAAGCCGCTATCGATTCCATGCCGCAAGGACGAGGTGACGCCCGGCCAGATTGAAGCTCCAAAGGTTAATTTTCAAGACCTACCCCCATCTTATTTCGAAGGTTTCTGCTGAATGTCACTTCCCAGGTTTCTGTTGAAAGAAGCAATTGTTGCTCCGGAAGGCTTCAACCGTTGGCGGGTTCCGCCGGCCTCGATCGCAATCCACCTTTGCATCGGGTCGGTCTATGCCTGGAGCAACTTCAGCCCGGCGCTGATTCGTGAATTGGGCGTGGCCGGAAGCGCTGCTGATGATTGGTCACTCACATCCGTGACCTGGATCTTCTCGGTCGCCATTGTTTTTCTAGGGCTCGCGGCAGCCATTGCTAGCAAGTGGCTCGAACGCGTCGGCCCACGCTGCGTCGGCGTTACTGCGGCGTTCCTCTGGGGTGGTGGGTTTTTGATCGGGAGTCTTGGGGTGGCCACGCATCAGATTTGGCTGTTGTATCTGGGCTACGGCGTGCTGGGGGGATGCGGACTCGGACTCGGATATGTGTCACCCGTAAGCACCTTGATCAAATGGTTTCCGGATCGTCGCGGCATGGCCGCGGGCATGGCGATCATGGGCTTCGGTGGTGGCGCCATCATCGCTGCCCCAATGGAAAAATGGCTGTTAAGCGTGTTTGCGAAAGCCCCCGAATCACTCGGTGATGTTTCAACGATAAAAATGATCACCGAAGGTGGTCGTCGATTTGCTGATGCCGGTGACGGCCTTCGGGAAGTTGTCGTTTCGGGCCAGGAGGCTTTCGCTGTCGGCACCGGCAATACCGGCGTGGCCATGACTTTTCTGACGTTGGGCATCGCCTACTTTGTAGTGATGAACATTGCATCGTTTTCTTATCGGGTGCCTGCTGAAGGATGGAGTCCTGCAGGCTGGCGGCCACCGACCGAGCAAACTGCCTCGAAGAAGATGATTTCTCGAAATCATGTGCACATCGACCAGGCCCTGAAAACACCGCAGTTTTATCTGTTGTGGATTGTGCTCTGCTTCAATGTGACGGCGGGTATCGGCGTGTTGGGGGTGGCCAAGACCATGATGAATGAGATCTTTGGGCCCACCATCACACAAGCCCGCGGCGGTGCCGGCACCAACAGCCTGACGACCGTTGTCATCTGGTTCGCGATCAACTACGTGGCCATGATAGGCGTGTTCAACATGCTGGGTCGGTTCGTCTGGGCGAGTGCTTCGGATTACCTGGGACGGAAAAATACGTTTCACTGTTTTTTTGTTCTGGGCACGTTGCTGTATTCTTCAATTCCGTTCATGGCCCAAGCAGTGAGCCGGGAGCCGTCTGTTTTTTGGCTCACCACTTTTTGTGCTGTGACAATGGTGATCTTCACCATGTACGGGGGTGGCTTCGCGACGATTCCCGCCTATCTGGCGGATATTTTCGGTTCTCGTTTTGTCGGGGGCATTCATGGTCGGTTGCTTACCGCGTGGAGCACCGCCGGCGTACTCGGCCCGCTGGCCATCACGACACTGCGGGCCTGGTCGTCCGATACTGCTATTCAGGATCTGGCCCGATCGATCGACACAGAGAGATTTGAGAAAACATTCGGCGCCCCGCTTCATCAATTGCCGGAACTCATGCAGGCTAAGACCGTGACCATCGCCAGCCTGATGAAAATCGCCCCGCCGGGCACGATTGATCCGACACCGGGTTTGTACGACACCACCATGTACATGATGGCGGGCCTGCTTGTGCTGGCGTTTTTTGCCAATTCCGCTATTCGCCCAGTGGACGACCGGCATCATCTGCGCGAATGAACACCAAGGTTGGCTCAGCTGCCGGAAGTGGCTCGAGTTTTTTGGGGGCCATGTCGTTGAACGTGCGCTTACGGCGTCAGGTTTTGTCTTGATACCATTTCCCAAAATTTGGGGTCGGTTCGTGAAAGTTACCATTCTGCCGATCGTTTGCTCGCAGTCGTCGGTCTGAGGAATCGCCTCACCCTCACAGGTCGAGCAAAAAGCCATCCATGGCCTCTTTTCACGGACAGTTAGGACTGCCAGACCTCGGTGAAGCGGTGGTGCAGAGCCAGCGTGTCGAAACTGTTGTGGACCCAGCTGTACCCATGGCTTTCGAGCAGCCCGAACACCTCCTTGAGGCCAGCCACGGTCAGGTGCACTCGCTCAAAGTTGATCACGTTGGGAGTCTGGGGAAGGGCGAGCGCCATCTTCACGACCTCAGCATCAAATCCCTCCGCATCAATCTGGAGGAAGTCGAGTTGGTCAATGTCAAACTGCCTCAGTAGCGTGTCCAATGAGACGGCCGGTACGTCGATCGCTTCGATCTCCGCCGGCTGCACCCCGTGCTTGGTGAGGTGCCTGGGATCGAACGAGGTGACCTGGCCAACCCACTCATCAGCCTCCCAGCGTCCAGTTTTGCGGGCACGGTACATGGTGGCGACGCCGTCCTGGTGGGCTATCGCGACCTGAACCAGCGAAACCCCGGCGACTCCTGCGTAGGTTTTTTCAAGTTCGCGAAAGTGGGCTTCCACCGGCTCAACGAGAATCGCCCGCAGGATTCCACGACGAACAAATTGACTGATTGGATCGCCCGACGTTCCGTCGCAGGCGCCGACTTGGACGAGAGACCCACCGTTTCCCCGGGCAAGCTGATATGCCAGTGCCAACTGCACACTGCAGAACGTCGCGGGCGGAACAGCCCGACGGAGCTGTCGTCTGGTATCTCCAAAGAGCTTCTGCAGGTTCAGCATTGTTCGGCGGCTCGGAGGTTAGCAGTCGGGTATGCGGTTGAAACCTGCCTGTTTGGAGTTTGGAAACCCTGGCAGGTTCACGCTGCCCGAGAGGATAGGACGTTCAGCGGTGTTTCTGCAATCGTGGAGAAACCCAGAAGTCATCCGGCGGCCGAGGGCGTCTGGATCACGAGCGCTCAGGGGGGCATGTCTGGACCGTCCACCGGTTGCCAGTTGTTGGCTCCGTGCAGGAAGGTTCACCGATCTCGTCAGGAGGCAACCCGCAGTTGCACCGCTCCTCCTCTGACTGACAATTCGGCGACGCCACGCTCGTTCGTACTGGCGCACCGGTGTGAAATTTCAAGGCCCGGCACCTTGAAGCCGAGTGTTCCCAGCCGACTGATCAGGTATTGAGAACCCCGCACCGAGAGTCTGTCCGGAACCGTCGGAACGATGAAGTGATCTGCCAGGCTGAGGGCGAATTTGACCTGGGGTGCGAGACTCGGCGGGCAGTCGATCAGCACAAAGTCAAACGATGATTTCAGCCACGAACGAATAGCCGTTTTTCTCCGGCTCCATAGTCGCTGAAACTCTTCATTGGTTTTGAAGCCCTGCTTTGCTTTGGCGACGTTCGTCATGATGTCATCGATCCGGATCGAACACGGCAGAATCGAAAGCGTTTCGAGTCCGCCGCCAATATTTGAGCCCCTTTCAGTGACAAACTTATCGAGGCTGACGGGGTCAAATTCCTCGTCAAGCATTCGGACGAGGAGGTCATAGAAATTCCGCTTCGTGCGTTCACTTGCGAGCTGCCGCTCCTCACCGAGGGCAAGCTCACCCGCCATGCACTAGTGGTCGGCGTCAATCAGCAGCACACGGTGGCCGTGGGAGGCGAAACATTCGGCCAACGCGACCGTCGTCACCGTTTTGGCGACACCACCTTTGAGGTTCAGGATCGGGATGACGGGCATCGGCAGTCTCCACACATAGGTTCCCCTGTCACACTCGCTGCTGAGGGGCGATTCCAGCGACCACCGGGTTATTCCGGTTTGGTAAAAGGTGCGGAGTTCGTGACCCCAGGCACAGTTCAGGTCGCCAGCTCGCGAAGCGCTTCGTAGAGCCCGGCGGGGCCGAGCAGAATGGCCTTCAGCCCTTCGCGGATCACCGCCGACTCCAGGGCCTGGCTGCTCATCAGGGTGTGGGCCTCGAGTGCTTCGATCAGGGCGTTGGTCAGGCCCTGATCAAAATCGGGAGAGTTGGCAAACTGTTCCTTGGTGTTGTTGACAGCCTGCGAAATCAAGGTCTTTGACTCCAGCAGCTTGCCCTTGATGACGTTGTTCACATAGACCAGCTGGTCGCCGTCGGTCAGGTCGCCGTCAAACAGGTCGTTGACCCGGGCGACGATCTCGCTGAGCAGGGCCTTCTGCTTGTCGTGCAGGCCGCCGCCGCCGGCTTCAGTCAGCGGCTCGAGTTGCGGGGCTTCGCCGTCGCCCAGCGGGAGGTTTCGCTGGCCCTGGTTCTTCAGCGTGTGGTGGGTCAGCACGATCTTCGACAGATCAACACCCTCCCGCTCGCGGCCAAACTCCAGCAGCCGCTGCAGGTGCTTGAAGAAGATCGCCCGCTTCTCCACCTCCGTGCTGCCGTAGTCAAAGATCTGCGACAGATAGGTGTAGAGCCGCACATAGGTGCCGATGTCCCGCTGAAACAACAGCAGGGCATCGAGTTCGCCCTTGGCGGCTTCCTCGGCCGTGTTGTTCTCGGTTTCGCGGGCGGCTCGAAGGGCTTCCTGGGCAGTCTTGTAACGGCGGTGCAGACGATCGACAACCGGCTCCAGGGCGGCCACCAGGTCGCGCTGCTTGGCGTTCGGTTTCATCTCAACAGCCACCACGCGATCGACCTCGAAGTCGTCGTAGTGGCCTGTGCCGTCGAGTTTGGCCTTTAGATTGAAGACCACGTTGGGGTCGGTGACATCGGCGAGTTCGGCGGTCTCGTAGTAGGTCTTGAAGGCGTCGAGCACTTCCTGCGTATCGTTGACAAAGTCGAGCACATAGGTCGTGTCTTTGCCGGGGTGGCCGCGGTTCAGCCGCGACAGGGTCTGCACTGCCTGAATACCGGCCAGCCGCTTGTCGACGTACATCGCACACAGCAGCGGCTGGTCGAAGCCCGTCTGAAACTTGTTGGCGACCAGCAGAATCTGAAACTCGTCGGTCTTGAATGCCTCCCGCATGTCCCGCCCCTTGAGCATTGGGTTGAGGCTGGGGCTGTTTTCGGTGAACGGGTCAGGCCCCGACTCGTCATCGCGGACCTCGCCCGAGAAAGCTACCAGCGTCCGCAGTGGGTAGTTCTTGCTGGTGATGTATTTGTCGATCGCCAGTTTCCAACGGACGGCCTCCTGGCGGCTGGAGACCACGACCATCGCCTTGGCCTTGCCGCCGAGCAGCGGCGCCACCCGGTCGCGAAAATGCTCGACCACAATCTCGACCTTCTGGGCGATGTTGTAGGGGTGCAGCCGCACCCAGCCCATTAGTTTCTTCAGTGCCGCCGACCGCTCGACCTCTTTGTCATCGAGTTCCTTGCCGCCATGGGCGAGTTTGAAGGCGAGCTTGTAGGGGGTGTAGTTCTTGAGCACATCGAGGATGAAGCCCTCCTCGATCGCCTGCCGCATCGAGTAGACGTGAAACGGGGCCGGGGCATTGTCTTTGCCTGCCGGGCGGCTGCGGTCGGGCCGGCTGCCGAAGAGTTCCATCGTCTTGGTCTTCGGCGTCGCAGTGAAGGCGACGAAGGTGATGCCGGTGTCTCTGGCCCGGGAGGCCATCTGGACGGCCAGCACGTCGTCCATGCTGACTTCACCGCCGTCGCCAATCTCGGCCAGTTCCTCAGCCGACAGCACCGCCTTGAGCTTGGCGGCAGCCTCGCCCGCCTGTGAACTGTGGGCCTCATCCGCGATCACAGCAAACGTCTTGCCCTTGGTGGCGGCCAGTTCGCGGACGGCCTTCAGGGCAAACGGGAAGGTCTGGATGGTGCAGACGACAATCTTCTTGTCGCCCGAGAGAGCCTCGGCTAGTTCACTACTCTTGCTGCCTCCCTCGCCGGTGACCTTGGCCACGACGCCGGTGGTTCGCTCGAAATCGAAGAGGGCATCTTGCAGCTGGCCGTCGATCACGTTGCGGTCGGAGACAACCAGCACGGTGTCGAACAGCTTCTTGTGGCTGGCATGGTGGAGGTCGGCAAAGAAGTGGGCCGTCCAGGCAATCGTTTTGGTTTTGCCGCTGCCGGCAGAGTGCTGGATGAGATACTTCTGCCCCGGGCCGTCGGCCAGCACCGCTTCTTGCAGCGCGCGGGTGGAGTCGAGCTGGTGGTAGCGGGGAAAGACGTAGGTCTTCAGCTGCCGCTTGTCGTCCTTCTCAGCCACCAGGTACTTGCCGAGGATTTCCAGCCAGCTTTCCTGCTGCCAGACCTCTTCCCAGAGATAGGCGGTGCGATGGCCGCCGCTAGGGTTCACGGGATTGCCTGCCGCGCCGTGGTCGCCCTTGTTGAACGGCAGAAAGTTCGTGGCGGCCCCGGCCAGCCGGGTGGTCATGAAGACGTCGCTGTTGCTGACGGCGAAGTGGACGAGGGCGCCCGACGGCCAGGCGAGCAGCGGCTCGACCGGCTTGCCCTTCGGCTTGGGATCGCGGTCGAAGCGGTACTGGTCGATGGCGTCCTTGACGCTCTGGGTGAAGTCTGTCTTGAGTTCGACCGTCGCCACCGGGATGCCGTTTAAGAACAGCACCAGGTCGATGCTGTTTTCGTTCTGCTGCGAGTAGTGGACCTGCCGCAGCACCCGCAGCCGGTTTTGCACATAGCGAGCCTGAATCTCAGGATTGATCGCCAGGGCCGGCTTGAACTGGGCCAGCGGCAGCTTGCCCCGCAGGCCGAGCATTTCGATGCCCTGGCGAAGCACGTCGAGCGTGCCCCGCTGGTTGAGCGAGTCTCGCAGGCGGTTCAGCAGCGTCTCGCCCGCTGCTGCCCCATGATTCTTGACCAACGCCGCCCAGGCCTCCGGCTGCGTCGTCTGCACCCAGGCCAGCACGTCGTCGGGGAACAATGCCCGTGCCCGGTCATACTTGCTGGCGTCGCCCTCAACGTAGATCCAGCCGTGCGAGCCGAGGTAGTCGCAGATCTCTTCCTCGAAGGCGATTTCTTTGTGGGTGCTCACGACGCATCTCCCTTGCGTTTGACGTCGTCGAGGGTGCGGCCGTCGGCGAGTTTCCAGGTGATCCAGCCGTTGGCGGTTCGGCCGAGCAGGGCCATGGCGGCCATGCTGGGTGATCCGAAGAGGTGATCCTTATCAAAGACGACTGCATCGCCGTCGACCCGCATCACGCCGGACTTGATCAGCTTTTCACGGAGCCGTTCGGTGGAAGTGCCCTGGATCGAGCGGACGTTGTCGGCACGGCCGACGGAGCCTTTGAGCACGACAAAGCCGTCGTCGGTGAGCAGGCCGCGGCCGTCTGCCTTTCTGGCGTTGCAGAAATAGACGTCGCTCTCGGTGGCTGTTTTGGCGACCGGCTCAAAGATTGGAAAGCCAAGCGTCGACAGCAGGATGCTGCCGGTTTCAAAGATCTCCAAGCAGTCAGCCTCAAGCGGGGCGGGC
>CBFIHA010000065.1:0-21403 GCA_965662195.1 uncultured Pirellulales bacterium
TATCAGGCGCGTACCGTTCCCCCACCTCTCCTTCAAACAGCAATGTTGTTGGCATGATGAAATAGGGCTGGCCAGGTCCGGCCGCAGCCACGATTCCGGCCAATCGGGCATGCAGTGCGGCTACCTGTTCGGCCCTCCAATTCAGCCAGGCCTCCCGAAACTGCCCCTCGACAGCAGCAGCCCGGGCGGCGTACCGGTCGGGACCGGCGGCGGTCGGCAGCCGGTCGCCCAGCCCGGCCTCCCGAGCGAAGCGGGAAAAGGTCTGGTCATCGAGTCCCCAGGCAATTCCCGGCAGATGGAGCCAGCCGTTGGCAGGCAGCACGACGGCGACGCCAGCGACGTCAGCGGCCGCCTGCAGTCGATCAACAAGCTCTTTCACCACCGCTGCGACGGCATTCTGCACCCGGGGATCGAGCACGTTGTAGTGTCGACCCGCGGCCGTTGCTGCGGCGTCCCGCGGCTGGCCGTCGCGGCCGATGCAGAGCAGACCGGTTGCTGCACCTGAGTCCGCAAGCTGTCGCTCGATACTGGGCAGGGGACCGTCAAAACGGAGGGTGGGCACCAGTTTCAGCCCCGTCGAACGACAGACCTCGCGGACGAGCGTGAGCCGGTCGCCGCCGTTCCAGACCGGCGTCGGGTCATCCCACTGCGCATCCCAGCGGAGGCCCTCCGCCGTTGCCGTCGATTGCCAGAGGCCGGCACCTGCAGCGTACACCTCAACCGCCACCCCCTCGGCCAACTGCGTCCCCAACCAGGCGACCGCCTGCCGTAGGTCGTCGTACCAGCCGACCCAGCCAGCCGAACCTCCGGTTGCCGCGACGGGAACCACGGACGGCCGTGGCAGGTGCGCGTAGATCCGGCGGCTGCCGGGCTCACCATCGGTGGGGGCTTCGCGGGCCAGCCGCCGGGGTCCAGTCAACACGCGAAGCTGCCCGATGGTTGCCGGCTGGTGCTGCGCCGGATTACTCAGCACGATCACCGGTGACCGCGTCCGCGGCCAGAAGATGAAGCGGTGCCGCCTGAGCGTCGGCGCTTCGCCCGCCAGCGGCTGGGGTACCCGGAAGCCGCCGTCATGGCGGCTGATCACGGCCGACCCATCTGCATTGCGTTCCAGCACCGACACGCCGATGGTCGCCTGTTGGTCGCTGGGGTAGTCGATCTCGACGGCATGCGGAAGGCCGGGCACCGCCGCCGCCACAACCACTCCCTCCCAGGGCGGCGTCACTCGACTGCCAGCCGGCGGCAGCCGCAGCATCACACCAAGGGGATGGGGCTCGACGGTTGAATCACCGGTCGCGAGTAGGCCGCCGAAGGTGGGCACCAGTGAGTCGATTGCCGGAACTTTCGGCAGGGCCGGCAGCTCGGGCAGTGACATCCTGGGCAGGCTCATTTCCGGCAGGCTGCCAGCGGCCCGGGTCAGCGAGGGCATCGGCATCGCCGGAAGCGAAAGCCGACGCATGGCAGCAACCGACTCGGCCGCCTGGCCCGGCAGCCGGCGAAGCCGCTCGTGCAGCCGCGGGCTCCCGGGATCGAGCCGGTAGATGATCCGCCACGGGATGTCTTCAGTAACGTCCGACGGCGTTGCCTCGACCACTGGAAAGTCGATCTTCCGCGACACCAGCGTCCGGGACCATCGCAGCCGTCCCCGCTCGATTGCCTCGAGTGAAATCTGGTAGACGCCGGGGGCATCCGGGATGCTGAAATCGAAGTATGCCGACTGCCAAGCCTGGAGAACGGGCAATTCAGCCGAACTGTCCGGGGGCTCCTCAGGAGGCACCAGGGGCAGCGTGTGGGCCAACAGTTCCTCTCCGGTCCGCTGGTTGGCCAGCACCAGCCGCAGGTCGACGCTGCCGAAGCCGCTGGCCCGGGCAGGCAGGAGCGGATGGACCGTCAACCGGACCGGCTGGCTGGGTCGCCAGACTTCGTCGGTGTTGTGCCGTTGGCCCGCTGCCCGTGGCTCCAGTTGGAGCCGCAGCAGGTCGCCCGGAGCCGGGCCGATCGTGAGGCGGTTGCCGCGGGCGTCAAGCTGGTGCAGTGACTTGTCGGTCAGGAGCACCGCGACGGGCTGGTCGATCACCACGCCCGGCTCAGTGGCTGCGGCATCGGCCGGCCGCAGCTGCAGACGCAGCCGGGCCGATTGCCAGTCTGCAATCAGCAACTCAACGGCACCTCCCGGCTGAGGTTGTTCGTCGGCGACAACCAGGGCTGTCCCGTCCCGGTGGAGGCCGCGGCCAGCAGCCGGCCCCGTCGCCAGCAGCCGCCAATCGAGCCCGTTGGCAGCCGCCGTCCCCGCCTGACCCCGCCAGGGCGATGCCGCTGGACGGATCAGTTCCACCCGGCCCTGCCAGGCCCGGGGATCACCGCCACCCCATTCCACCCGGAGCCTGAGCGGAGGTGGACCGGACGGCGTTTCAGCCGCAGCTGGCACCGCCGGCCAGACAACCACCGCCAACACTGCGAGCCGCCACCAGCTGAGATGGACAGGGAAAGAAGCGTGCATGGGACAACAGTCGAAAGTGGGGGCCGGCCAGAGGCGGGATGGTATCGGCCCAACCGCAACGGAGCAAAACCAGATCGGCCACCAACGGCAGCCTCAATGCTGGTATCGGTCGACAGCGACGGCAGGCCGCAGCGTCTCCGGAAGCGGTTTTTCCCAGCCGGAAGTGGGGCAATCTGAGGGGTCGAGGCAGCCCGTGAGCGCGGCGGCGACATCGCGAGAGCGGTCGGCAACATCGGCCAGCTCAAAAAAATCATCCGGTTTGGCGAATAGCCGGGGTGACTGACCAGTCGGCCGCACCAGCGTCCACTCAGCGACAGCAATTGCCCGGCCGCCGCTGGTACAGCTGAAAACCCGATCGCGTCCGCCCCCCCGCCAGGCCTCGCTGTCACCGCCCAGCAAGGCCGCGAGGCTCCGGCCAGCGGTGGCGGCATCCGGCGGCCGGAGATCGGCCCCACTGATCAGCTCGGCGACGGTCGCCCCGAGGTCGGCCGGCAGCAGCAGATCACCGCAACGCTGCGCCGCCTGGCGGCCCGCCGGGTCGATCAGCACCGCCGGCACATGGGTCAATTCGGCGTAGGGGGCAGGCTCATCTCCCTCCACCCCGACCTGACCATGCAGGCCCAGCGGCAAGCCCCGCAGGCCCAGCAGCAAGACGCCCGATCGGCGCCACCGCTGCCCGGCTGCCAAAACGAGCCGGCCGAGCCAGTCATCGAGATGGGCGAGTTCACCGGCAAAGGTCTGCCGCACCGTCATCACCCGATCGGGGTCGGTCTCTGGAGTCACGGGAAAGCTGGGAATGACGGCCGAGTCATCGGGGGGTGGGTCGTCGGGATCGAAGCAGGCCTCGCGGCAGGCCTGTGGCGCATCCCAGGCAGTGCCGAGGCTACCCAGATGGCACCAGAGCAGATCGGTCTTGCCGCCGGCCAGCACCGCCTCGGCAGCGGCGAAAACCTGTCCACAGCCGCTGCTTTCATCACGCTGGGCAGTTCGGCGCGGCTGGCGGTCGGGCACTGCCACAACCTCAACGGCCGATCCTGACGCGATCTCAGGATCGAATTGATCGACCGCATCGGTGACGATCGTCACCCGCCAGCCCCGTGCCGCCACGGCAGCCAACAGCCCCGGCCGAATCTCCTCCGGTGGACCCGCGATCGGCAGCCGGGCCTCGATCAGCTCCCGCAGCGTGTCGGCGGGATCGGTCGAGCGGACCAGCAGCCGGTCGCAGGCCAGTCCGGCGGCAGCCAGCCGGCAGATGCTCGGCGTGGAAACCCAGGTGGCACCCCAGGGGCCGAGCAGCCAGGCCGGCAGCCGATCGACCGTGATCACCAGCCAGCCGTCGGGAGGCTCTGCTTGCCAGCCGGGTGGGGTTTCGTCCATGCTCTTGTTCTCAGGCCTATGCTCGGTTCCCGGGCGATCGCCAGCATTTCCCGGCCGGATTCGCCGATGTCAGCATCCTACCGCACCGCCCCGACCGAGACCGACCGGATGCCGCCGGGCATTCCCTACATTGTCGGCAACGAGGCGGCCGAGCGGTTTTCGTTTTATGGCATGAAGGCCATCCTCACGGTCTTCATGACCGAGCACCTGCTTGGCCGCAGCGGGGAACTGGCGGTGATGTCGGCTGAGGACGCCAAGTTCTACGTCCACTCGTTCGTGGTCGCCAGCTACCTCTTTCCGCTCATCGGCGCGATCCTGGCCGACTGGGTGTTCGGGAAGTACCGCACGATCCTCTGGCTGTCTGTCATCTACTGCCTCGGCCACCTGTCCCTTGCCCTCGACGAGACCCGCCTCGGACTCGGCCTGGGGCTGGCGCTGATCGCCATCGGCACCGGCGCGATCAAGCCCTGCGTCTCAGCCCACGTTGGGGACCAGTTCGGCGCGGCCAATCGGCATCTGCTCAGCCGGATCTTCGGCTGGTTCTACCTGGCAATCAATCTCGGTGCGCTGGCCAGCACCCTGCTGACGCCGATCCTGCTCGACCCGGCCAGCTTCCAGTCGGTCTTCGGCGGACTGGCCGAACCGCTGGCCAGGTTCGGCATCCGACCTGGGCCGGGACTCGCCTTTGGCGTGCCCGGAGTCCTCATGGCGCTGGCCACCCTCGTCTTCTGGCTGGGCCGCAACAGCTTCATCCACGTGCCGCCCCGCGGCAAGGCGTTTCTCAGCGAGGCCTTCAGTGGCGAGGGGCGGCAGGCCCTGCTCAGCCTGCTACCGATCTACTGCTGCGTCGCCGCCTTCTGGTGCCTCTTCGACCAGACGGCAAGTGCTTGGGTCCTGCAGGCGAAAGACATGAACATGCAGCTGCTTGGCACCACCTGGCTGCCGAGCCAGCTGCAGGCAGTCAATCCACTGTTCATCCTGCTGTTCGTGCCGCTGTTCTCATACCTGATCTATCCGGCGATCGACCGAGTATTCCCGCTGACACCCCTGCGGAAGATCGGCCTGGGGATGTTCCTGACGGTGCCCGCGTTTGCCATCAGCGGGCTGATCCAGGCCTGGATCGACGGCGGCGCCACCCCGTCGATCGGCTGGCAGGTGCTCGCCTACGCCCTCCTGACCGCCGCCGAGGTGATGGTGAGTATCACCTGCCTCGAATTCAGCTACACCCAGGCTCCGCCGAGCATCAAGTCGATCGTGATGAGCTGTTACCTGGCGAGCATTGCCCTGGGCAACGAGTTCACTGCCGTGGTCAATGCCCTCATCAGCCGACCGCCGCTCGACCGCTGGCTTGAAGGAGCGAACTATTATTGGTTCTTCACCGGCGTGATGCTGGTGGCAGCAGTCGCCTATGTTGGCGTCGCCACCAGGTATCGCGGCCGCAGTTTCCCCCCCCAAGCCTCCTGACCTCCGGAGTTTTTCATGCCGACAGATGCCCGCCGCGACAGCACGATCACACCACTCACCCGCCGCAGGTTTGGGCTGTTGCTTGGCGGCGGACTGGTTGCCAATGCCAGCCGAATGCTGGCCGCCGACTCGAGCAGTCCCGGCAAACCCCTGTTCCAGATATCACTGGCCCAGTGGTCGCTCCACCGAACCCTGTTTGACGGCACGATCGACAACCTCGACTTCCCGCGGGAGGCGAAGCGAACCTACGGCATCGATGCGGTCGAATACGTCAATCAGTTTTTCAAGGACAAGGCGAAGGACCTGAAATATCTCGGAGAACTCTCCCAGCGGGCCACCGATGAAGGGGTCAGAAACCTGCTGATCATGTGCGACGGCCTCGGCAAGCTGGGTGACCCCGACGCGGCTGCCCGTACCGCCGCGATTGAAAACCATTTCCCCTGGGTCGAGGCAGCCAAGCGGCTGGGTTGTCATTCGATCCGGGTCAATGCTGCCAGTGCCGGCAGTTTTGACGAGCAGCAGAAACTGGCGGCCGACGGACTCTCCCGGCTCGGTGAATACGCTGGCCAGCTCAAGCTCAACGTGATCGTCGAAAACCATGGCGGCCTGTCGAGCGACGGCGGCTGGCTGGCCGGCGTGATGCGGCTGGTCGACCGGCCCAACGTCGGCACCCTGCCTGACTTCGGTAACTTCTCCGACTACGACCGCTATCAGGGTGTCGAAGAGTTACTGCCCTTTGCCAAGGGCGTCAGCGCAAAAAGTCATGCCTTCGACGCCAAGGGCAACGAAACCAAAACCGACTACCGGCGGATGCTCAAGCTGGTCGTCGCTGCTGGCTACTGCGGCTTTGTCGGCATCGAGTACGAGGGGAAAGATCTGCCGGAGCCCGTCGGCATCAAGGCGACAAAAAAGCTGCTGGAACAGGTGCGGGCGGAGCTTTCGACGTAGCCAGCGGCACCGCGGCAAGGTCAATGTCGACCACGACGGGAAAATGGTCGGAGACCTCGAGACCACTGGCATGGCAGATGAAGGACCGCCGAAGGCCCTCCGCCAGACGTCGATCCAACAGAATGTGATCGATCAGCGTGAAGACGTCTTCGGGATCAGCTGCTCCGTTTTCGTTGTAGTCCCAGTGCGAAGAATAGCGATCGGCCACCCGGGAAATGAAAGCCGCGGCATTGATGAGTTCCTCTCCCGGCGTGTCGGGGTCAATGTCGCGCAGGTTCCGCAGCACCGCCGTCTGCGTCGTCCGCTGGCGATCGGCCATCGGAACATCGGGGTCATAGTCGTTGATGTCTCCGAGCACGACCGGCAGATAGCCCGCGGGCAGCAGTTCGCGGCAGACGATCCGGCGGACGATTTCGACCTCCGCGGCCCGCTGGGTGTTGGCCCCGGGATCACTCGGGTTGCTCTTGAGGTGCAGCCCTACCAAGCCGAGCTTCCGGCCGGCCACCGTGAAGCAGCAGACGGCGTGCCGCTTGAGCACGGCGATCTCCTCACGGCTACTGCCCTCGTCCTGAGGTTCGACATACCGTTCGGCTGTCCAGGGCAGTTCAATCTCGCCCGCCAGAACCGCTGACCGCCGCGGTGTCTTCTCCGGTGCGAATAGCCGCACCGTGGCACCGTCAATCGGGTCGGCCGGTAGCCGGGCCAAGAAGGCGACATCAAAGCCTGTGAACCGATCCTTACCGTCGACATGATGGGCCCGGAAATCCCCCAGGCCCTTGTCGCGCAGGATGGCTGCGAGGGCCGCCACCGTCTCGGCCGAGGTGACCTCCGACAGCACGAGGATGTCGGGGTCGATCGCTTCGATCACTGCCGCAACCTTTTCGACGTGCCGCCGCCGGCCGGGGTCGAAGCGTTCGCGGGCAAACCGGCTCGACTCTCCCGGCACTGCCAACGCCTCGGTGTTGAAGCAGGCGATTCGCACCACGGTAGCCGGGTCCCGCCGGGCAGTTGGCAACGCCGCCGGTTCCTCGGCCCACAACGACGCGGGCAACCCGACGGCGACCGACAGGCTGTGGAACACTGCCACTGCCAGCATCGTCAGCCAGCCACATTGACGATCTCTTGGGCTCATCGGTAGAGTTCCTGGAGTGAACGGGCCGCTGCCGGGAACCCGGACAATGGCCCTGCTTGTTTGGACACCCGTGATCCCGCAGCATAGAAGAAGACGAGCCGCCCATGCCAGCCGCCACGCCGGGCACTGCCGCCGAAGGGGCGGCCGTGTCGGTTTCCACCCCCTTGACGCCTCCCGCTTCAGCGCCGCAGCACCGCCGACGCCATCGCGGTGACCGTCTTGCCGGTCTGATCCGGGTCGGTGAAACGACGATCGGCAGCGGCATTTTTGCCCGCCGGAAAATAAGGGCAGACCTGATTATTGGCGAAATCGACGGTGAGATCATGGATGACTACCCCGAGGACCCCAGTTATTGCATGGCCCTGCCGAGCGGCCGGCTGCTGGAACCGGCCGCTCCATTGCGGTTCCTGAATCACAGTTGCGATCCGAACTGCGAACTCTTCTATTGGGAGGACGAGGAGACTAACCGGCAGGAAGACCGCCTGTGGCTGCAGACAATCCGCCCGATCGCCGCTGGAGAACAGCTGTTCATCGATTACTGCTGGCCAGCCGACGCCGCAATTCGCTGCCAGTGCGGAGCGGCCACCTGCCGGGGCTGGATCGTCGACCCGGACGAGCGACACCTGATCCCGGACGCCGTCGTTGGCAAGGCCTGAGCCTTGTCGCCGTTGTTGTCTGCACGCTGCTGTCGGGCTACGGACTCAGCCAGCTGCGAATTGATGACGACCTCCGGTCGCTCCTCCGCAGCGTCGGGAAGACCGACTGGGGGAGTGGTACCGAAGCCACGGAACTCGACGAAGAGTTTGCCGTGATCGATGCCGTCGGGGAACGCTTCGGCAGCCCCGATCGCGATTGTGTCGTCCGCCTCTGCCGGCCGCAGGGCGGCCTCTTCCACGAACCCACGCTCTCAACGATCCGTGGGCTGGCAAATCGACTGGAGCAACTACCGGCCGTCGAGCGGGTGCGGACGATGTTTGACATGCGGCGGCAGGGGGTGGTCGGGGCCGTCTTGCCGGTCATTCCCCGCACGGCTGGACAGCTCGATGCCGAGACCCTGCGGGAGGCTCAGGACCGGGCGGTCGACCATCCACTCGTCGGCGGCCACCTGTTGTCGGCCGACGCCACGACAACCCTCTTCATTCTGCGGCTTGTTGAGAATGCCGACCGACCGCCCCGCCTCGGCCCGGCGGTTGAGTCGATCGAACAGGTGCTGCGTGCCTCCGCCGTTGCCGGTGTCGAGGCCCAGCTGACAGGTCTGCCGGCTCTGCGGCAGCAGGCGGCCAGGGCACTGCGGCGGGACATGCTGCTGTTCAACTCACTCGGGCTGCTGCTGGCGGTGGTCCTCTCAGCCACAATCGCCCGCAGCCTCAGGTCGACCCTGGTTGCCTGCCTGCCACCGGCCGTCGGGGCAGTCTGGGCGATGGGCCTCCTCGGCCTGTGTGGAGCACCGATCAACATTCTCACCAGCGTGGTGCCATCCCTGGCGTTGGTGGTCGGCACCTGCGACTCGATTCATTTCATCGAAGACATGCGGCGGAGTGTCAGGCGGGGCCTCGATCCGCTGGCCGCCTCCAGTGGCGCGGTGCGACGGGTCGGCACCGCCTGCGGCCTGACCAGCCTTGTCACCGCCATCGGGTTCGCCTCCTTGGCGGCGGCCCGGATCGAGGCGGTACGAACCTTCGGCCTGGCCGCCGCGGCCGGAGCAATCGCCAGTTTCGCGGCGGTCACACTGCTGACCCCGCTGTTGGCCTCCACCCGCTTCTGTCAGGGCCTGCGGCTGGGACATTCCTGGCGACTGGCCAGCCGGACGGCGGGAACGCTCACCGCTTTTTCAATCCGTCACGCCCGGCCAATTGCGGCGGTCGGACTGGTCGGCACCCTGTTCCTCACCCTGCTGGGCCTTCAGGTTGATGCCGACAACCGGGTGATCGACGCCCTGCCGCGGCGGGCCGAGGCATCGCGGGCCTTGCGGGCAGTCGACGCCGAGTTCGGCGGCGTGATGGGGGTCGATGTCATCGTCCGCTGGCCGGCGGCGATTGGCTGGCGGGACGAAGTAGTCCTGGAACAGCTACGTGCTGTCCACGCCATCATTGAGCAGTCGGATGCCGCCAGCCGACCGCTCTCACTCGCCTCGGTGGTTGCCGGCATGCCGACCCGGGCCCGCCACCGGCTGCCAGCCGCAGCGGTCGAAGAACTGGTCGATCCCAGCGCAGGAATGGCAATCGTGCGGGCCCGCGTTCGGGACGCCGGCAGCCGTCAGCTGGAAGCCGTGTACCGCGGCATCGAGGACCAGCTCGACCTTCTCGCCGCGGACTCACCCGGCTGGCAGTTCGAGCTGGCCGGAATGTCGGTCGTCTCGGCCCGCAACATCCGGCAGCTGGTTCATGATCTCGGCGGCAGCCTGCTGCTGGAGGTGATCGTCATCGGCACAATTCTGGCGTTGGCCTTCCGCTCACCGGTGGCCGGCCTGGTCAGCCTGATTCCGAATGTCTTTCCGCTGGCGGTGATTGCCGCGGTGTTGGTCGCGACTGGCAGGTCGCTCGACCCGGCCACGGTGATCGTCTTCAACGTCTGCCTCGGGCTTGCCGTTGATGACACGGTGCATGTGCTGGCAGCCCTGGCCCGGCACCGCCGTGAGGGCGTGTCGATCGCCTCGGCCGTTCGCCGGGCGGTAGCTGAAACCGGCAACCCCGTCGTGCTTGGGGGACTGGTTCTGGGAATCGGCTTCGCCGTGGTGACCATCAGCAGCGTGCCGTCGCTGGCCGGCTTCGGCCGGCTGGCCTGTGCGGCGGTGGCAGCGGCGACCGTGGCGGAACTGATCTTGCTGCCGGCGATCCTGGTGGTGACCGACGACCTGCTGCGCCGCTCGGCCGGTTGGAGCCACGCCTGGCGGCACGACCCCATTTTTGGTCCGCCCCCAGCCGTCACCCCCGTGCCCAGCATCACTGCAACCTCGGGCTGACTCGGACAACGAACAGACGGCTGAACAGGCCCACCTGCGGCCCGCGGTCACTCGCTTCAGAGGCCGGCCTTCACCAAGGGGTTTCCCCGGCACGACTTCGACCTCCCACGATCACGGCCTTGTGAGCGGCTGGGGGGCAACACTATCTTTTCGTTGAGGCGCTCCTTGCGGCGCTCTCTGACGACCCGCTCTGCGGAGTCCCGACCCGAGGCGGCCAACCTTTCCCATCGCCTGCCGGCCGGTGGTGACTAGTCCACCTGACCCACACGCCTCTTGCCAACAGTTCTCACCGCCCAAGAAATCGACCATGACACCAATCACCACGAATGCTCCGCGGCGTCGGACCATCCCCTGGCTGGTGGCCGCGGTTCTGATCGCCGCCACCGTCGCCGCAGTCGGGTTCGTCTGGCGGCCGGCTCCGCCGCTTGCCCAGCGGGTGGCTGCGGCCGAACCCCAGGCTCCGGCCGACAGCGATCCCTCCGTGGTGGTTTTCCCTGAGGAACTCTGGGAAGCGGCGGGGCTCACGATCGCCCCGGCCACTCCCGGATTGATCGAGCGGGCCACCACCCTCACCGGTACGATCAGCCTCAATGAAGACCGCCTCGCCCATGTCTACCCGCTCGTCGAGGGCCGGGTTGAAGGGGTGCACGTCAGTCTTGGCGATCGGGTCACCAAGGGGCAGCAGATGGCCGTCATCCAGAGCCGGCAGGTCGGTGATGCCATGCTCCGCCTCGCCCAGGATCGGCTGCAGCTGAGTTTCGCCAGCCGGAAAGACGAATGGACCCAGGCGATCGCCAAAAACACGCTTACGTTGATCGAGCTGCTACGGGCCGAGGCCCCGGTCGAGGAGATCGAGCGTCAGCTGCAGAACCGCCCACTGGGCGAATACCGTGACAAGCTGATGTCGGCTTACATTGACAAGGCGACCAGCCGCAAAAATCTGGACCGGCTCGAGCCGCTGCAGTCGGAGGGAATCGTTGCCTCCCGGCACATCTACGAGGCCGAGGCGAGCTGGAAATCGAATCGGGCAACGCTGCAGTCGCTGCTGGAACAGCTTGAACAGGAGGCCCGCCAGACCGCCATCATGTCGACCCAGCAGGTGGCCGAACTCAAGACCCGGGTCGCAGTTGATGAGGCCGCCTTGAAAATCCTGGGGCTCGGCGACGACCTGATCGCCGCGATTGACCCCCGCACGGGCGCCGCGTTGGCCCGTTGCCCGATCCTCGCCCCATTTGGCGGCACCGTCATCTCCAAGGACGTGGTGCTGCTTGAGCACGTTGGCCCGACGAACCAGATCCTCTCCGTCGCCGACCTCTCAACCGTCTGGCTGTCAGCCGACGTCTACGAGGAACAACTCCCGCTGCTGGCGGATCTGCAGGGCAAGGCCGTGCGGTTCCGCAGTGGGTCGTGGCCGGGCGAGGTCTTTGAGGCCACCGTCTTCTACACCGGCGACCTCGTCGACCCCGAAACCCGCACACTCCATCTGCGGGCCGTTGCCGACAATAAGGACGGGCGGCTCAAACCGGGCATGTTTGTGACGGTCGATCTCCCCGACACCAAGGCGGCCACCGTGCTGCAGGTGCCGCTCGCCGCGGTGCTTGAGCATGCGGGTGAGTCGTTCGTCTTCCGGCATCTCGGGGACGGTCGGTTCCAGAAGACGGCCGTCACAATCGGCCGCCGGACAGCGAACGCCGTTGAAATCAGTGACGGTCTCACCGCCGGCGACAGGGTGGTCGTCACTGGCGGCTTTGCCCTGAAGTCGCGGCTGCTCTCGGCACTGCTTGAGGAATAAAGGGCCGGCGGCCGGACGACACTGACGACCATGCCGGGTCTGCTCACATCACTGTTCCTTCACGTTCAGGGAAAGATGCCCTCATGGTTTCGCGGATCATCGACTGGTCGCTCGACAATCGCTTCGTGGTCATGCTGCTGGCAGTCGTGCTCCTAGGGGTCGGCGCCGGCTCGGTCGCCAGCCTGCCACTGGATGCGGTGCCCGACCTGACAAACGTGCAGGTGCAGGTGCTGACCCTCTCGCCCTCCCTCGGCCCGGTCGAGGTCGAGCAGTTCATCACCTTTCCGGTCGAGAATGCGATGAGCGGTCTGCCGCGGGTCGAGGAGATCCGCTCGATCAGCCGCTTCGGCCTTTCCGCCGTGACCGTTGCCTTCGAGGAAGGGACCGACATTTATTGGGCCCGCAATCTCATCAATGAACGGCTGCAGCATGCCCGGGAGAACATCCCCCCGGGCATGGGTGACCCGCAGATGGGCCCGATTGCCACCGGCATGAGTGAGATCTATCAGTTCGAGGTGCGGGCCCAGCCGGGCTATGACTACGACCTGATGGAGCTCAGGACCATTCTCGACTGGCAGATCGCCTTCCAGCTGCGGAGCGTGCCGGGGGTGATTGAGGTCAATACCTTCGGCGGTCAGCTGAAGACCTATGAGATTCAGGTCGATCCGGACCGGCTGCTCAACTTCGGTATCTCGCTGAGCCAGGTCTTCGAGGCCCTCGAGGAGAACAACGGCAATGCCGGTGGCGGGGCAATCGCCCGTGGGGCCGAACAGCGGCTGGTCCGGGCCGAGGGCCTGATCAGCAGCCTCGACGACATCCGCTCGATCGTACTCGACAGCCGGAGTGATGGCACCCCGATCCGGATTGCCGACATCGGCGAGGTTCGGTTCGCCCCCATGCTGCGGCAGGGGGCGGTCACCCGAGACGGCGACCGTGAGGCCGTGACAGGCATGGTCATGATGCTGATGGGGGGCAACTCGCGGCAGGTGGTCGCTGACGTCAAGTCGACCATCGCCGAGATCAACAAGACCCTGCCCGAGGGCGTCTTCATCGACACCTTCTATGATCGTACCGAACTGGTCGCCAAGACCATCCACACCATCACCGAAAACATCAGCGTCGGCGTCCTGCTGGTGATTGTGATGCTGTTCCTGCTGCTGGGCGACATCCGGGCGGGGCTGATTGTGGCGGCGGCCATCCCGCTTTCGGCGATGGCGGCCCTGATCGCCATGAAGGTGGCCGGTGTCTCGGCCAACCTGATGAGCCTCGGGGCGGTTGACTTCGGGGTCATCGTCGATGGGGCGGTGGTGATGGTTGAAAACGCCGTTCGCAACGTCGCGACTTACCAGCGGCGGCATGGTGGCGGCCGGGCACCGCTCTCGGTGTTCAAGGAGTCATCCCGGGAGGTCGGCACACCGATCATGTTTGCCGGGCTGATCGTGATCATCGTCTTTTTGCCGATCCTCAGCCTACAGGGTGTCGAGGGGAAGATGTTCCGCCCAATGGCCTTCACCTTCATGTCGGCAATGACTGGGGCGTTGATCCTCTCGGTCACGGTCATTCCGGTGATGGCTTCACTGTTTCTTGCCCGTCGGGTGAGCGAGAAGGAGACCTTTCTTGTCGCCTGGTGCAAGCGCGGTTACCGCCCGCTGCTGACGGCGGCCCTCACCCGCCCCGCCTTGATGCTCGGCGGTGCGGTGACAGTGTTTGCCCTGAGCATCGCGCTGGCCGGCACCTTTGGCCTGGAGTTCGTGCCCAAGCTCGATGAAGGTGACATCGCCATCCAGGCCACCCGGCTGCCGAGTGTCTCGCTGGAGGCCTCGATCGAAATGACCAAGGCAATGGAGCGGACGCTGCTGAAGTTCCCACAGGTCGAAAGCGTGGTCTCCAAGACCGGCCGGCCCGAGATTGCCAACGACCCGATGGGTGTCCACCAGACCGACATCTTCGTGCGGCTGAAGGCTGCCGACGGCCACGAGGTGCCCGACTATGACAAGGCAGAACTGATCGAACAGATGCATGCCGACCTCGAGGCCAGCGTGCCGAGCAATTCCTACAGCTTCACCCAGCCGATCGAGCTGCGGGTGCAGGAACTGGTCGCTGGGGTGCGGTCCGACATCGGCCTGAGCCTTTACGGTGACGACCTCAACGTGCTCGAGGTCGAAGGGGACAAGATCGTCCGGGCGCTCTCCGCAGTACCTGGTGCGGCCGATGTGCAGGCCCAGCAGATCGGCGGCCTCCCCTACGTTCGGGTGATTATCCGCCGCGACGCGATTGCCCGCTACGGCATCAATGCCAGCGACGTACTTGATGCGACACGGGTGATTGGCGGCCATGTTGTGGGCGAGGTCTTCGAGGGCCAGCGACGATTCCCGATGCAGGTTCGGCTCGCGGGCCGCTGGCGGGAGGACATCGACCGGCTGGGACAGCTCAAAATTGCGGACGCCCGGGGCCGGCAGATCCCGCTAGCCCAGCTGGCCACGATTACCGTCGAGGAGGGCCCCTCGGAGATCAGCCGCGATGCCATCCGCCGCCGGCTGCTCATCCAGTGCAATGTCCGCGGCCGGGACCTGGCCGGTTTCGTGGCCGATGCCCAGCAGACCGTCGCCGAACGGGTGAAGCTTCCAGCGGGCTACTCGTTGACCTGGGGTGGCCAGTTCGAGAATCTCCAGCGGGCCAGCCGCCGGCTGCTGATTGCGGTGCCGGTCGCGCTCTTTCTGATCTTCTCGTTGGTCTACCTCACCTTCGGGTCGGTGAAGCTGACACTGCTGATCTACCTCAACGTGCCGATCGCCGCGACCGGCGGCATCGTTGCCCTCTGGTTCCGCGACATGCCCTTCTCAATCTCGGCTGGCGTTGGCTTCATTGCCCTGTTCGGTATTGCCGTGATGAACGGCGTGGTGCTGATTGAGCACATCCGCCACCTACGCAAGACCGGCAGCGACCAGCGGACGGCGATCTTCGAGGGGTCGCTGGACCGGCTGCGGCCGGTGCTGATGACGGCGACCACCGACGCCCTCGGCTTCCTCCCGATGGCCATCTCGTCGAGTGCAGGCGCGGAAGTCCAGCGGCCACTGGCCACCGTCGTGATCGGCGGCCTGGCGACCTCGATGGTGCTCACCCTCCTGGTGCTGCCAGCGATCTACCCCTGGTTCGAACCGGCCGCCGACAGCGAGTGAGACTGCCGTTGTGCCGGAGCAGGGTATCGCCGCCTCGCTCAGCCTGGTTGCCGACGCCAGGCACGTCTGACAGCCGCTCTCAGCCCGGCTATCTCACTACATTACGCAGCACCCGCCGCCAAATCATCCAAAGATATGCCGAGCGCGGCCGCGAGACGGACAGCAATCGATAGCGTCGGCTCGCGATCATCTTGCTCCAACTGTGAGAGATATCCTTGGGATATGCCGGCCGCCAATGCTAGCTCGACTTGCGTCTGGCGGCGGGCTTCACGTGCATGGCGAATCCTTTGACCAAGGGAGAGGCCGCCTTTCTTCCCCGCGATGACTTTCCGCCGTGCCGCCCGGCGGCCGCGAATTCTGGCATCAATCTTCGGCTTCTCAAGATCGACCTGGTTCCTGATCTGCTCGTACTTGGCTGCCTCAGCGGCGGTCAGTCGTCGTTCACGGGTCACGCGTTTCATAAATGACTCTCTATTGCATCATCGCGATAAGCCACCGCTTCGTCGCAATACACGTCTCGATCACTCAACTTCGTACGCCGTCACAGGGTACACGCACAGGTCGTCAATCTTCTCATAGACGACTGCAAGCAGTCGCCCTGTGGTCGTTTCGCCAAACGCAATCAAGAGTCCCGAAGACCTGCTTCGCTCAATACCCTCTGGATGCCCTAAAACTTCCTCGACTTCTTCCTTGGAGACACCGTGATCGGCGATGTGCTGCACATTGCCATGCGGGTCATCGTCCAGATCCCAGCAAATCTGTGTGAATAGCATCTACGCATCGACAATGTAATTATAGCGATAGCAGTACCCGGGGTGACCACCTGGCCCGAAAACGTACATCTATAGATGAATATTTGTACACACCAAAGCAACAGCCCGCAACGGCTTCGGTGCAGCCTGCTGACGAGCCGCTTACTCGATGTCGAGCGGTTCGGCTTTTGCCCGGGCGATGAGAAAGTCGACCAGCGGCTGGCAGTGGAAGAAGCCCTCCCAGAAGGAGTGGCCTTGGCCCGGGGCGATGATCAGCGCCACAAGGTTTCCCTCGCCCGCGGCCTCGTACCGCTTTTTGAGTTCAGCGGAGTTGGGCTCGAGCGGCACGACCTTGTCCGCGTCGCCATGGATGATGCAAAAAGGCACGCCGGCCCGCGCCGCCACGTCGATCCGCTCGATCGGGCAAAGGTCGGTAGCCCGGGCCTCCAGTTGCTCAGGGCTCAGCCCATAGGCGGCTGCCGCCTTGGCAAGGCCGGGATACGTCCGCCAGTCATAAACGGGATAGATTCCACCGACCCCCGCCGTGAGTTCGGGATGGGCGATCGCCCAGGCACTGGCCCAGAGCCCCCCGCGGCTGCGGCCGAGAAGGGCCGGTTTTTTTGCATAGCCCCGCCGCACCATCTCGGCATGGAGCGCTGCGGCGGCCTTGACGGCACCGGGGCTGCCGTACGATTCGCCCGTATCGATGCCCGCCACGGCCACACCGGCCGCCACGAACTGCTCGTGCATCCACTTCTCGGCCTGATCCGGATAGGCCGGCAGCGTAGGCGAATAGAGAATCCAGGGCTTCGGGCCGTCGGCTGAGACACCATCGGCTGCCGTCAGCAGAAACGCCGTGTGGCCAGCCACCTCGAACACCTCGCCCGGCAGAATCAGGTTTTTCCGGGGCGATGGCGAGCTGGGTTCGTCGGCCCTCGAACGGACCGACGCGTCGCTCGCGAAACCGAGCACGAGCACAATGGCGAGAAAGCGTCGAGTGATCATCCCCACAGTATACCCACGATACCCACGGTGAAACCTCCAGCAACGGCTGCAGCAGCGGGTAGGACGTTTAATTGCACACTTGGAGACATCCCACCCGCCGGGAACAGCCGACAGGCGGCCCCCAGGCCGGTGACACGTGCGGTGGCTCCGGTGGTTCGCCGAAACCGGTCAACTCGTTTCATCAATCGTATTGAAAGATGACCGATGCGCGGGTGTCGACTGAACTGACGCCGCGGACCCAGTAGGCACTAAAGCCGGCGGGAAAGGTGTGCTGTACCGTCTCACCAGCTGGGACAGTGAACGACCGATAGGCAACCCAGAGCCCGGTTCCATCGAGATCGACCTCGAGCGTGATCTCGGTTGCGGTGTCCGCCGACAGGGTCACCTGCTTCCGGTCATAGCCGGTCATCAGATAGGGGTCGGAAGGGACGCCTGCCTGCACCGCGGTCTGCCGCCAAGGGCCACCCTTCCCCCGCGGCTTGCCGAGTTGCCAGAGATCGTCAACGACACCAGCCCAGACGGCTGCCTTGCCGTCGGCACTGCGAATGATGCGGTCGCTCGCGGTCTCGGCATCGAGGCCGGTGAGCAGCAGCAAGCCGTTGTGGGAACAGAAGTCATGGATCGCCAGATCGTGGGTTGCGATTGGCCGCAGCTTGGCGACTCCGCCGGCATTCCGGGCCGGCAGTTCATAGAAAGTGCCGGCAACATTGAGCAGATCTCGCTCGGTGGCGACTTCCCGGCAGACCCGGGCCGTTGCATAGCCTGCCAGCTTGGCCGTGCCGGCCCCGGGTTGTGGTTGGGCTACCAGGTCTTGCGGTTTCGCCCCGATCGGCAACCGGTACTGCCGGCCATCCTCGACGAGCACCACCGAGGCGTCGTCGACGGTGAAACTGTCGGCGGGCTGCGCCACATCGGCAACCAGCCGTGCCGCGGCGGCTGGATCGTCTCGCGGCACCAGCTTGAGGGACTGATTCAACTCATAGTAACCGGCATCGCTGCCATCGGGCTTCGTTGCCGCCACCAGACCCAGGGTTTCAGCCGAGAGGCTCCGCATCAGGCCCAACCGCTGAGGCTGATCGGCAGCTGCCGCAATGCCAGCGAAAAGGCTGCCATTGGCAGGCGTCCGCTGATCCTGATCGCGGTAGTGAAAGTGAGCCGTCACCTGCTGTGCCGCCTCGACCGCTCGCAGCCGAATCCAGGCTGCGGCTTCAGTAGCTGAAAAATGCCGGAAGATGGTGCCCGCCGCTGGCACGGTCATCTCCTCGAGCGTTCCCCAGGTGTCGTTGCCACTCCGATCGACCTCAAGCACGAAGGTCACGGGTTCAGCCGACGTGTGGGTAATCGCCAGTTGCCGGTGGTCATAGCCGGAGAAGAGAAAAGGTTCGCTCGCCGCTCCCGCCGCCAGATCCTCCCGCAGCCAGACCGAACCGCGGCCGAGGGACGGCCCAAGCCGATCGAGTCGCTCTGGCTCAATGAACCAGAGATTTGAGTTGGATTGGCGAGGCCCAGCATGCCTGGCCTTGAATGGCCGGGTGTTCATGAACTCTGACTTGGCCGAATCGTCGCAACCGAGAACAACCCGATCCTGCCAGCGGCAGAAGTCGCCCACGACCTTCAGGTAGTTGGAGCGAGGTTCGATTCCGCCGGAGGTATGCCGGGTGAAGCTGGCGGGGAACCGCCAGAACGTACCGTGCATCGTCGCCAGCAGGTCGGTCTCGCCGATCTCGCGGATCCGCGGCCACTCGGTGTTCCAGCCATGGGAGCCGTCGTAGCTGTGGCTCGCCTTGGGCAGGCGGTAGAAGTGCCACTGCCCGGCCTCCAGCAGCCCAAGAATGACCGACCGGGCGTCCCAGCCGAGGGTCCAGATGGGGCTAGCGGGATCGGTACTGCCCCGAATCCCGCCGGGGCCGGTCACCTCGGTGAACTGATTGCGACGGACGAGCTGCCAGTCGCCCGAACCGGTCCATTCGGCCAGCGCCCCGGACGGAATCGTCGGGTCGCGACTGACATCCGGGTGTTTTTCACCGTTGTTGGCATAGACCAGCCGCTGCTGGCCGGCATACAGCCCCTTGCCGTGATAGCCGGGAAGTTTCGAGACCACGCCCTGCGGTGGTGCCTGGGCATTGCCATCCCGAATCAGGCAGGTCACCGCCAACGAATCGACATCGACCTCGTAGAGGCCCTCTTCCATCGTCGCGAAGTAGACCTTTTTGGCCGGCTCGAAGAGATGCCTCGCGGTGCCGGTAAGCCGGCCGTACATCGCCGTCGGCGGTATGGTCCGGATCGTTCCTCTCGCATCGATACAGTAGGGGCCGATGAAGAGCTGATTCGACTCGGCGTGAATCATCCGGTTGGCGGGCGTGCCCCCGACGCTACCGGGAAAGATTCGCTGCTCTAGATCAGGGGTGATCTCGTAGAGCTTGTCGGATGAGCCGGCGGGCCGGTGCGGCGCGTAGGTGATCACCCAGAGCCGGTCAGCCCACGGCACGACCGCGCCAATGCCACACTCATTCTCCTGATTCGCGCAGGTGAGTTGCGGATAGATGCCGGCGATCGATGCAGGGTAAACTTGCCTGCGCAGCCCGGCCACGCCCGGTGGGTCGCCCGCGATCGCCGTGCCGCCCAGGACGATCGCCAACGCTGCTACCGCAGCCTGCCACGCCGATGCCGCCTGCAGCCGGCCAGGACGAAGGCAATGTGCATGGGCGTGGAGCTTAGCGGCGATCATCGATACCCTCGGGCTGTCATCATTGGTGGTCATGTTGGAGTCCTGAGAATTAGGCTTTTTGTAGGCCTGCGTTGGCGAGGCTACAAGCCCCCGCACGACGCTATTTTCGGGGCCCAAAAATCGGGTGACACTTTTCGGGGCCCGGTCGGAATGTTTATGGGTTTCCGAAGGTGCCGGGACGTTGGTCTTGCTTGGTCTTGCTTGGAGCTGTGGGAATGCTGCCGTCATTGAAGTCCATCGCCTCGCGTGGCAAGGCGACGTTCACGATCGTCATGGCCGCCAGCCTCATGGTGCCATGGCTCATGTCGCCATGTCCGGCAGCGAAGCCTGCGGGCGGCAAAGGCCCCAAGGCGAAGCCTGCGGGGCTGCCACAGGCGGTGAAGGCCGATCCGCCGCGCACGATCATGGAGGTGGCCCCTGTCGATCGGTCGCGGCGGCCGGCCGTGCTGGAGGCGGCGGCAGCGATCGACAAGCTGCTCGCTGCCCACTGGCAGGAGCATGAGGTAAGCCCAGCCCCGCCACTGAATGACGCCCAGTTTTTGCGGCGGATCTATCTCGAGCTTGGTGGCCGGATCCCTGACTACGACGAGGCCAGGCGGTTTCTCGCGTCAAAGAAGAAGACCAAGCGGGCCGATCTTGTCGATGATCTGCTGGAGAGCCCCGACTATGTCAGCCACTTCTACAATTACTGGGCCGACATCCTGCGGCTTCGAGAACGTTCGCGGGATCGGCCCTTTGAGCCGTATCTCTGGTATGTGCAAGACTCGATCCGCACCAACAAGCCTTTCGATCAATGGGTGCACGAGATGCTCACGGCCGACGGTCGGCTGTGGGAAAACCCGGCCGTCGGATTTCAACTGCGGGACTACGGCATGCCTCTGCCGTACGTCGACAATACGGTGCGGGTCTTCTTAGGAACCCAGATCGGCTGTGCCCAGTGCCACGACCACCCCTTTGACGATTGGACGCAGCACCAGTTTTACGAGTTGGCGGCGTTTCTCTCAGACGCGGATGGCCTGAGCCGTCAACACCGGGTGCGGAAAACGTTTTGGTCAGAAGCCAAAGAAAAACTTGGTTATGAAAAATATGCGACATTCCATCAGTTCTTTCTGGCCAACCTGGAGTCGGTGAGTTTTCAATCAGGGCGGCAGCCGCTGAAGCTCCCGCACGACTACAAATACGACGACGCCAAGCCACTGTCGGTGGTGAGCCCCAAGGTGCTGTGGGGCGAAGTGCCGTCGGGGGCCCGCGAGGCAAATCGGCGCGAGCAGTTTGCCGCCTGGATGACCGGCCGCGACAATCGGCAGTTTGCCCGCACGATCGCGAACCGGATGTGGAAGAAGGTGATGGGCCTGGGGCTGGTCGAGCCGGTCGACGATTTTCAGCCGGGGAACCCCGCAAGCATCCCCGCCCTGCTTGAGCACCTCACCGACGAGATGCTCAGGCTCGATTTCGATCTCCGGGAGTTCGTGCGGATTCTCGTGTCCACCGACACCTACCAGCGGGTGGCCATCGCGCATGATCCATCATCTGGCACGCCCTTTCGCTTTGCTGCCCCTGCCCT
>CBFIHA010000066.1:0-20718 GCA_965662195.1 uncultured Pirellulales bacterium
TGGCGATGGAGCCGGACGTAGCCAGAGGGCAAATGAGCCGCTCGAAGCCAGGTACTGAGTTTTCAGACAGAGCCTAGGCCAGAATGTCGTTCACCACGACACCGGCAACGTCCGTGAGCCGGAAATCCCGGCCGTTAAATCGATAGGTCAGCCGGCGATGGTCCATGCCAAGCAGGTGCAGAATCGTTGCATGCAGGTCGTTGACACTCACACGATCTTCAACGGCCTTGAATCCGACCTCGTCGGTGGCGCCGTGCGTCACGCCCCCCTTGACGCCACCGCCAGCCATCCAGACGGTGGCGGCATGCGGGTTGTGATCGCGGCCGGGCTTCGCGCTCTTCTGTGCGATCGGCAGACGACCGAACTCTCCGCCCCAGACGACGAGTGTCTCGTCGAGGAGTCCGCGTCGGGAGAGATCCTCGAGCAGGGCCGCGATCGGCCGGTCGGTCTCGGCGGCAAAGCCGGAGTGGTTGCCCTGGATATCACTGTGGCCGTCCCAACTTTTCTGGTTCTCTTCGCCGCCAGAGTAGATCTGGATGAACCGTACGCCCCGTTCCACCAGTCTCCGAGCGATCAGACACTGCTTGGCAAAGTGGCCACAGGTCGGATCGTCGAGCCCGTACAGGTCATGCGTTTCCTTCGTTTCGCTCGCCAGGTCGAGCGCCTCGGGCGCCGACATCTGCATCCGGTAGGCGAGTTCAAAGCTCTCGATCCGGGCCTGAAGCGATGCGTCGCCGGTGGTGGCAAGGTGGTGGCTGTTGAGTCTGGCGGCAAGGTCAAACTGCGCCCGCTGCTGGGCGTCGGTCATCCCCGCCGTGCGGGCGAGGTTTGGGATCGGGGTGCCGGCGGTGTCGATGCCCGTGCCCTGGAACACACCCGGCAGGAAGCCCGCCGACCAGTTCTGGGCGTAGCCCTTGGGAAGCCCGCGGCCCTTCGTGTCGTACATCACGACGAATCCGGGCAGGTCACGGTTTTCACTGCCGAGGCCGTAGGTGACCCACGAACCTGTGCAGGGAAATCCCATCCGCGTGACACCGGTGTTGATCTTGAGCAGGGCCGGCGCATGGTTGTTGGAGTCGGTCCAGCAGCTCTTGAGGAAGGCCATCTTGTCGACGTGTTTTGCCATGTGCGGGAACAGGCTGGAAACCCACGCCCCACTCTGGCCATGCTGACGGAACTCGAAGGGGCTCTTCATGAGCCCACCCACGGCGCCCGCAAAGAAGCCCGTGTTCTTATCGAAGCCGGCGAGTTCCTGCCCGTCTCGCTTCTCGAGTTCGGGTTTGTAGTCGAACGTGTCGACATGGCTCGGCCCCCCATTGATGAAGAGCCAGATCACGCTCTTTGCCGTGCCTGGAAAATGACTCGGTCGGGCCGCGAGCGGAGTGTCGGCGATCGCGTCACGTGCCGATACCGTGGCTGCGGCAACCGTCTCGTCTTGGAGGAGCCCTGCAAGTCCAAGAAGCCCAAAGCCGGCCCCGGCCCGCCTGAGCATCTCCCGGCGTGGCAGGCTGGCCGGGAGGTCACGAAAATACCGGGTGATCATGCTTGGATCGGTCATGCGTTTCTCTCGTGGCTGTCTCGTGGCTGGATTCACTCGACGTGTGTCGTCTCGTTGAGCCCCATCAGGACCTGGCAGAAATCGACGACTGCCGCGGTCGGGCCGTCGACACGTCCCGCGGCCGCGTAGGCCGCCTGCTGTGACTCGATGAAAAGGCTGGCGTCATGGAATTCGGTGGGCGCAGGAGCGCGGCCAAACGCGGTCGCATACGCCGCGCGGATCAGTTTCGCCCGTGGGTCGGAGTCGGCCGCGGGAGCAGCCTGCGGCTGGCTGGGCAGTGGCGGCACCTCGGGGATCGAGTCGGCCTCAGCCACCAGTTTCTTGGCAAACCGTCCGGCCCACAGGCGGACCTGCGGTGAGTTCATCATTGCAAGGGCCTGCGGCGCGGTTGTCGTCACCGACCGGTTCGCCACGCCCGATACGAAGTCGGGTGAATCAAAGGTCCGTAGGAAGAGCGGCAGTTTGCTTCGCTTTCGCTCCAGGTAGAGGCTCCGCCTCGGGCTCGCCTCGTCGCGGCCGGCGCGGCCGTAGAGCGAGGGATCGAGCGCGCCCGACATGGAAAGCAGCGTGTCGCGAATCGCTTCCCCTTCCAGCCGGCGGCGGTTGAACCGCCAGACGAGTCGGTTGGCCGGGTCGACCTGGGCTTTCACTGGATCGATCGCGCTCGACTGCCGATAGGTGGCGCTCGTTACCATCAGACGGTGGATCGATTTCAGCTTCCAGCCGCTGCGGATCAACTCACCGGCAAGCCAATCGAGAAGTTCGGGATGCGACGGCGGATCGGCCTGTTTGCCAAAGTCGCTCGGCGTGGCGACGAGGCCCGCGCCAAAATGATGCTGCCAGAGTCGGTTGACGATGACTCGGGCGGCAGCGTGCCCGGCTCCGTGATCGACGTCGGTGATCCAGCGGGCCAGCGCCGCGCGGCGGTGGCTCGTCGTCGCCCCCTCAGGCGCGGGTTCGAGCCAGTGGGCCACCCCGTCGGGATGCCGCATCAGCACCTGCAGAAACCCGGTCGTCGCCACGCCTTCCTTCTGGTTGACGTCACCACGTCGCAGGTAGTGGGTCTCGGGGTAAAAGTGCGGATAGCCGCGGCCGTCGGCATGGTGCGGGATTTTGGGCACGTTCTCACTTGCCACAAGCACCTTCACAAGCGTCGGGGTGGGCTTCTCGGCGTCGAGCTGCCTGACGACCCGGTCGAGCGATCGCCAGCCATCGTCAAACTTCTGGTGGAGTGCGGTGAGTTCCGAACTCTCCGCCTCAGTTCGCTCCGCGACTGGCTTGGCGAGAAGTTCCGTCACGCGGCGTCGCGGCTCCCCGTCGGCATTGACAGGGTCGCGATCCGCAGTGACCGGCTCCACCGTCTCGACCGGAACGGCCGCGAACGCGATCCGCGGCCGGCCGATCGAGTGCCTGGTGTTGTTCATGAACTCGAGTTTCACTGTCAGTCGCGTGCCGCCGGCATGCTGCACCGGCTTCTCAAAGTCAAACACCGCTGCGTGAGACGCACCGACCTGCGGATCGACCGCCCAGGCTGTCGACCCGCTCGCATCGATCGCATGCTCGATCAGGAGCGCTGGGGCCGTCTGCGAGAAGTCGGCTCGCGGATTGACGAGCTTGATTCGGGTGGGCTTGGCCGCTGGCTTGCCCGAGGTGGGAATGGGGGAGGCTGAGACTGTGAGGTTTGAGAGGGCGAAGTTACCGTTGCCGGCACGGCCCGGCCCGCCATGCGGCAATGACGGGTCGGCGATCGCGTCGATCCGGAGCGCGGCGACCATCTCGAGCGGTATATCGATCACGAAGGTGTAGCTGTCGCGATCGGCGGGCTTGCCGACGGCCAGAAGCGATCCGTCGTCGAGCGGCGCAAACGTGTTCCCCGCGCCGGTCTCTGCCGACACGGTTGTCCCGAGCCGCCATGGAGACGTCTGCTCGCCCGCGGCTGGCTTCCACGCAGCCACGAATGCGTCGAATCGCTTCGGCAACTCGCTTCGCTCATAGGCTTCCCGGGCCTGCACGGCCGTGAGCCGCCGGGCCTCCCACGCTGCGAGGATTTTGCGGTCCTGCGCCGGATCGACCGCCAGATCGACGTTTGAACGGATCGTCGTCGTGAACGTCGCGGCCATCCGGTAATAGTCGGCCTGCGGAAACGGGTCAAACTTGTGGTCGTGGCACCGGGCGCAGCCGATCGTCGCCCCGAGCATCGCGGTGCCGACCGTGCCCACCATGTCGTCGAGTTCAATCGAGCGTGCGCTCTCAAACTCCTTTTCAGTGAGTTGGGTCGGGAAGGCTCCGGCGGCGAGGAAGCCGGTCGCCTTCTGTGCAGCGAGATTGCCCGGGGCCAGCTCGTCGCCGGCGAGTTGCCACTGCAGGAACGTGTCGTAGGGAAGATCGTCGTTGAAGGCCTTGATCACGAAGTCGCGGTAGTGATAGGCATGTGGGCGGTCGTAGTCCTGCTCGTAGCCGAAGCTCTCGGCGAAGCGGGCGACATCGAGCCAATGTTGCGCCCACCGTTCACCAAACGACGCCCGCGACAGGAAATCATCGACCGCCTGCTGATCGGCGGCGCTCGCGTCTCTCGATGACGATTCGCAGAAAGCGGCAATCTCCTGCGGTGTCGCCGGCAATCCGGTGAGATCGAATGAGAGCCGTCGGAGCAACGTCTGGGGTGGAGCCGCGGGCGACGGTGTGAGACTGGCCGAGTCCAGCTTCGCAAGGATGAAACGGTCGATCGGGTTTTGGCACCAGCCGTTCGGGTCGGCCGGCTGCGGCGGGCTCACGGCCGCGAGCGGGCGGAACGCCCAATAGTCTTGGGCCTCAGCCGCGACCACCCGTTCGGTCCACGGCCCGCGGTCGGAGTCGTCGATCAGCGGTTTGTCGAGTGGGGCCCCGCCGTTGATCCACTCGGCGAGCCAGCCGAGTTCTTCCTTGGTGAGCGCGTCTCCCTCCTCCGGCATGTGCGGCTCTTCGAGCCGTGCAGCCAGCCGATACAGCAGGCTCTCCGTCGCCTTGCCGGGCACGACGGCCGGGCCGCTGGCCCCGCCCGCAAGCAGCTTTTCGCGGGTCGACATGTCAAAGTCGCTCTCGACCGTGCCTGCCCCGTGGCACCCGGCGCAGCGGTGTGCGAGCAGCGGCCGCAATTTTGTCTCGAAGAGGGCCTCTCCCTCGCGGGAGCCACTCTCGGCGGCGGTTGCGATGGTCGGATAGGAGCAGCACCAGAGCAGAGCAACGGCGACTGGGACCGCTGCTGGGCAGAATGACGGCGACCGAGTTGGCAAGTTATGGCGTGACATGCCGTGAACGGATCCTGGCGGCCCAAGGAAGACCTGTTTGTCTGAAAAAGTATATTCGGTTCAGACTACCACTGAGGTGTTCCAAAAAACTGCCGCAACCGGACATTTCTGCCAGTCGTGGTCACTTCACGTCGGAAGTGAGGGCGAAGTCGGCGGTGACGACTCGGCCCTCAACCGGGGTGACGCCGAGTTCCGTCTTCAAGCGGTCGCTATAGCGGGCCGGCAAAAACTGTTCCGACCGTCATCCTGCTTTTGCCTTTCTGTCGCCGAGGGTTCAGGCCACTGAGCCTTTGCCGGAAATGAAACCGCTGCTGGGCGAGCGGGGTGCCGCGGTCTTGACGGAAACCTTTGATGGTCCAAATGCCAAGCCACTTGATGTGATCCCGGCGGCGAAGTCCGAACTTGCCGAGGGGGCCGTGCGTTTATTGAAGCGGCCTGAAGCAAAGCATCCGGGTATCGCTTTCATCTACGGGAAAGAGCATCCGCCGCTGCACGATTGCATGCTGGAAGCCGACTTTCGCTGCCCTGGTTTTGCGACTCAGCGGGTGACTTTCGTTCTCTTTCGGTGGCGTCCTTACCGTGCCGAACAGGATTGGCTGCCGACCGGTTATTTTCAGGCGAGGTGTCAAATTTCTCCAGGGTCCGGCAGAGGGCTGGTATGCGACCATCGTCTGAAAACCCGCTGCCCACGCCGCTGTCGCAGGAGCAGTTCATGCGGCTGTTCCTGCAAGCCGAGCGGGAGATCCTGCGGTATGTGATGGCGATCGTGCCGAACGTGGCTGACGCCCGCGACATCCTGCAAGAGACGGCTCTGGCCCTCTGGAAGGCGCGTGACAAGTATGACCCGGACCGGCCCTTCATCCCCTGGGCCTGCCGGTTCGCCCTCAACGAAGCCCGGATGTTTCTCCGTACCAACGGCCGCCGCAAGCGGTTCCTCCACGAAGATCTCGTGCCGCTGCTCGAGGCCCGCCGCCGTGAACTTACCCCCCAGCTCGACAGCCGCCGGGAGTACCTCCGCGAATGCCTGCAGCAGCTGCCCGCCGACCAGCAGCGGCTGATTCGGGGCTACTACTTCGATGACGACAGCGTGCCCACCCTCGCCGAACGTTGCGGCAGCAGCACCGACGCGGTCTACAAGTCGCTGCAGCGGATCCGCCAGACGCTTGAGGCCTGCGTCGGCCGCAAGCAGCGGCTGGCTGCCAGCTAAGTCACTCACCCCCCCAACCAGCCACGCCCACACCATGCCCGACACCGCACTTGACCAGCTGATTCACGCCTGCCTCGACGGCCGGGCAACTGCTGAGGAGCTCGCCCGGCTCGAAGCCGCGCTCACCGCCGACACGGCAGCCCGCGACCGCTACCTCTGCCTGTCCGACCTGCACGCCTGCCTGGCGATTGATGAAGGCCTCTGGCAGGAACCAACTGCTGCCCACCACCGGCAGCCGTCAGGCCCAGCACCTGCCCCGCCGGCCGGCGGCGGCCTCACGCGGCCAGCAGCCGCTGCGGCGATCGGCCTGCTGGTGGGCCTCTGCAGTGCGGGCCTTGCCTTCGGCTATGTCATGCCGGTGCTGTCGCGGCCGCTGCAGGTGTTTGCCGATGGCTTTGAGTCAGGGCCGGCCCCGGAGTGCCGCGGGCTCGTGGCCCGGCCCGGCATCTGGAGCGGCGACACCGCCGAGGTGCTGGCGGCCGACCAGGGCGTGCTGCCCGCTGAAGGCCAGCAGATGCTGCGAGTGCTGCGGGCTGACTATCCGGGCAAGTCGGCCACCGACAGCTACATCTCCGACACCTACCGCCTGATCGACCTGGGGCCCTTCCAGCAACAGTTGGCCACCGGTCAGGCGATCGCCCGGCTCAGGGCCCGCTTCAACGCCGCAGCGTTTCCGGCGGACGAGGGCTACACCGCTGGCGTCACCGTGATGGCCTTCGACGTTACGACGGCGGCCCGGCTTGAGAACATTCCTGACGCCGAACTGGCTGAACAGGCCCTGGCGATGACGCAGCGGCGGTCTGTTGCGATCGATCGGCAGCCGGCCAGCTGGCAGCCGATCGACTGCGAACTGCGGCTGCCTCCGCAGAGTCGCTTTCTGTTGCTCCGCATCAGCATCAGCCATCAGCACGCCGCCCAGCGGCGGCCCAGCTTTAGCGGCCACTACCTCGACGATGTGGCCATCACTCTCGAACAGTCCCCAGCAGCCGTGCAGCCATGACCTTTACCAAGCCTTTGCGCCCTTACAGCATTCTGCTGCTGGTCGGCCTGCTGGCCTTTCCGGCAGCGGCCGCCACCGTTTCACCACCCACCCCGACCATGCCGTCGGTCCACCGGGCGGTGCTCGAACAGCACTGTTTCCGCTGCCACGGCCCGGACGATCCCGGCGGCGGGGTACGGCTGGACAGCCTGCCGCTGACGATCACCGACATCCAGACCGCTGAGCGGTGGCAGAAGGTGCTGGGGGTACTCAACGCCGGTGAGATGCCGCCGGCTGACGAGCCACCACTCGACCCTACCGCCAAGGCTGACCTGCTCGCTGACTTAGCCAGCGTGATGGTCGATGCCCGCCGGCTGCTGGCCGATTCGGGTGGCACGATCGTGATGCGGCGGCTGAATCAGCGGGAATATGCCGGCACGCTACGGGAGCTGCTCGGCGTTGCGATCAACGTGGCCGAACTGCCCCCCGACACGAGCGACGGGGCATTCGACACGGTCGGGGCCAACCTGTTCATGTCGGGCAACCAGTTTGAGCAGTACCGGGCCCTCGGCCGGGAGGCCCTCGACGAGGCCTTCGCCCGCCGGCAGGCCGCCGCCGAACACCACATCCTTCGCCATGAGGCGGAGACCGCCGTGCGGGACCTTGCCAAGCAAGAGGCCGAGGGCCTCGCTGCCGAGGCCCGGGCCAAGCGGTGGATTGCCGCCGTCGAAGCCGCCGCCGCCCGGCCCGAGAATGCCGAGGCGGTGGCCGCCATCCGGGCGACTGCCAAGAACGACGCCGAGTTCCGCCGCTCGTGGCGGAAGCTCAAAGGAGCCCCGCCTCCTGAGGACTTCGGCTTTCGCACGGTCGAGGAGAACTCGGACAAGGCCAACCGGGCAGCCGGTTTTTCAACCAGCTATTTCTCGGACTACCACCGGGCCTTCTTCAAGCTGCCACACCTCGACACCGGCACCTACCTGACGATCCACACCCTCAGCACCAACGTCACGCTGATGGTGCCGCACCGCTGGCCACCGGGAAACTATCTGATCAGGGTTCGGGCTGCGGCCGTGCCCGACGCCCCGCCGGAACGTCGCTTCATCGAGTTTGGCACCCGGCCGCGGGCGGGCCAGGCGCTTACCAGCCACGAGGTGACCGGCACACTGGAACAGCCGCAGACGATTGAGATTCCCTTCACCTTCACCCGGCAGCATACCGACAGCCAGGACCGGACGATCTTCATCCGCGAAAAGGGCACGGCCGACCATTACCTGCAGACCCGCATCGTGTTCGGGAACGGCAAGAAGGCCAACGGCATCGGGCCGCCGGTGACGATCTGGGTGGACTGGCTTGAGGTCGAGCGGCTGCCCGAAGCAGACCCGCTGGCGGCTGGCCTGGCCGCCCTCGCCCCGATCCCGCTTGCCGACCCTCCCGCCAGCCCCGCTACCGCTGCTGCGGCCTTTCGCGACGACCTGCGACTCGCACTGGAGCGATTCTGTGTTGCCGCCTACCGCGGCCGGCAGGCCAGCGGGGCTTTTGTTGACCGGCTGGTAAGACACTATGAAAGCCGCCGCTCCGCCGGTGACAGCCATGCCGATACCCTCAAGGACACCCTGTCGCTGGTGCTGGCCTCGCCGATGTTTCTCTACCTGGCCGAGCCCGATCCGGCCGAGGGGCACCGCCCGCTGACCGCTCCCGAGCTGGCCGTCCGGCTGGCCTATTTTCTCTGGGGTGCCCCACCCGATGCCCAGCTGCATGAACTGGCCACGGCGGGAACCCTGACGACGCCAGCGGTGCTGGCCGCAGAAGTTGACCGGCTGCTGGATGACCCGCGGGCCGACGGCTTGGTGCGGCCCTTTGTCCATCAGTGGCTCGGCCTCGACCGGCTCGACTTTTTCGAGTTTGACCGCAACCGCTTCGGCCACTTCGACGCCAGCACCAAGCTGGCCGCCCGCGAGGAGGTCTTTGCAACCGTCCGGCATCTGCTGGCCACCGACGGCAGCCTGCGTGACCTGCTGGCAGCCGACTATGTCGTCATCAACGGCGTGCTGGCCCGGTATTACGACATTGATGATGTGCATGGTGATGCCTTTCGCCCGGTCACCGTGCCCCCCGGCTCGCCCCGCGGCGGCCTGCTGGGCATGGCAGCCATTCTGGCGATGGGCAGCAACGGCCAGACCACCAGCCCGGTCGAGCGGGGTGCCTGGGTGCTGCGCAAGCTGCTCGATGACCCACCCCCGCCGGCCCCGGCCAACGTGCCGCAGATCGCCCGCCTTGCCGGCAAGACCCTGACCACCCGCGAGCGGCTGGCGGTCCATCAAGACGCTCCGCAGTGCGCCAGCTGCCATCGCACGATCGATCCGGTGGGCTTCGCCCTGGAAAACTTCGATGCCGTCGGCCAGTGGCGGACCGAGGACAGCTATCAGGCGATGACCGACGCGGGCAAACCCGACCCGTCCCAACAAAAGCTCACCTGGACGATCGACCCAGCCGGCCAGTTCTACGGTGGCCCCGCCTTCACCGACTTTCACGAGTTCCGGAGGATCATCGCCAGCCACGACCGCGACTTTGTCCGGGGTGTGACCAAGGCCCTGCTGGAATACGCCCTTGGCCGCCCCTGCGGCTTTGCCGACGAGCCTCTGGTTGCCGACCTGGTCGACCGGGCTGCCAGCCACGACTTCGGCCTGCGGACCCTGATCCACCAGCTCGTGGCCAGCGACGCCTTTCACCAGAAATGACCCGCTTCGAATCACCGAACAGAACCCCTTGGAGTGTGTTGACATGAGCCGTTCCCAGTCACGTCGTCGGTTTCTGCGGTCAAGCACCGCCTTGGTCGCGTTGCCCGCGTTTGAATCACTGGGCGGTGCCGCTCCCGCCCGGGCAGCCACACCGGCAGCCGCCCCGCCCAAGCGGCTGGTGTTTCTGAGCTTTGGCTGGGGCGTGACCGAAGAAAGCTGGTACCCCGACATCGCCACGCCCGGTCCGGACTATGTCCTGCCCACTGGCCTTGCGCCACTGGCCCGTCACAAGGCCGACTTCACCGTCATCCAGAATCTCTGGCACAAGTACTCCAACGAGGGCCACGAGGGCAGCACGATGTGGCTGACCGGGGCCAATCGCTACGCCCATCCGGGCCAGAACTTTCACAACGAGATCTCGGCCGACCAGGTGGCGGCGGCCCAGTTTGGGCTGCAGACCCGGTTTGCCTCGATCCAGCTCAATCCGGGTGACCGGGCAGTTGCCTCGGGCCATGGACCGGGCCTGTCGCTGGCCTGGGACGTCCGGGGCAAGCCGATTGGCGGCTTCAACACGCCGGTCGAGGCCTATCACAAGCTCTTTTCAGCCGACAAGACTCCGCTGGCCCAGCAGCAGGCCCGGCTGGCCCAGCAACAGAGCGTGCTCGACACGGTGCTGGAAAACGCCCGCGACCTGGAGCGTCGCCTTGGCAAGACCGATCGTGACAAGCTGGAGGAATACTTCGAGGGCATTCGCGACATCGAGCTTCGGCTTGCCAAAGAGATGAAGTGGCTGGGCGTGCCGCGGCCACCGGCGCCGCTTGCAGAGCCCAAAGCTGGCATGGAGGGGAAGGAAGAAATCAAGCTGATGTACGACCTGCTGGTGGCGGCCCTGCAGACCGATTCCACCCGGGTGATCACCTACCGCCAGCCGGTCAACACCCTGCTGACGAGCATCGGCCAGAAGGTGTTTCCCCACGACATGAGTCACTACCACACCACGCGGGCCGAAAAGCTCGCCTGCTCGCAACAGCGGGATCTCACCCAAAGCGATCTGCTCGCCGGCCTCCTCGACCGCCTCAAGCAGACCGCAGAGGCCGATGGCTCCCACCTGTTTGACCACACCACGGTGGTCTACGGCAGCAACCTCCGCACCGGCCATGAGCTTTCCAACTGTCCCACGCTGATTGCCGGCCGCGGGGCGGGCATCAGGCTTGGCCAGCACCTGGTGATGCCGAAGCAGACGCCGCTGAACAACTGCTGGCTGACCCTCCTGCAGGGCTCGGGCGTCCAGGTCGATCGGCATGGCGACTCAACCGGCATCCTGGAGGAACTTCTGGCATGACACGTATTCTCCTCCGGTGGGCCGGCCTCACCGTCGTCCTGGCCATGACGGCAGTGCTTGGGGCCGCACCGGCCACCACCGCAGCACAGCCTGCCCCCAACCGCACCGATGCGGTGAACGCGGCACAGCCCCCACCAGTCAAGACGACGCGGCCGTTTGGAGTGGCCCCTGCGGGCCTGACCTCTCCCGAGTTGGCCAACGCAGTGGAGCAGATGGCAGCGGCCAGCGTGCTGCCGGGCAGCCGGGGTTCGATCACGCGGATGCGGTGGTCGAACGACAAGCCCCCCAAACTCTGGTTTGTCGGCCTCTGGGGGCCGAAGATCGACAACGACCTGATCGCCCTGACCGCCCACACACCCGATCTCTGGTCGGTTGCACTGCACGAGCCGCACATCGACGACGAAGGCATGCAGGCACTCGCCCGGCTCCCAAAGCTGCGGTATCTCACCATCGACCCGATTGAACGGTGGTCGAGGCCGGGGTTCACGTCGCTGATGTACTGCTTTCCCGATCTGCCTCCCGTAACCGACCGGCCCCGGGTGACGGGCCGATCGCTGGCCGCGTTTGCAGACGCTGCAGCCCTTGAGGGGCTGTCGCTGCTCGATGCCGTCGTTGAGTCGGAGGCTCTTGCCGCCCTGGCCCGGATGCCAAAGCTCGCGCGGGTATCGCTGCCATGCGTGATCGACGCGACGGCGGTGGGGCACCTGCAGGCCTGCCGCCGGCTGAGCGGCCTCACCCTCGGTTACCGGGAAGTGACGGCCGACGAAATCAAGCGGCTGGCCATCTGGAAAGGCCTCCGCAGCCTGACAATCACCCATGCCGAGCTCTCCGCCACAGCGCTGGCCGCCCTGGCGGCTCTGCCCGCCATCACTTCGCTTGAACTCGTCGCCTGCGGCATCACTGACGACCGGCTGGCCCAGCTGCGGCTGCCAGCCACGGTCACCACGCTGAGTCTGCGGCAAAATCCGCTGGCGGGGCGGGGGCTGGCCGCTATCGATTCGCCGTCACTCAAGACGCTGGGGCTGGAACACACCGACCTTGCGGACGACAGCCTCAGCGTTCTGCCGGCCTTCACCGGGCTTGAGAAGCTCTTCCTCAGTTACTGCAAGGGGATTACCGACCAGGGCATCCGCTCGGGGGCTCTCCAGTCGATGACCCGCCTGCGCGAGCTGCGGCTGCGGGGACTACAGCAGGTCACCGACGCGGTGGTTGCCGACCTCGGGAAGTTTGGCCATCTCAAGACGATTTCAGTCCGGGGAGCCGGGGTGTCCTGGGACGGCGTCGCCCAACTCAAGCGGGCCATGCCCGAGACATTTGTGTTCAAGTAGTGGCTGGCTGCGGGCACCAATCGCCATCATTGATGGGTTTTTTGACTGACAACCGGATCGCCGAAAAAATTGTCCAATCATCGGCACCGGCGGCAGAAGCGCAGTTGGGCGGGGTTCTCTCGTTGCTTGTCTGCTTCTCGCCTGCTTTCTGTATCGAAGGGGGTTTCCGATGATTCCAACCGAAAAGGCACACCGCGGCCGCTCTCGGAGGGCCGCGTTTACGCTGATTGAGTTATTGGTGGTGATCGCCATTATCGGCGTGCTGGTCGGCCTGCTGCTGCCGGCTGTGCAGACCGCCCGCGAGGCGGCCCGCCGGGCAGCCTGCACCAACAAGCTCAAGCAGCTCTCGCTGGCCGTGCTCAACTATGTCGATGCACGCGGGGTGTTCCCAGCGGCAGCGGTCACCCGGCCGTCAGGCCAGGCAGGTGCGTATTCCTGGACGACCGGGATCAGCGTCGGCCCGTCCTGGTCGGTTCTGATCTTGCCTCAACTTGAAGAACTCGCCCGCTACGACACCTTCAACATGAATGGCACCTTTGCCGGCTGCTTCAACAATGACAGCGGGGCGAACAACTATGCGCAGCAGAAGCTGCGAAATGACGCCTTCATCTGCCCGAGCAACCTGCATAGCTCGCTCACCTCTGGTACAGCCGGGGTGAACGGTCCCTATGCAGGCACCAGCTACTTTCCAGTGATCGGGGGCGGCGCAGTCACCGGATCTGGCTATTCCAACTGTCCGTCTACGGTTGGCCCGACGACGCCGACAAGTGACCCGCCCTGCCGATCGACCGGCTATCGCCCCCTCGCCGCCGGTGGCGTCATGTTCCTCAACTCGGCTACCAAGTTCAGGCATATTACGGACGGCAGCAGCAAGTCATTCCTCTTGGGGGAAACCCGCTACTCAAACCTTGCGACAGGCCACAACTGGTCCTCGGGCAGTAAAGGCTGTGAATACACCTGGGCCTCATCGGTCTATCGGGGAGCCAACGGTTGGCTCGTCAACGGAGCGGTGGCAGCCAACATGCTGAACCCCGACTGTGATCCAGTAACGGCTCGTTGTGAGCCCGAATCACATGCGAATTTCGGCAGCTTTCATTTTGGCGGGGCCCAATTCGCCCTGGCCGATGGCTCCGTGCACTTCCTTTCCGACGCCGTGAATGCCGCTGTGATCCGCAGCCTTGGCCAGGTGGCCAGCGGAGATGGGACCCTGCCATGAGTACCGTCATGAATCGGTTTGCCTTCCCGGTGAGAAACTGCTGGCGATACCCGGCTGCCGCCAGCCCACGCACGTGGGCAACTTGCCCGAGCCTTTGGCTCGCGATCATCTGCCTGACCGCCTGCAGCGGCTGTGGCAGCAATGCCCCGCCCGGCCGGGTCACGACCGGAGGGACCGTTTCGGTTGCCGGCCAGCCAATCCCCGACGGTGAAATCCGCTTCGAGGCAATCACCGACGGGCTCGGCGGAGGATCGACCCAGATCGGCTCAGGCGGCCGGTTTTCGCTCTTCCTGCGGCCGGGCAGCTACCGGGTCGGCATTGTCTCGGTGGAAGGTGGCGTCAGCCCGGCCGGGGTCAGCGGCGCCGATCCAGCCAAGGTGCGGGTACCGGCTCGCTATGCCACGCCCGCGTCATCAGGCCTGGAGTACACCATCGACGCGGCTAATCGCCAGCTGGCGATCGACCTGCCAAAGTGAGCCGACTCTCTCGGCCACCGGCGGCGGAGCCGGTGGAGAACAGGACGGTCAATGGCTGTTTCGCGAGCTGAGGAACAGCTGTGAGCAGGAAAAAAGATTGCTCGCCGTGGCGCCGACCACCTCTGGATCATCCTCCTTCCCGGCCCCAAAGCTGGCATTGAGAGAGGACACTTGCCTCCGCTACCGTCTTCGAAGCGATTGACCAATCGGCCATGCCGGGGTCAGGTCTTGAAACTTGACCTTTGCCGGCGGCTTCTCTGCATTGGGTTGCCGCTCGCCTGTTTGGCTGCGAAAGGCTGAAGGCTCCAGCGCGGACTCTCTGAGGGAGCTCTTTCGGGGGTTCAGCGGGGGTCATTCTGGATGCGACGGGACACCCCCAGGGCAGCTCGTCGGTCTTTCGCCCCGTGCATGCGTCCAATTGATCCGTCGACGGAACTTTCCATTCGCCGTCTGGGCCGCGCTCGATTTCAAACGCCCCTCAATTGGCATGTGCCCGACCCTGCTCCATGAGATAGCTTCAAAAACACTGACGGGCTGTGGACAAGCCGTGAAATTTTTCCCGAAAAGTTGAATTTCAAGACCTGACCTCGATTTTCCCCAACCAGAGGATCTCCTGAGGTGAACACCATGATTTTTCCTTCGCCGAGGTTGCTTTCGCGTTCATGCAGTCTTGCGCACTGTTGGGGCTGGCGAGGGTCGGTGCTCATGATCGTTCTCTTGTGCCAAGCGATGGGCCCTTTGAACGCCGCCGCCGAACCCTTCGACGGCACGCCAACCGGCACAATCGATGGCCACCCGGCCCTGGTTCGTTCCCCCCGGCATGCCACGACATCAGCAGGCCGGCCAGGCGATGCGCTGAACGTCGCCTTCATCGGCACGGAGGAAGAACTGCATCGCGTCCTTGCCACAGCCGGATGGTTTGCTGCCGATCCGATCACGATGCAAACCTCGCTCCGGATCGCGGCCGATGTGGTACTCCACAAGCCTTATGCCCATGCTCCGGTCAGTACGCTCTATCTCTGGGGCCGCAAGCAAGACGCAGCCTTCGAGCAGCCGGTCGGCAGCAGCCCGAAACAACGCCATCATGTCCGCTTCTGGCGGTCCCCCGAGGTGGATGCCAACGCCCAGCCACTCTGGCTGGGCGCAGCCACTTTCGACGAGCGGGTCGAACTCAGTCGCACGACAGGAGGCATCACGCACAGGATCAGCCCCGATATCGACAAAGAGCGGAATAAATTGGTGGCCGATGTCATTCAGGCGGGATTACTCGATGGCTACTACTGGGTGGACCAGTTTCACCAGCTGCCAAAGGGCCGCAACGGCGGGGGCGACCCCTACTTCACCGACCGCCGCCTTGCCGTTGGTGTGATCGCTCTTCAACGGTAGGCACGTTTACTGCTGATGTGCACCCATTAGACAGACCCAGGCTGCAGAACAGATGCCGTCGGCGTCACTATCAGCCGGCTGGAAGACGCCATTGGTGATGCAGGCGTGCAGATGCACGGAGCGGTTCAGCGTTGAGCCGTCGCGGTTCTGGAGGCGAACCGCATCAAGTCGTGGGCAGCTCGGCCCGAGTACGTTCCTGACGAGAGCATGTTTCTGGCGATCCATCCGCTCATGACCTGCCTGAACGGAGGGGAGTGGGGGCTGGTCGTCAGCCTCAGGCCGAGAAAGAAGGCGGCCTGCCGCGGTTGCGGCCGGTTTCCGCGGTGCCAGGGCCGGGAGTCCGGAATCCACCGCGAGCGCGGTCGAGCAGGCCCTGGCAGCACATGTACCTCATCAGCCAAAAGCAACGCTCTCACATCAACACGGACCTCCATCTGCCGGAGAGGGTACGCCGCCGGTCGATCTCCACATTGATGGTCGATCGCAGAACTTCCGCTCCTTGATGAGAGAGGGCCGGCCTCGGTCCACTCTCACCGACAGCCAACTCTGGCTGACAGTGGGAAAAGCCCTCCATGTTTTTTCCACCCGGGCAACACCCGAAAACGTCGAGGGTTTTCGGGGTTGTCATTCGCCGTGCCCTGCGGCGGCAGATTTCTTCCACGGACTGCGAGAGGCCAGATGGCTTTTTTTGCCGGACGGGCATCGGGGGCTTGCAATCTTTATAAATCTGTCATCATCTCACGCCAGAGCGTCGCACTCGGCGGCAAACCGGGATTCCGGGACCACATTTCCTTGCATCTTCGTCGACGCGGAGATGTCATGGCGTTCTGCATCATGCTGCTCGTCGACACATTTGTCGGCCCGAGCGTCATCGAGGGGGTTGGTGTCTTCGCAGCCGAGCCGATCAAGGCCGGGCAAGTCATCTATCATTTCGACCCCTGTTTCGATCGACTTATCTCTCGAGCCGAATTGGACACCTACCCGGCGTCGATTCGCTGAAACTTTTTTCCAAAAGTGAAATGTCAAGGCCTGAACCCGATTCCACCTGACCCCAATTCCATGTATTTCCAGCCGTACCCGTTCCAGCCGCGCCGCAGCTTTCTGCGGGACGGCGTGCTGGTTCTTGCTGCCGCCTCAACCGCTCACCGAAGCCTGGGAGCGGCCGCCGCTGAGCAGGTGGTGCGGTTTGGCCTGATCACCGACCTTCACTATGCCGACAAGCCCGCCGCCGGTAGCCGCCACTATCGTGAGACCCTCACCAAACTTGCTGAGGCAAAGGATCACTTTGGCGACACGTCACTCGACTTTCTGGTCGAACTGGGTGATCTGATCGATCGGTCCGATACGGTTGCAACCGAACTGGGCTTCCTGCGGCGGGTCAACCATGAGGTTGCCGCAATCTGCGACGAGCGGCACTATGTGCTGGGCAACCACTGCGTCGATACGCTGCGGAAAGAAGAGTTTCTTGACGGTGTGGGCCAAGAAAAATCCTTTTATGCCTTCCACCGGTCCGGCGTCCATTTCCTTGTGCTCGATGCCTGCTTTCGACATGACGGCGTACCCTACGGCCGCAAGAACTTCGTGTGGACCGATACGAACATTCCGCCCGATGAACTGGAGTGGCTGGCGGCTGAACTCACCGATGGTGATGAACCGGTCATCGTCTTTGCTCACCAGCGGCTCGATGTCAGCGACCATCACGGGGTGCGAAACAATGCCGCCGTGCGGCAGTTGCTCGAGCGTTCCGGTCGGGTGCTGGCGGTGTTCCAGGGGCACAGCCACAAGAATGACCACCAGGAAATTGGCGGCATCCATTACTGCACCCATGTGGCGATGGTGGAAGGAAGCGGGTCGGATAATAATGCCTATTCGACCGTCGCCATGCGTGGTGACGGCACCCTTGAGCTGCACGGCTTCCGTCAGCAACAGTCCTACCGCTGGCCCGAAAATTGATTCATGTACCGCTATCGCTTCCTGTTCTGCCTGACGAGCTGCCTGCTTGCTGACGCCCTCACCCGGGCTGCCGATGACCCGATCCGCCAGCTTCAGATTGAGGCCGAGGTCTCCGGCCGGGCCGACTGGGGCCACTGGGGTGACCAGCCGGGCAAATACGTGACCTGGTCCAATCACTCCAACCGGCTGATTCCGGTCTACTCCTTCGGCATCGGCCTGGACAGCCTGCGGGGAGCCAACAGCCCCTACCGAGATGCGGCCCAACTAGAAGCCCTTTACGGGCAGCTGCCGACGGACACCCTCAACCCCAAGGCCGATTACTTCGACCAGACCGCCATCCACCACTTGCAGCTGCAGGCCGCCGTAGCCGGCGCCAAACGAATCATGCTGGTGGTCTTCGACGGCCTCGACTGGCATACCACCCGCACCGCGGCGATTGCCGCCACCGGCCGGGTACCTTACGACGAAGGCCGGGGTGATGTCTTTGCCTTTCAGCGGTACCGGGGAGCCCCGACCGACTTCGGCTGGTGCGTCACCAGCCCGGCCAATAAGGGCACCACATTCAACGTCGATGCCCAGGTGGTGACCTCGCCGGGCGGAGAGACTCCGGGCGGCTATGCCGTCCGCCGCGGTGGCAGCACCCCGTGGGATCGGCTTGCCGACAGCCGCTACCTGATCGGCAAGGACCGCGACTGCCCCCATGCGGTCGTCGACTCAGCCGCCTCAGCCACGGCCCTGTGCAGCGGCAAAAAAACCTTCAACAAGGCGATCAACGTCGATCCGGCCGGCCAGCCGCTCACACCGCTGGGCATCGCGCTGCAGCAGCGGGGCTTTGCCGTCGGCGTCGTCACCAGTGTGCCGATCTCCCATGCCACTCCGGCCTGTGCCTATGCCGTGAACGTCAGCCGCGACGACTATCAGGATCTCTCCCGCGATCTGTTGGGCCAGCCGTCGGTCTCGCGACGCAGCGATCCTGCCCCCGGGCTCGACCTGCTGATTGGCACCGGCCATGGCGTCCGGGCCGGCCGGGATGACCAGCAGGGCCGCAACTTTGAGCCGGGCAACAAATATCTGGCCGACTCAACGCTGCAGGCCATCGATGCCGCCAGCGGCGGCCACTATCAGGTGGTCACTCGGACACCGGGCCGTCGCGGCGCCGAGGTATTGGCCGAAGCTGCCGCCGCCGCCATTGAGCACGGCCGGCCCTTGTTCGGCTTCTTCGGCGCCGCCGATGGCCACCTGCCTTTCCAGACCGCCTGTGGCGACTTCAACCCAGTTGGGGGCCGCATTGAGGCCGGCATTGCTGATGACCTTCGCAAGAAATACGCCCCGCTCACGCCTTATACGGAGGCTGACCTTACTGAAAATCCGACGCTGGCCGAGATGACCACCACCGCGCTTGATGTGCTAAATAGTGGCGATCGCCCCTGCTGGCTGCTGATCGAAGCAGGTGATGTTGACTGGGCCTCTCACGCGAACAACATCGACACCGCCATCGGCGCAGTCAACAGTGGGGATGCGGCGGTTGCTGCCCTGTTTGCCTGGATCGAAGCCCACGGCGGCTGGGACGACACCGTCGTGATCGTCACCGCCGACCACGGCCACATGTTCACGCTGGACGACCCCCAGGCCTTTGCAGCGGCAGCCGCAGGACGCCCAGCTGCCCAGCCGGCCCCATGACGGCTCCCTCTCCACCCGCGGCAATTCTCCGCGACGTTTTTGGCCACGCCAGCTTTCAGGGTAACCAGCAGCAGATCATCGACCGTACCCTGGCCGGCAGGCACAGCCTGGTGCTGATGCCGACCGGTGGCGGCAAGAGCCTCTGCTACCAGCTGCCGGCCCTGCTGCTCGACGGCCTGACCGTGGTGCTCAGCCCGTTGATTGCCCTGATGAAGGATCAGGTTGATACCCTCACCCGCCGCGGTATTGATACGACCTTCATCAACTCATCACTCTCCAAAGAGCAGCGGCAGACCCGCTATGCAGCAATTGCCAAGGGCCAGTACCGGCTGCTTTACATCACGCCCGAGCGGTTTCGGAAGGCCGACTTCCGGGCAGTGATCACCCAGCGGCAGGTGTCGCTGCTGGCCATCGACGAGGCCCACTGCGTCAGCCAGTGGGGCCATGACTTCCGGCCCGACTACACGCGGGTCGGGGAGATCCGCCAGCTGCTCGGCAGTCCACCAACCCTGGCCCTGACCGCCACCGCCACCCGCACGGTGCAGCAGGACATCATCCGGCAGCTGGGCCTCACACCGCCTGAAATGCCGCTGTTCCACGAGGGCATTGACCGGCCAAATCTGACCCTTGCCGTCGAAGAGGTCTGGAGCGAGGAGGACAAGCTGCGGCAGCTGGTAAAGCTGCTTGCTCCGCATTTGTCGGCTGACACCCGGCCGACCGGCAGTCACATTGTCTACTTCAGCCTGATCAAAACCCTGGAACGCTTCAGCAGCCTGCTGGAGGCCGAGGGGCTCGCGCACGGCGTCTACCACGGCGGGCTGAACCCCCGTGAACGCAAACAGATGCAAGAGGCATTTTTAAAGGGCAGGCAGCCGCTGGTCCTGGCCACCAATGCCTTTGGCATGGGCATCGACAAGGCTGACATCCGCACCGTCACCCATGCCGAGGTGCCAGGTTCGCTGGAGAGCTATTACCAGGAGATCGGCCGGGCGGGCCGCGACGGCCGTCCTTCCCGCTGCACGCTGCTCTATGACCAGCACGATCTGCCAATGCTGATGGAGTTCATCCGCTGGGCCAACCCCGATGCCGACTTCTACCGCCGGGTGCACCATGCCCTCGAGCACGACCTGGAGCGAATCAACGCCTTTGGCAGCGACTGGCTCAACGAGCAGCTGCTCGGCCGGCAGGCCCGGCACGACCATCGGCTGGAGAGTGCCCTGCTGATGCTCGAGCGTCACGGCACGATCACCCGCGGCCGGCCCACGGCGGGCGGTCGGCAGCAGCTGCAGCTCCTGGGCGAGCTGCCTGCGTCACTCGCCGACGCTGAAGCCCTGGCGGCCAAGCTCCGCCGGGACCAGCAGAAGCTGCTCGCCATGGTCGAGTACGCCCGCTGCGACGGCGACCGCAAGCAGTTTCTGGCCGACTATTTTTTAGGGAGGCAATCAGAAGAATCGACCGAGTGAAGTCCAGGTATAATGCGGGTGTAATGGCACGTCACGATTTTTCAACACCGCCAGCGGATGCTGCACAGGCTGAAATGGAACAGTTGCAGCTGAAAATTGCTCGTG
>CBFIHA010000067.1:0-20703 GCA_965662195.1 uncultured Pirellulales bacterium
TGAGGCACCGGCAGACGAAAGAGCCGGAAACAGATAGGCCCCGCCTAAACCACCGCGCCACTCCCCGACTCTACTTCCCGGAGGTCGGTTCTGCGGACCGCACCCTCAAAATGCTGCAGAGCGACAGGTTTCTCCCTTGGTAAGATGTAGTACAAGACTACATTTTATAGACAGTCTGATAGCGGCTTTCGCCGATTGGTTCTTCCGAAGCAGTCAAGAACCGGCGATCGCCATTTTCCGCAACCGGCGGTCAACTGGTCCCGTAACCATGAGCGTGTGTCGCCTCTCACCATCGAACTTTTGGCTGCTGGCTGCCGGCTTGTTTGCCGCCCTGTCGACAGGGCCGGCGGCAGCGGTTTCGCCGGAGGATCTTTTCGAGTCGCGGATCCGGCCGCTGCTGGTTGAGCACTGCTTTGAGTGCCATGCTGGCGATGCGGCCGAGGGCGGGCTACGGCTCGATTCTCGGGCCGGCTTCGAGGCCGGTGGCGACAGCGGCGCGGTGATCGACCCGGCCACGCCAGCTTCGAGCCTGCTGTTACAGTTGGTGCGGCACGAGGTGGCCGACCGCGAGATGCCGCAAGGGGCCGACCGGCTCTCCGACCGGGCGATTGCCGATCTTGAGCACTGGGTGGCCCTCGGGCTGCCCGGCCTGCCGGCAGCACCGGCGGCTGCCGCCGACGTCGCCGCCGAAACCTGGGCCGCCAAACTCGCCGACCGCCGTGGCCACTGGGCCTGGCGGCCGGTCGAACCGGTCGAGCCACCGGCCGCCAACCATCCGGTCTGGTCGCAGACGGCGATCGACCGGTTTCTGCTGGCCGCCATGCAGCAGGCGGGCCTCGAGCCGGCCGCTCCCGCCGATCGCGGCACGCTGTTGCGGCGGCTCACCTTGGCCCTCACCGGATTGCCGCCAACACCGGCCGAGGTCGATGCCTTTCTCGCCGACTCTTCAGCCGACGCGACGGAAAGGCTCGTCGACCGCCTGCTGGCGAGCCCCGCCTTCGGCGAGCACTGGGCGGGCTATTGGCTCGACCTGATGCGATTCGGTGAAACCGGCGGTTATGTCCGCGACTATCCGATCCCCGAGGCCTGGCGGTACCGCGACTACTGCGTGCGGGCCCTCAACGCCGACGTGCCGTACGACCGGTTTGTGGCTGAGCACCTCGCCGGCGACCTGTTGCCGCCGCGGCACAATCCGACCCTCAAGATCAACGAGGCGGTGCTCGGCACCGGCCACCTGCGGCTGATGGAAATCTCCTCGACTGCCACCGACGTGGCTCTCGAAGAGGCGCAGATGCTGGAGAGCCAGATCGACACGCTCGGCAAGGCGTTTCAAGGGCTGACGATCTCGTGCGCCCGCTGCCACGATCACAAGTTTGATGCCATCTCGCAGCGTGACTACTACGCCCTCTTCGGGACGCTCGCCAGCGGTCGTCAGACGCAGGCGGTGATTGACGACGAGGCGGTGCGGCAGACGGGTGTGGCAGAGATGACCGCTCTGAAGCGGCAGATCGTCGCCGCCCTCACTGCCGCCTGGCGGGAAGATCTGGCGGCGCTGGGCGACGCTCTCGCCGCCGAACTTTCGGGCGCGACAGATTCCTTGGGGATCCAGCCGACGCTTCGCACACTCCTTGACGAGGCGCAGGCGTCGGCCGAACACCCGCTGCACGCCTTTGCCGCGGCGCGGCAGGCAGCGCGGGCCGGGCAGGATCCCAGGGCTGCGTTTGGCAAGGCGGCCGAAGCCGTGCGTCGGCTGGCCGCAGACCGCACCGCCAAGAACGCCGCCGCGTTTACGGTGGCCGCCGACTTCACGGCGTCGCCCGGCTCCTGGCATGCCGGCGGGGTGCTGCCCGACACGCTCCATCAAGCAGGCAGCGATCTCGCGCTCGCCCCCGCTGGCGACGAGATCGTCGCCCGGGTGATCGGGCCGGGGTTTGCCTCCGACCGGCTCTCCCGCAAACACGCCGCGACCCTGCGGTCGGAAAACTTTCCGCTCGCCGCGAAGTTCATCAGCCTGCGGGTGGCAGGGGGCGATGCCGCGCAGATCCGCCTCATTCAGCACAACTTCCAGCAGATGGAAAACGTGGCGCACGGGGCCAAGGTACGACACATCAACTCCCGCCTGCCGACCTGGGTGACCCTCCCCGTGGGCCACCAGGCTTCGTGGCAGGGCGGTCGGTCCTATCTTGAACTGGTCACGAAAGACGACGTCGCCCACTTCCGGCGGTCGGACGCGGGCAGCGGCCCATTCAAGCAGACCGTGGCTGACCACACGGGCCGCTCCTGGTTCGCCGTCGATCAGGTCGTGTTTCACGACCAGCCGGCGCCCCCGGCCAATGAACTCGACGTGTCGCTGCTGCTTGTGAATGCCGCTGCTGCGAACCCCATGCGTGGCGGAGGCGTGCACGGCGACGATCTGGCTCGAGCGTTGGCCGCTGTCGGCATCGCCGCCGTTGACGCCTGCGCACACGGCACCGCCACGCCGGTTGAAGCCCGGCTGCTCAACTGGCTTCTGATCTCAGGGCTCTTGCGAAACCGGCAGGCCGACTTTGACGCGCAGACGCAGCTGCTTGTGAATCGTTCCCGGCAGCTCGACGAGCAGAGCCCGCGGTTTCGCCGCGGGCCGGCCATGACGGCCGAGGGCCCCGGCTTCGATGCTGCCCTGCAGAAGCGGGGCCAGCCGGGGCAGCCGGGCGAAATCGTGCCGCGGCGGTATCTCGAAGTGTTGGCTGGCGTCCGTCCGAGTGACGAGGCAGCCATCGACCCGCGGCTGGCTCTGGCCCGGGCCATCGCCTCGCCCGACAACCCGCTGACGGCCCGGGTGATGGTCAACCGGGTCTGGAGCTGGCTGTTCGGCCGCGGGCTGGTGGCCACGGTCGACAACTTTGGCGCGATGGGTGAGCCGCCGAGCCATCCCGACCTGCTCGACTTTCTGGCGGCAGAGTTTGTGGCCGACGGCTGGTCGGTCAAGCGACTGATTCGCCGGATCGTGCTGACGGCTGCCTACCAGGCGTCGAGCGTGCCGTCGGCTGCCGCCCAAGCGCAGGATCCTGACAATCGGCTGCTCTCCCACATGCCGATCCAGCGGCTGCGGGCCGAGACGCTGCGTGACTGCCTGCTGGCGGTGTCGGGCCAGCTCGACACCGCGATGGAGGGCTACACCGGTCCGCCTGACAAGGGGAATGGCGGCGGCCCGCCGAATCGTCGTCGCGGCCTCTATCAATATGTGAAGCGGGAGGCGCAGGACCACATGATGCTGATGTTCGACGCCCCAGAGGGGGCGAGAACCGTGGGACTGCGGGAATCAACAACCGTACCGGGGCAGGCGCTGCTGCTGCTGAACAATGCCTTTGTGCATCGTCAGGCAGCCGCCTGGGCTCGGCAGTCACTGAGCACGCATCCGGGGCTATCCCGTGATCTCCGCATCGAGCAGTTCTTCCAGCAGGCGCTCGGCCGCAGCCCCACGCCGGCGGAAGCTGACACCCTGAGCCGGTTCCTGGAGACGCAGGCCGACGCCTATCAGCTCGATGCGGTTGCCCGGGCGACCGACGAGCGGCCCTGGGCCGACCTCTGCCACGTGCTGTTCAACACCAAGGAGTTTCTCCATGTTCGCTAGATATCTGCGGAAAAAGCCATCCATGGCCTTTTTCCGCGAAGGCGAGCCACAAAAAAGCCAAGGTTTTTTGCAGCTCGCGGCCGCCGCATCCGGCGGCAGATTATCACGTCGAATATTGCTCGAACGATCGGCGTTCGGCTTTGGCTGGCTGGCCTTCAATGGGCTGCTGGCTGACCGCGGGTTTGCAGGCGAGGTTGCTCTGTCGAGGCCCACGCTACCGGTCCGTGCCGAGCGGGTGGTCTGGTTCTTCATGGATGGTGGGCTTTCTCACATCGACAGCTTCGACCACAAGCCGCTGCTGGAAAAGGAAAACGGCCAGCCGCTGAAGCTGGCGAACAAGAAGGAAGACATCACCGGCCGGACGACGCCGAACGTGATGGCCAGCCCATGGGCATTCCGCCCCTACGGCCAATGCGGCAAGATGGTGAGCGACCTCTTTCCGCAGATCGGCCGGCATGTCGATGACCTTGCCTTTCTGCATGCAGTGACCGGTCCCTCACCCGACCATGAGTCGGCGATCGGCTTTCTGCACTCCGGCTCGCTGCTGCAGGGCTTTCCCAGCGTCGGCGCCTGGACCAGCTATGGCCTCGGCAGTGAGGCGGCCAACCTGCCCGGCTTCGTGGTGATGGGCTCAAACAAGCGGCAGTGCCGCACCAATGGTTTTCTGCCGCCAGCCTTTCAGGCGTCGCAGTTTTTCAAAAGCGGCTCGCTGCCCTTGGCTGACCTCACGCCGCGGGAGTCGGCCCGGCTGCAGCAGCACAAGTTGGCAGCCCTGGCCGCACTCGACGCCGAGTTTCTGGCTGCCACCGCAGGCGACCAGGTGATCGAGACGGCGATTGCCAACCATGAAAAGGCCCATGCCATGCAGGCGGCGGTACCGGAGGCGGCCAACCTCTCGGCCGAGTCGGCGGCGACCCTGGCTGCCTACGGAATCGGCGAGGACCGCAAAGAGACCAACAGCTTTGGCCGCTACTGCTTGACGGCCCGGCGGCTGTTGGAGCGGGGCGTGCGGTTTATCGAGATCGTCAAGGGTGGCTGGGATCAGCACGACAAGCTGGCCACCAACCATGCCAAGAATGCCCGGGCGGTTGACCAGCCGGTGGGAGCCTTTCTGGCCGACCTCAAGGCCCGCGGCCTGCTCGATTCGACGCTGGTGGTCTTCGCCAGTGAGTTTGGCCGCACGCCCAACACCGAACTCTACGGCAAGGAGCCGGGCCGCGACCATCACCCCTGGGCCTTCACGATCTGGATGGCCGGCGGCGGGGTCCGTGGTGGTGTCAGCCACGGCCTGACCGATGAATATGGCTACCACCCTCTGGCAGGCAAGGTCGACATTCACGACCTGCACGCAACCGTGCTGCACCTGCTCGGCATCGACCACAAACAGCTCACCTACCGACACTCCGGCCGCGACTTCCGGCTGACCGATGTTCACGGCCAGCTGATCCGCCCGATCATTGCCTGACCAGATTGTTTCCTGTCCACCTGTTTTGCTGAAAGGATTGTCTCCGGCATGTCCGTCACCAAGCGACCCTCCCGCTCCGGCGTAACGATTCGCGATTCCGGCCATCAGACGCCCGCCCTCGACCGGGCGCTGGCCGTGCTGGAGTTTGTCAGTGCCCACCCCGAGGGTGTCACCCGGCAGGAGATCAAAACGGCTCTCGGCTTTTCGACCAACCTCGTCTTCCGGATGACCAAGTCGCTGGAGGCCCACGGCTACATCGAGCAGCAGCAGCCCGGCCGCCGCTACGTGCTGACTCAGCAGCTGCTGAAGATTGCCCAGCCCAAGCGGGATGAACGCAGCCTCGTGCAGCTCTCCTACGAGCCGATGCGGTGGCTGCGTGATGCCACCGGCGAGTCGGCCCATGTGGGTGTGCGGGTCGGCAACGACTGCCTCGTGCTCGACCGGGTGATCGGCAGCCAGCCCTACAAGTGCTATGTCGAGGCCGGCACGATGGGGCCGCTGCATGCCGGGGCCCCGGGCAAGGCGATGCTGGCTGCCCTGCCCGAACAGGAGCTCGAGGCCATCCTCGCCGACTACCCTTTCAAGGCCCTGACCCCGACAACGATCAGCTCGCGACGGGCCTTTACCGCGCACCTGAAGACAGTCCGGGATCGCGGCTGGGCGATCGACCTCGGTGAAACGGTCGAGGGGCATCACTGCGTCGCCGCCGCGGTGCTCGATGCCAATGAATACCCCGTCGCCTCGCTCTGGATCACGGCGATCGCGCCGCGGCTGACCGAGGCAGACTGCCGCCGGCTGGCACCGAAGGTGATCCGGGCGGCCGATATGGTCAGCGAGGTCCTGCAGTAGCAGGTGGGCAAATGGATGGCTGGCGACAATCAACTGGCTGCTGGCTGGGCGTTGCCCTAGCGGTGCTGTCTGCCGGTCGCGTGACTGCGGCACCGGCAGAGGTGCGACAGCTGGTGCTGCAGGCCTGCGGCGACTGCCACGCCGACGGGGCGGCCGAGGGCGGGCTTGACCTCGATCGCGTCGGCTTTGATCTGGCTGCGGCCACCACCCGTGAGCGGTTTGCCCTGATGCACGACCGGGTGGCCAACGGGCAGATGCCCCCTGATCCCGCTGAACTGCCTGATGGCCAGCGGCAGCAGTTGCTGGCGAGGCTCGAAGCAGCACTCTCGGCGGCTGACCGCGAGGCCATTTTGGCCGCCGGCCGCGTTCCCCTTCGCCGGCTCAACCGGCGGGAGTATCAGCAGACCCTTCGCGACATCCTGGCCCTGCCGCTGCTCGACGTCGCCGACCGGCTGCCGGAGGACCGGGTCCGTGACGGCTTCAACAAGTCGGCCGAGGGCCTCGACTTCTCCCGCATCCAGCTCGCGGCCACCCTCGATGCCGCCGAGGCGGCCCTCCGGCAGGCGATCGCCCCCGGCGAGACGCCGCGGCCACCCGACCACTACGCTGCCATCGCCACTAGCCTCTTTTCGACCACTACCACCTTCGGCAACCGTGAGGCGATGTTCTTCGCCCATGATGGCAAGGCGATCGCCGTGTCCGGCCACGAGCAGCGAAACCTCAGCAAGACCAAGCTGCAGGATCCGGCCATCGAGTGCTGCATCTTCCGCTCGGCCTACTGGCCCTACTTCGGCTATCCGCGGGGGTTCGTCGCCAAACGCGACGGCCGCTATCGGGTGCGGTTCCGGGCCCGGGCGGTGCTACAGCAGCCGGGCCACACCGTCGTGCCGGCCAGGCAGCCGCTGCCGCTGACCTTCCGGGCCCGGCGGCCCTCCGGCCCCGATGTCTCCGGTGATGTCCGAGCCGTCGGTGGCAGCTTCGATATTCCCCCAGAGCCAGCTGACTTTAAAACCGAGGTGCTGCTCGACCGGGGCCAGACCATTGAATACAGCCTGCTCGGCCTGCCGGTGCCATTGGCCCGCAACGTGAAGGGCGGCCCGCCGACCTATCGCTATCCGCCGTTCCCCGCGGGCGGCCAGCCGGGGGTGGCGATCCAGTCGCTCGAGATCATCGGGCCGCTGCCGCCAGAGCAGTGGCCACCGGAGTCGCACCGGCTGCTGTTTGGTGACCTGCCGTTTCGGGGGACGAAGCCGGGCAGTCTCCTGCCGATCGAGGTGTTGCCGGACGATCCGGCTGCGGCTGCCGCCCGACTGCTGACGGCCTTTGCCCAGCGGGCATTCATCCAGCCGCCGACGCCCGCCGATCTGGCCCCGTTCCTGTCGCTGGTTGAGTCCAGTCTGGCTGCGGGCGAGGACTTTACCGAGGCACTGCTCACGGGCTACGCCGCCTTGCTGGCGTCACCGCAGGTGGTCTACCTGCCTGAGCCGCGGCAGTTCAGCATGGTGACGGGCGCCGGGGCGGGGGATGGTTCCGCCGCCTTCGATCTGGCCGCCCGGCTCTCGTATTTTTTCTGGAACACCCGGCCCGATCAGGCGCTGCTGGCCAAAGCCCGCGACGGCAGCCTGCTGCGGCCGGAGGTGCTCGTCGGTGAGGCCGCCCGACTGGTCGCCGACGAGCGGGCCACCCGGTTCATCGAGAACTTCACCGACTACTGGCTCGACCTGCGGCAGCTGCGGCGTGACGAGCCCGATGTCCGGCTCTATCCGGAATATCGCTTTGATGACTACCTCGTCGAAAGCATGGGCATGGAGACGCGGGCCTTCGTCACGGCCCTGTTTCGCGACAACCTGCCGGCCCGGTCGATCGTGGCGGCCGACACCATCTTTGCCAATGACCGGCTGGCCCGGCACTATGGGCTGTCGCCGCTGGCCGGCCATCAGGTGCGGCCGGTGCCGCTGCCGGCGGGCTCACCGCTGGGCGGGCTGCTGACCCAGGCGTCGATTCAGAAGGTGACCGCCAACGGCACCAACACCTCACCGGTGCTGCGGGGGGCGTGGGTGATGAGCCGGCTGCTCGGCCAGCCGCCGCCTCACCCGCCGGAGAGCGTGCCAGCGGTTGAGCCCGACATCCGTGGGGCGAAGACGATTCGCGAACTGCTGGCCCGGCACACCGCCGACGCCTCGTGTGCATCCTGTCACCGGCTGTTTGATCCGGTCGGTTTTGCCCTGGAAAGCTTCGACATCTGCGGCGGCTGGCGGGAAGCATACCGCGGGCTCGAGGGCGACCAGCCGGTGACCGGCATCGACCGGGCGGGCCACGACTTTGCCTATTGCCTCACCGCGCCGGTCGACACGGCTGGCAGCCTGCCCGATGGCCGCCGCTACACCGGCATCGTTGAGCTCAAGGCGTTGTTGGCCGCTGACGAGCGGCAGCTGGCCCGCAACCTGCTCGAGCAGCTGACGATCTATGCCACTGGCGGCCCGTTGCGGTTTGCCGATCGGGCCGAGCGGGAGCAGCTGCTCGACGCGATTGCCGGTGACGGCTATCGCGTGGGCGATCTGCTGCGGCAGTTCATCACCAGCCGGCTTTTCCGCGGCCTGCCACCAGCGGCTGCCACACAAGAGGACGAGGAGACATCATCATGAGGCAGGCAGCTGTCAATCACCGGTTCAGTCGTCGGCGGCTGCTGCGGGGGGCGGGCGTTGCCCTGTCGCTGCCGTGGCTCGAGGGTTTGGCCCGCGCCGGCAACGCTGCAGCCGGGCCGCCGATGCGGGCGATCTTCATCTCCAACAATCTTGGCATCCTGCCGAAGCCGTTCTTTCCGCAGGCAACTGGCGGGGACTACCCGTTGTCGCCGTATCTGCAGCGGTTGGCCGACCATCGTCGAGACTTCACCGTGATCAGCGGGCTGTCCCATCCCAATGTCCGCGGGGGGCACTCGACTGAGAACTGCTTTCTGACTGCCGCCCGCAACCCGACGGCCAGCGGCTTTCGCAACACGATCTCCCTCGACCAGTTTGCCGCCGAGCAGATCGGCCACCTGACCCGGTTCCCGACGCTGAACCTGGGCGTGAACATCGACAAGGCCAATCGCAGCCTCGCCTGGACCCGCGACGGCTGCCTGATTCCGCCGGAGGACAGGCCCAGCCGGCTGTTTGAAAAGCTGTTTGTCACCGGCAGCCCGGCTGAGGTGGCCGCCCGCCGGCGACAGCTGGCCCAGCGAGAGAGCATTCTCGATTGTCTCAGCGACGATGCCCGGCGGCTGGAGTCGAGGGTGTCGACGGCCGACCGGCGGCGGCTCGATCAATACCTCACCTCCATCCGGGAGCTGGAGCAGCGGCTGCAGGTGGCCGGCAGCTGGCAGGCTCGGCCCAAGCCGGCACCACCGATCGAGAAGCCGGGGGACATCCCCAACCGCGGCTATTTCTTCACCGGCTACGAGGCGATGCTGGAGATGGCCCGGCTGGCCATCGAGACCGACTCGACGCGGCTGGTGACGCTGATGGTCGATGCCTTTGCGACGCCCGCCTTTCGGCTGGCCGCTGACCGGACAACCACCGACGGCTATCACAACCTCAGCCACCACGGTCAATCGGCGGAGAAGCTCGAGCAGCTCGAGCAGGCCGATCATCACCAGCTCGACCTGCTGGCCGACCTGCTTACCATGCTGGCCGAACGCCGCGAGGGGGACCAGCGGCTGCTCGACCGGACGGTGGTGCTCTTTGGCAGCAACCTGGGGGATGCCAACACCCACGACAACACCAACCTACCGATCCTGCTGGCCGGCGGTGGCTTCCGGCACGGTCGCCACCTCGCCTTCCCGCACGACGACAACCTGCCGCTCTCCAACCTGTTCGTCACCGTCCTGCAGCAGTTGGGCCTCGATGCCGACGCCTTCGGCTCCAGCACCGGGCCACTGACGGAACTGCGGTCATAACTGACCGCTCACGAGGGGATGGACCGAGCGGGTGTTTCCTCGCTCGTCTTCAGAGGTCAGAGGAGGTCGAGGAATTCCTCCTTGGTAAGGCCCATGTCGTCGATCAATCCGTGAAGAGTTCCGCGCTTCAAGGAGCGGCCCTTGTGCATCGGGACCACGAGAGTGGTCGTGCCGTGCTCGGTCGTGCGGACAAAAACCGCATGGCTGCCCTTTTGCCGGTCGAGGACAAATCCTGCTCGCTGAGCCGCCGCAACGAATTCCCGGGCCGAAACCGCGGGAAGTCGGCTCATACTGCTACCTCAACCGGTTTGATCAGCAGATCTTCAACCGGAATCGCCTCGCCCCGTGCAGCGAGGCTTTCAAGGTAGAGTTCGATCGCCTCCCGCATGTTGGCAACCGCTTCATCGATCGTGTCGCCCTCGGAGTGGCAGCCTTTTAAGGCGGGGCAAAACGCGTGGAATCCTCCAGCGTCTTCCCGCTCGAGAACAACGGTGAAGTGATGCTTTGTCATTGCGTGCAAGCGTCTTCTACAGCGTGGATTGAGTCAGAGACCAAATGAATCGTACCGTCCCCCAGTGGGCAAGACGAATCTTGCGATGACTTTATCCACAGGTTTGTGGTCTGAGAGAGCTGGGTTCTGGTTGAAGGGGGTGGAAATCCGGCGTCATCCTGCCACGCCAGCCAGGCTGAGCCGGGCGGCCTTGGTGATGGCCACAACTGCCGGGTGGGCCAGCCGCTTCTCGACTGAGATGGCGTAAAACCGCTCCCGCAGCTGTTCGTCCCGGCCGATCACGCTGACCCGATACATTCGGCGGACGTCGGCCTCGACTGCAGTCGGCGCGAGGAACACGCCTTCCCCCTCGGCGCCAAAGGCCTTAAGCAGGCCACTGTCGGAGAACTCTCCCCGAACCAGGGGCCGGATGCCAAGGCTGTCAAACCACTGGTCGACCGCCGACCGCAGGGCGGCATTCCCCGCTGGCAGTAGCATCGGGGCACCGTCGAGCGACCGGGGAAAGCCCCGCCTGAGCCGCCGGGCGATATCAGACCGGGCAAAGAAACTGACGCCGCAGTCGCCAAGGGAATGGTTGAAGGCCCGCATGCCCAGTCGGGGATTGGCCGGGTAGTCGCTGATGACAACATCGAGTTCGTGCAGGGCCAGTTGAGCCAACAGCCGGTCGGGGTCGCCGTCGATGCAGGCGACGAGCACGTCCTCCCCGGCCAGCCGCACCCCCGGCATCAGCAGCCGATGCACAATCAACTTGCTGAGCGTGTCGGCCACGCCGACCACCAGCCGCAGGCCATCGCGGGTGACCCTCCCGGCGACGGCATCGGTGAGTTCCCGGCCCAGGGAAAAGATCTCATCCGCGTAGCGATAGACCGTGCGGCCGGTGTCGGTCAGCACGAGTGACCGGCCCCGGCGGTCGAAGAGCTTGGCCTTCAGCGACTGCTCGAGCTGCTTCAGCTGGCTGCTAACTGTCGGCTGGGTGAGGTGCAGGCGGCGGCAGGCTGCGGCAATGCTGCCCTCCCGGGCGACGGTCCAGAAGTAGAGTAAATGGTGGTAATTCAGCCAGTTCATCGAGCCCTCAATACATAGAGTTTTTCTATGGATTCTATCGGAACATTCTTGTGTGTCGAAGTGATCCATCCCTCCTAATCATGTCGATAGAAGGGTGGTGAAACGGCTCACCGCCCACGGACAGTTCGGGTTTTTCGGGGAGAAGTGCTATGATCTGGTCACTCAAACAAGTTGGTGGTCGAGTGTCCGCTGCCTGCGTTGCCCACATTGAGCGAAGGCTGCAGTTTGCCCTGGCGCGATTCAGCGGCCACATCCAGCGGGTGCAGGTGGTGTTGGAGGATCAGAACGGCCCCCGCGGTGGGCTCGACAAGAGCTGCCGCATCGTGGTGCGGCTCAGAGAGGGTGGTGACGTGGTAGCTGAGGTGGCCGACGTCAATTGGGAGGTCGCGGTCGATCGGGCGACCACGCGGGCGGGCCACACAGTGGCCCGCCGGATCGCCCGCCGCCGGGCCAACCGGCGGATTGCCCGGCCGCTCTTCAGCGTGAGCCCCGGAGGCAGACCATGGTAAACGCGGTGGCAGCCCCACCCCCCGCACCGGAGCAGGCCGGCCACCGGCGCCGGACAGCCATGCCGGCCGGTAAGCGTCCCTGGAAACGGCTGACCGAACTCCTGCAACTGGAGTGGACAGACGTCTTCACGCTGCTGGCCTTCGCGCTCGGCGTGGGGCTGCTGTCGCTGGTTGCCCCGGCCGCGATCGAGGCGCTGGTGAATACCGTCGCCTTTGGCATCCTCCTGTGGCCGGTCTTTGTGCTGGCGATGGTGATGTTCGGGCTGCTCTTCGTCTCGGCGTCACTCCGGGCGATGCAGACCTATGTCGCTGAGTGCTTGCAGCGGCGGCTGTTTGCCCGAACGGCACTCGCATTTGCCGACCGGCTCAGCCGGACCAGCATCGCCTCGTTCGATCACGCCAACCGGGCTGACATCGTCAACCGTTTCTTCGAGGTTTCGTCAGGTCAGAAGTCGATCGCCACGCTGCTGGTCGAGGGAATCGGCATCATCATGATGACGATGGTCGGCCTGGTTGTGCTCGGCTTCTATCATCCCTATCTGCTCACCTTTGCGTTGGTGCTAGCCGGCCTGGTCGTGTTCATGCTGGTCGGCCTCGGGATTGGTGGTGTGAAGTCGAGCATCGCAGAAAGCTATGCCAAGTTTGACATGGCCGCTTGGCTCGAGGAGATCGCCCGCTGCCCCCACACCTTTCGCAGCGGCGAGGGGGCGATGCTGGCGATCGACCGGGCCGACATCCTGGCTGACCGTTACGTTTCGGCCCGCAAGCGGCACTTTTCGATCATCTGGCGGCAGACACTTTTTGCCCTGATGCTCGAGGCGGTCGGTAGTACGGTGTTGCTGGGGCTGGGCGGTTGGCTGGTGATCAATCGGCAGCTGACGCTGGGGCAGCTGGTGGCCAGTGAGCTGATTGTCACGCTGGTCCTCGCCTCGCTATCGAAGATCGGCAAGTACGTCGAAATCTTCTACGACCTGCAGGCGACACTCGATAAACTGGGCATTCTTGACAAACTGCCGCCGGAGCCGATCTCGGGTGAGCGGCTGGACGAGGGGGGGCCGCTGGCCGTGGTGGCCGAACTGCCCGGCTACGATGGACGGATCCGCCGGTTGGAACTGGCTCCCGGCGAGCGGGTGGCGGTGGTCGGCGCCGGGGGCAAGACTGAGTTGCTCGAGACGCTCGGCCTGCTGCGGCTTCCCCAGGAGGGGTTGCTCGAGTACGACCACATTGACGCCCAATCGCTTGATCTGGCCGTCACCCGGCAGCAGGTTGCCTACGTGGGACGAGCGGAGGTCTTTGCCGGCACCATTGAGGAGAACATCCGTCTCGGTCGCACCTGGCTGTCTGCATCGCAGATTCGCCGGGCGCTCGACCTGGTCGGGCTTTCCAATCGCGTGGCTCGGCTACCAGATGGGATGCAGACGCTGCTCAATCCAGATGGTCAGCCGTTTTCGAACAACGAGATCGCCCGGCTGGCCGTGGCCCGGGCAATCGCCGGGCAGCCCCGGCTGCTCCTGATTGTGGGCATGCTCGACGCACTCGCCGTCGAGGCCTGTCCGAATCTGCTGGATGCCATTTTTGATCCTGAGGCAGGCTGGACGCTGGTGGTAGTGACCGCCCGCAGTGATATCCGCCAGCGGTGTGACAGGGTGGTGGAATGGACGTGAACTTAAAAAACCGTGGGTCCCGCCGGCCCGAACATAGCCCGCAGAACCGGGCATCGCTTGCCCACACCATCACGCCGCGGCCGGTGCGTTGGCTGGCCCGCCTCGTTTTCCTGACATTCCTGGCGATCCCATTTGCCCTCGCCCTCGTGCCTTGGCAGCAGACAGTGATCTGCCGGGGCACGATTGTTGCCTATTCCCCCGTGGAGCGGATGCAGGTGCTGACCGCCCGGGTTTCCGGGCAGGTCGATCAATGGCATGTGGTTGAGGGAAGCCGCGTAAAGATGAACGATCTGCTGGTCGATATCGAAGATAACGATCCTGCGCTTTCGGACCGGCTGGAGGCGCAACGTCGGTTTCTGGCCGGGAGGCTCGAGGCGGCTCGACAGGAGTTGGCCGAGTTGCAGGCGGCGGCTAATGCGCAAGAAGCGGCTCGAGCGGCGGCAATCAGGGCAGCGGAGGCAAACCGAGATGCGGCCGCTAAGGCAATCGACGTGGCGGAGCAGGCGAAGGCCAACGCGACCTTTTCGCGTGACTTCGAGCTCAACCGCTATGAGATGTTCGATGACCTGTTCACCAACCCGCGTTTCGGAGGCCTGGAGAGCAAACTGTCGCGGGATGAGGCCCGGATGCGGGCTGACCGGGCCGTCACCGACACCCAGCAGGCGGACGCACAGGTGTCCCGCGCCCAGGCGGCCCTGCTCACCGCCGAGGCCAACATTGTCCAGGCTGATGCAGCGGGCCTCTCGGCAATCGCTGTGGCCCACAGCAATGCCCGGCAGGCGGAACAGGATCTCTTCTCCGTCGAGCGGGACATTCAAGAGATCGACAATCGAATTGAACGATTCAAGGCACGGCGGGTGGTGGCTCCCTGTGACGGGGTCGTCTACCGGGTGGCAGCCAACGTGAGCCGGGGCGGGCAGTACGTACGAGAAGGCGATGAACTGTGCACAATCGTGCCCGACACCAGCGACCGGGTTGCCGAACTTTTTCTCGACGGCGTCGATGCACCGATCGTGCTGGCCTATCGCGACCGTGCCGGCGAGATGCCCCATGTGCGGCTGCAGTTCGAAGGCTGGCCCGCGGTCCAGTTCTCCGGCTGGCCCGAAACGGCGATCGGCACCTTCGGTGGCCGAATCAGGCAGGTCGATGCCGCCAGTGGCATGGCAGGCCAGTGCCGGATTCTGGTCGAGCCCGATGCCGTCATGCCGGGCGATACCTGGCCCGACTCCGAATTTCTGCGGCAGGGCAATCAGGTGATCGGCTGGGTATTCCTCAACCGGGTCACGCTCGGCTTCGAGATCTGGCGACGACTCAATGGCTTCCCGCCGGTGCTCGCGCCGGCCCCGAAGTCGAAGCAGGGCAAGCCCAAGGCCCCCAAGATCAAGGTTGGGTGAAAACGGTGAAACGGCTGGCCCTCTGCATCGCTGCCTGCGGATTCGGTCTGGCCACAGGCTGGGCAGTTGAGCCGTTGCCGTTGCCGGCAGGTGACATCGTGATTCCGCCAGCGGCCCCCGCCTCACCGCCACTAGAGCCGGTCCGGCAGATGGTGCTGCCGGGTGACCTCCCAATTGATAACCGCCAAGAGCCGCTGACCCTGGGTGAGGTGCTCGAAAGTGTGCGGCGGCACTATCCGCTGCTGCGGGCAATCGAGCAGGAACGGGGTGTTGCTGCTGGCCGGGTGACATCGGCGATGGGGGCCTTCGACACCAACATCGACATGTCCGGCAATGCCCTGTCCCCGGGCACCTACGAAAGCTATCAGTCGAACTTCGGCCTCTCGCAGCTGCTGCAGCGGGGTGGCATGCAGGTGTTTGGTGGATATCGCACGGGCCTGGGGAATTTTCCGACCTATTACCTGGGACAGCTGACCGCTGATGCAGGTGAATTTCGCGGCGGACTGACCATGCCGTTGGCCCGCGACCGGGCCATCGACTCCGCTCGCGGAGGCCGCGACAAGGCCCGTATCGACCGGCGGCTAGCCGAGCCGACGATTGTGCGCAGCCGGCTCGACTACATGCTGGCCGCCGCGCGGTCGTACTGGATCTGGCTCGGCAGTGGTGAACGGGAGAAGGCGACCGAGCGGCTGGAGCAGTTGGCGGTTCGACGGGATGGTGAGATTGCCGCCAGGGTCGAGCGGGGCGTGATGGCCAATATTGAGCGAATTGACAACCAGAAGAACATCGCCCTCCGCCGTGGCCTGATTGTGCAGGCCGACCGGGCGGTGCAGCAGTCGACGATCGACCTTTCGCTGTTCCTGCGGGATGATCGGGGCAAGCCGGTGCTGGCCGGCCCGCGGCGGATGACACCCCTGCCAGAGCCGGTCCAGCCGACGGTCAGTTTTTTTGAAGAGTCGCTCTCCCTGGCGCTCACCTCACGGCCTGAGTTCCGGCAGCTGGCGCTGAAGCGGCAAAAGCTGTTTGTCGAGCGGAAGCTTGCCGCCAACGACATGAAGCCGGGCATCGATGCCCAGGTTCTCGGCAACCAAGACGCCGGTGCCGGCCAGAGTTCACTCTCCGGACCCTTTGGCCTGAATCGGCAGGTGCTCCAGGCCTCGCTGGTTTTTCAGATGCCGGCCCAGCGACGGAATGCCCGCGGCCGGCTCCAGTCGGTTGACTCACAATTAATTCAGATCGAACAGCAGCTCGACTACACCTACGACCAGATCCGGGCCGAGGTGCAGGATGCCTATTCGAAGCTGGAGCGGGCCTTTGAGTTTCACCGGCAGACGCTGCTGCAGGAGGAGCTGGCGGCCCTGGTGGCCGAGGCTGAGCGGGAGCAGTTCCGGCTGGGCCGGAGTGATATTCTGCGGGTGACCCTCCGTGAGCAGGCCAAGTTCGACGCCGAACTGCTCGAGGTCGCCGCCCGGCAGGAATACTGGAAGGCCGACGCAGACATCAAGGCGGCTGACACCTCACTCGATTCAGTCGACACCAGCGGTGATGTGCTGCGGCTGTTGGCCCCGCCGATCGAGCAGCTGCAGCTGCCGGCCCCAGTGCCGGAATAGGCGACTTCTGCCACCGGTCGTCGGCAGCTTCGGTATGCTGCCATCAGTGCCGCAGCGGTGGCTGTGCAAAGTCTGAAACAGGGAGCAGTGCATGGCGACCCCCGTCAGTTTCATTGGCACCGGCATTATGGGTTCGAGCATGGCCGGCCACTTGCTGGCAGCAGGCCATCCCCTGCATGTTCACAGCCGTACCCGATCAAAGGCGGAGCCGCTGATCTCCCGCGGGGCCCAGTGGCACGACACGCCGGAGGCAGCAGCCGCGGCAGCTGAAGTAACGCTCACGATGCTCGGCCTGCCGAGCGATGTTGAGCAGGTCTACTTCGGGGTTGGCGGTGCTGCCGGCATCATTGCTGCCGCGGCAGCCGGCAGTCTGCTGATCGACATGACCACCTCGAGCCCACGGCTGGCCGAACGAATCGCCGCCGCAGCCACAGTGCGGGGGCTGACCGCGGTCGATGCACCGGTCTCGGGCGGGGATGTCGGTGCCCGCAACGCCACGCTGGTGATCATGGCGGGTGGCGATTCGCAAGCATTTGAACGGGCCCGCCCACTGCTTGAGCTGCTGGGCAAGTCGGTCACCCGGCTGGGGCCGGCAGGAAGTGGTCAGCGGTGCAAACTGGCCAATCAGGTCGCGGTGGCGGTCGGTATGGTGGCCTGGTGTGAAGCCCTGGCCGCCGCCCAGGCCGGTGGCCTTGATGCTGCCGCAGTCCAGCAGGTCATCAGCGGCGGTGCCGCGGGCAGCTGGGGCCTGACGAACCTCGCCCCGAGAGCACTGGCAGGCGACTTCGCTCCCGGCTTTCTGGTGCGGCATCTGGTGAAGGACATTCACCTGGCCCGCGAGGAGGCTGAGGCCACGGGCCTTACGCTGCCCGGTCTGGCGGTGGCTGCGCGGTTATACAAAGCCCTCGATGCTGCCGGCCATGGGGATCAGGGCACCCAGGCCCTGTTGCGACAGTACCAGCAAGGTTACTGAGCCAGCCGGTCGGGGGCACCCCCGACCTCGTCAACGGGCTGAGAACTACCGGAAGCCGAAAGCGATCGGACTGATAGCCACGCACACAATGTCATCAGCGCGGTCAAAACACAGCCAGCATGGATCTGAGAATGGCTATAGCGTGGTGATGTCCGGTGGCGAAACTAAGCAGCCTTCTACCGATACATTACCATTCCAGTCGGAATGCCGGAGTATCCAACCCTTCTGTATCGATAGCATTCAAGGAGCACATTCATGACGTCTCGCCTGCAACCCGCTCATCGGACAAGCCGACCGGTAGAGGCCGGTCAGGCTCCATCTCGTCGTGAGTTTCTGGCCACCGCCGCTCAGGTAGCCGGGACGGTGGCGGTGCCGACGGTCGTCTCAGCCCGGGCGCTGGGGCTTGAGCCCGGCACGCCGGCAGCGAGTGAACGGCTGACCCTCGGAGTGATTGGCTTTGGCCCGCGGTGCAAGTATGTCCTGACCGAGATGCTCAAGTTTCCCGACGTTCAGGCAGTGGCGGTCGCTGACATCCAGAAGCGGTGTCGCCGGGAAGGCAAGCAGTTCATCGACCAGACCTATGGCAACACCGATTGCACCACCACTGGCGATCTGCGGGAACTGCTCGCCCGGGACGACATCGACTGCGTCATTGTTGCGACGGGCGATCGCTGGCACGGGAAGGCGGCGATGATGGCGGCCGAAGCTGGCAAGGATGTCTATTGCGAAAAACCCTGCGGCCTGACCATCGACATCTGCGGGCAGATCGACGAGACAATGAACCGAACCGGCCGGATCTTCCAGGCTGGCACCCAGCGGCGGAGCGTGCCCAACTTTCAGCAGGCGGTCAAGCTCGTCCACGCCGGAAAGCTCGGCCAGCTTCAGGAGCTGCACGCCTCTGTCTACACGCCCCTGCTCAATAACGACTGGCTGCCGGCCGAGCCGACACCCGACCCAGAAGAAATCGACTGGAACCTCTGGCTGGGGCCCTGCCCCTGGCGGCCTTACAACGGCGAGTATGTCATCAAGCGCCGCTGGCGCGGCTACTTCGACTTTGAGTCAGGAGCCAAACTGCTTGACTGGGGAGCCCACACGGTCGATCTCTGCCAGTGGGCGGGGAGGTACGACAACACCGGGCCGGTGGAGTTCACACCCTCTGACAAAAACATCGTCTGCCGCTACGCCGACGGCGTGACGCTGGTCCTTGATTTTCTGGAGGATCCCTTCAAAGACCGTGGTCCCCGCTGGAACACCAAACTGGGGACCTGCCCGGTGAAGTTCATCGGCAGTGAGGGCATGATCTCGACCGGTGACGAAGGTGACATCGACATCACTCCGGAGTCGTTGCAGGCAGAACTGGGCGAGGGCTACAAGCGAATTCGGGGTACCGACGCCTCGTTGCATGCCCGCAATTTCTTTGACTGCGTGAAGAGTCGACAGCAGCCAGTCTGCAATCCGGCCATCATGCGGCGAAGCCATGTGGTCAGCCATGCCGCAGCCCTCTCCTGGATTCTTGGCCGCACCCTCGGCTTTGACCCGGCCACCGAGACATTCACCAGCAACGGGAAGCCTGATGCCGAGGCAAACGGCCTGAAAAAGCGGCCGGAGCGGGAGTTCTGGTCATGAGTAGATTTTCCTCAACCAAACGAGTGCGGTCGTTCGCGGTGCTCAGCCTCCTGCTGGCGGGACTGTTATCGCCGGAGATTCAGGCCGCTGGGGTGCCACTTTTTAACGGCAAGACGTTTGCGGGCTGGGAAGGTGATACCGCTACTGTCTGGCGGATCGAGAACGGGGAGATCGTTGCCGGATCACTCGATAAAAAACAGCAGAAGAATGATTTTCTCTGCACGACCAAGCGGTACGGCAACTTTGAGCTGCGGCTGAAGATCAGGCTTACTGGCACCGATGGCTTTGTGAATTCAGGGATTCAGTTTCGCAGCGAGCGGATTCCTGGCAGCCACGAGGTGATCGGCTATCAGGCTGACTTTGGTCACGGTTACGACGGCGCCCTCTACGACGAGTCACGTCGGAAGCGGATGCTGGCCCAGCCGTTGCAGGAGGTGCTTCAAAAGGTTTCGCGGCCCGGTGAATGGCACGACTACCGGATTCGGGCCGAAGGGGCTCGGGTGCAACTCTGGGTGAATGGGACCCAGACGGTCGATTACACCGAGCCCGAGCCGGGACTGCCGGCCGACGGCATCATCGCGCTACAAATCCATGGCAACGCTGTGGCTGAGGTTCGCTTCAAGGACATCACTATTGAAGAACTGCCCCCATCGGCTGCTGCCGGATCGCGTTCGCCAAACGTTCTTTTTATTCTGGCCGACGATCTTGGCTATCAAGAACTGGGCTGTTACGGCCAGAAACTCATCCGTACACCGCGAATCGATCAGCTGGCAGCGGAGGGTGTCAGGCTGACCCGTCACTATGCCGGCAACGCCGTTTGTGCCCCATCACGATGCGTGCTGCTGACTGGCAAGCACCCCGGCCATGCCTTTGTCCGTGACAATCGCTCAACACCACCCGAGGGCCAACTGCCCATCCCGGCTGCCGAGCAGACCATTGCCGAACTGCTGCAAGCCGCTGGGTATGCAACTGGTGGATTCGGCAAGTGGGGTCTCGGTGGGCCCGGCTCAAGTGGTGAGCCATTGAAGCAGGGATTCGACCATTTCTTTGGGTACAACTGCCAGGCCCATGCCCACAGCTACTATCCCAGCTATCTCTGGGACGACGACCAGCGGATTCCGTTGACCAACAAGCCACCCGTGCCAGGGCACGCCGGTCTCGCGAAGGCTGCCGATCCGAATGATCCCGCGAGCTACGCACAGTTCAAGGGAACCGACTACGCCCCGGACAGGATCCACGCCGCAGCGATTGACTTTCTGCGAACCAACCGTGGCCGGCCCTTCTTTCTTTATTATCCTTCGACCATTCCGCATGTGGCCCTCCATGTACCCGATCAAGAACTTGAGCCCTATTTGGCTCTCGGCTGGAAGGATCCGCCCTTTACCCGCAGTCGCGGTGGCTACACGCCACACTTCACGCCGCGAGCAGCCTACGCGGCGATGATCTCGCGGCTCGATAGCGAAGTGGGGGCACTGCTCGATACCCTT
>CBFIHA010000068.1:0-20053 GCA_965662195.1 uncultured Pirellulales bacterium
TCAAAAACCTCGGGGTCCGGGGCAGAGCCCCGCCGCAAAACTCGGACTTTCTACCCACAAATTCTGCTGAATACCCTTTTTTAAGATCTCACGCTCCATCTCGGCCCGCTTGAGTGCTCGTTTCAGCCGCTTGTTCTCTTCCCTCAACTCTTCCAGCGTGGACGCTGGACCGGTCTCGCCAGATGTGCCGCCGTGCTTGCCGACCCACTGCCGCAGGCTCGGCTCACTCACGCCGACAGCACGCGCGGCTGCTGCGATCGAATAATTCTGCTCGGTGACAAGCTGCACTGCGTTCCGCTTGAACTCGTCTGAATACACCTTCGCCTTGGAAGGCTGACTCCGGTCTCTTCTTGGCATTTCTCGGTCCTCCGGGGGCTCATTATCCCGCCCGCCCCGCAGTCCGGAAGTCGTGGGCTACCGCACCCGCTCGCGACTCACCGGCCGGAAAACGATTGAGGAAGTGCCATTGAGCGGGCTATTCTTGATGGATGAGCCGTTTGCGTAAAGTTACGCATAGCGTTACCCTGTTAAAAAGAGTTAGCAATGGCGAGTCCGGGAATTTTGCACAAGTGGGTAGAGTCGCTGCCGGAACAGGGTCGGTATGTGTTCACGCGGGCGGACGCAGAGGCTGTGGCCGGCGCCTCTGCCTCGGCAGTCAAAATGACTCTCTACCGCCTTAAAAAAGGTGGCTCGATCGTCAGCCCGCGCCGTGAATTCTTCGTCGTGGTGCCTCGAGAGTATCGGGCGGCGGGGAGCCCGCCGGCGAGCTGGTTCATCGACGAACTGATGCGACATCGCGGGCGACAGTACTACGTCGGACTCCTTACTGCCGCCGCACTGCATGGTGCAGGTCATCAGCAGCCGATCGCGTTTCAAGTCGTCACCGATGCCGTCGAACACGACGTTCAGGTTGGTCGGATTCGGGTCGAGTTCCATTTCAGTAATCTCATCGATACCGCGGCAACCGAGTCGATGAAAACTGAGACGGGAAGCATGGTGGTCTCGACGCCGGCGACGACGGCTTTCGATCTGGTTCACTTTTCGGCAGCGTGCGGCTCCTGGAGCAACATTGCGACCGTACTCGCCGAACTCGCCGAAAAGATCAACCCTGATGATCTCGCGAGAGGCGCCGAACGCGTGGCACGGAGCGATGTCCAGCGGCTCGGCTGGCTCCTCGATCTGATGGAAGAGGCACCTCTCGCGGATGCTCTGAAGGAGACGCTTCAGGGGAAGCGGCTCCTCCCCACACCTCTCACGCACGCGTTCGAGACGGCCAATGCGCCGCTTGACCGACGCTGGCGAGTTATCGTGAACGACGAAGTGGAGTCCGACTTGTGATTCCCAAGGCAAATATCACGGCATTTCGGAAAACCGCGCCCTGGGGCGAGGACTGGCAGGTCGAGCAAGACCTCATCCTCTCGCGGATGTTGGTGGAGTTGTTCAGCCGCCCAAGCATTGCTGAACAAACAGCGTTTCGAGGCGGCACCGCGTTGCACAAACTCTTCTTCGTGACGCCCGGACGCTACTCCGAGGATATCGATCTCGTGCAGCGGACCGCGGCACCGATCGGGCCGCTTATCGACGAGATCCGTGACGTCCTCGATCCCTGGCTGGGCCAGCCGAACTGGAAGGTTGGCAAGGGGCGGTTCACCCTCTTGTATCGTTTCGAAACAACGATGGCGCCGGTGGTTCGGTCGCGCGTGAAGCTGGAGATCAACACCCGGGAACACTTTACCGTTCACGGCTTCGCACACCGTTCCTTCGAGGTCGCCAACAACTGGTTTTCGGGTTCTGCCGAGATTGCCACGTACACGCTTCCCGAGCTGATGGGAACCAAGCTGAGAGCGCTCTACCAGCGAAAGAAGGGCCGCGACCTTTTCGACCTCGACATGGCGATTGGACATCCGGAGTTTGACAGTGAGCGCCTTCTCGAGGCGTTTGCTGCATACATGACGTTCAACGACACGCCGGTCACCCGAGCGCAGTTCGAGGAAAATATGACCGTAAAGATCGCCGAGTCGCGTTTCTTGAACGACGTCCCGCCACTGCTCCGAACCGGTATCGTGTACGAACCGACGAAGGCATGGACTCGGGTGCACAGCGTCTTGGTGAGTCGGCTGCCCGGTGACCCCTGGGATGGATTGGGCGATTCAGAATAGTGTTAGGCGGGAGGAGCGGGTCAGTCGTAGGTGAAGATGTCCGAGACGGTGGCCCAGCACCGGCCCCGGACGGCCCCCTCAGACCGGTCGGCGGTTCAAAACCAGCCAGCGCCGGTTCAGTCCCGGCCGGGAAAATCGGCGCATTGGCTGGTCATCTTCAGTACATTCGCCATAACAGGCCTCCTTTCGCGGCAATGCCGCTAGAAGACCTGTAAGTCAGAATGCTCCGTGATGATGACCGGAATTAGGCGCCGATCAAGGATAGGACGGTCAACGGCACTTTCGCAAACGTAGCATCTGCCAGGAACAGCCGAACAGTTGGCTTCGGCTCCCTTTTGCGGGCAAGTCGCGTTCTCACTTGCCTCGTGAATGGTAGAAAAAGGTGAGAAAGAGCGGGACCATGCGGAGATTCCTGCCATCGGCGCAGACCGCTTCCGAATCGCCTTCAATGCGGCAACAGGAGCGAGCGTCGCGAAGGAATGGCACCGGCTCTCAGCGGTGATGAATGTCGATCATGGGCAGATCATCGGGTGATGGTTGCTCGAACTCCCCAGCACCCTGGGACTGCGCCAGCTCACTCAAATCGACCGGCGGCCCCCGCGCTGGTGACACATGCGGTGGCTCCAGCGGCTCGCCAAGATGCGTCAGGATTTTCCGGATCGGCCCCTGGTCGGTGATAAAGCTGATCAGCCGGATAGCACCACCACAGTTGGGGCACGCCAGTGGAAACTCCTCACCCACCCGCGCCAGCAGCTTCGCCCAGGCAATACGCGACGTGTCGTGGTGGCAAGGCTTTGTATCGATGGTTCCAGCCGAACCGCAGCAGCCACTCCCCGCGGCATCCGAGACACCGTCATGCTCAACCGCGTTCGCGTCCCGCTGCTTGTCGATATTCCCGACGGCAAGCGCCGTGACCGCCTGCCGCAGCGGGTGGTTCGGCGCAAACACCCCGTGATACCGGTGCCGGTGCCGCCGGGGCGGTGGGATCAGCGCTGCCAGCCGGTCAAGAAACTCAAAGGGCGTCAGCTCGATGACACCGCTGGCCCCGGGCCGCGTCGGCTTGCGTGAGCGTCCAAGGCCGACCCAGTTCCCGCGCTTGTGCCGAGGCAGGGTGTAGCGAACCCGCTCAGGGCTGTTGCCTGTGCCTGGCACGACTGACAGCCGATCTAGCGCAAACGCCGGCCGGGCACAGGAACGCAGCAGATGCTCCAGACTCTGGAAGTACCCCGGCACGTCCCGGTCAGCAAGCGAGATCCGAACGCTGGCATCAACGGAGAATCCGCTGTGCTGCCAGGTGAGCATGTCAGCGGCGGCCTCACGGCCGAGAAAACCCTTCCGGCAAAACCGGCGCACCAGCCGCAGCCGTACCCGTTGGCTCACAGCTGCCAGATCTGATGCAGTCAGAGGCCGGGCCGCGTGAAACGTCACGCCACCGCCTGCAACGCGTTGCTCGAACACCCCGTCGGTCACGCAGGCATGCAGATGCACAGGACGCCGCCACTCTGGCGGGCACGCTGGCAGGTGCCGGGGCAACCCGCGAACGCACCCTCTCGGCAATTTACCGGCAGACGCAGATCGACCAGCGGGGATCGGTGCTCCTCGAGCCGCCGGGTGATCAGCCGTTTCTGCAGAGCTTCTTCCCGCCCGCTCTGGATGCCGACGACGCCGGGCCGCCCACCTCTGAGCGGATGGCCCGGTATGCCGCCGAGGCCGGCCCCCTGGCAGTCACCGCCGCTGAGCGGGCTCTCGCCCGATCGGATTGCACTGCCAGCCAGGTCACTCATCTGGTCACCTGTTCGTGCACGGGGTTCGCCAACCCAGGCATCGACCTCGAACTCTGCCGAATGCTTGGGCTACCCGCTGACGTGGCCCGCACGCACGTCGGCTTCATGGGCTGCCACGGGGCGTTCAACGCCCTGCGTGCCGCTGACGCGTTTGCCGCGACCAAACCAGACGCGGTTGTGCTGGTGGTCTGTGTCGAACTCTGCAGCCTGCATTTTCAGTACGGGGCCGCAGCTGATTCGATTGTGGCCAACAGCATCTTTGCCGACGGGGCCGGTGCTGTGGTGGGCCGGTCAACGGCCGCCACCGACTGCCGGCATTGGCGGCTGGTCGATCAGGCCTCAGCCGTGCTGCCGGAGACCGCCGACCAGATGGGCTGGACCATCGGTGACCACGGCTTCGAGATGACGCTGTCGGCGGAGGTGCCCGGTAGCATCGCCGGCCCCTTGCCCGGCCTTGTCGATGATCTGCTTGCTCGGCGGAACCTCAGCCGAGCCGATGTCGGGCACTGGGCAGTCCACCCCGGTGGCCCGCGGGTGCTGTCGGCGGTTGAAGCTGCCCTCGGCCTGAGCCCTGGCCACCTGGCAGCCTCGCGCGGCATCCTCGGCGAGCACGGCAACATGTCGAGCAGCACGATCCTGTTTATTCTCGAGCGGCTCTTCGCCACAGACGCCCAACCGGACAGGTGCGGGTCAGCAGCAGCCGAGACATGTGTGGCGATGGCGTTCGGACCGGGCCTGACGGCTGAACTGGCACTGTTTGTCGCAGGCGACTGACCGGCCTCCTTCAGGCCTCATACAGCACTGGATTGAGCGGGTCGTCCATGATCTCGCCGACCGCGGTCGAAGGCGTCCACTTTTCATGATCAAGCTGCTGGTTGGGGTTCTTCGGCTCGGCCAGCCGCATGTCGATGTCCATGTAGATCACCGTGTGGACCTTGCGTGGCTGGTAGGTCGTGTTCGGACCGGCCCGGTGGAGCGTCCAGCCAAGGTGAAAGGAGACGTCGCCCAAGGCATAGGGCTCGGTCACCTCGACGACGCCTTGCTGCCAGATCTCGTCTCGGATCAGCTGCTCTGACTCATCCGAGATCGCCAGGTCACGACCGATCCGCTTCCGGTGGCTGCCCCGGCCGAACGACAACGGTCCCTGTTCCAGCGGCACGGCGTGGAGGGGAATCCACGCCGTCACCGACAGGCTGCTGGCCATCGGCCAATACTGCTGGTCGGCATGCCAGGGCGTGAAACCACCCGAAGGTTCCTTGTAGAGTGCCTGGTCGTGCCAGAGCCGGACGCCCCTGGTGCCCAGCAGCGCCGCCGCGACGCCAGCCAGCCGTCGTGAAAAGGTGAACCGCTTGGCCTCTGGCCCCTTCTGCCAGAGATTGCCGACCTGGATGAACGCTTTTGAATAGGTGTCGCGGTCAGCCATCGCCGTGTTGGCCTGGGGGTTGTTGGCCAAGGTGAGGGCTGTGATTTCATGTTCAAAGAAGCTTAGCGTCTCGGCATCAAAGACCTGGCTGAGCTTGATGAAGCCGTCTTCCCGGAACTGCTCCTGCTGCGCGGCAGTGACGGCATAGGGCTCGTCCAGCAACGGGAACGCAGTGGGGGAGGTTGCTGCAACAGGATCAGACATGACTGGAAACCTCGGCTGATTGAAAAGTTGTGATCGAAAAGCGGCGGCAACAGACTCATGACGGAACCAGAGTCGCTCTGCGAGGCCTCGAAACTACCCTGTGGCCCAGCTCGAAAACTCCACGTGTATTAGCCAAAACCGATGGTTTTTTGGCCCACAGATAGACTTTGCTGTGTAAACCTGCCAAATTGCGACGCAAACGTCTGCGGCCGGCAGGTTTCTCTCGGCAGTTCGTTCGATGCTTCCGCTCCGCGAAACAATCACCCCGTCAGCCGGCCAGTCATTCGCTTGGCTGACGTTCGATTTACCGGCGTTTCCTTACCGCTGGCACTTTCATCCCGAGTACGAGCTGACCCTGATCACCGCGGGGCGGGGGCAGCGGTTCGTGGGCAACTCGATTGAACGATTTGAGCCGGGCGACCTGGTGCTGCTGGGGCCGCATTTGCCGCACACCTGGGAGTCGGCTGCCGACCCCACCCAGCGGAGCAGGGCGGTGGTCATCCAATTCGCGGCAGCGAGGCTGGCCGGTGTCGATGGCCCGCAGCCCGAGTTCAGCGACATCCAGCGGCTGCTCGCCGCCGCCACCCGCGGGCTGGTGTTCAACATTGGTGCTGATCATGTTGTCAGGTCACTGATCGCTTCCGGAGAAACACTCTCACCGCTGGGCCGGTTGCTGCGGCTGCTTGAGGTGCTACGACAGCTGGCCACCTGCGGCCATGAACGCCCCTTGGCCGATGAAGCCTTCTGCCGGCAGCCGCGGGCCCGTGACGCCGATCGCATCGATCGCATCTGCCGGCAGATTCTCGAAGACCTGGCTGCCCCACCAAACCTTGCGGAGGCGGCGGCGCTCGTCGGCATGTCTCCCACCGGCTTCAGCCGGTTCTTCCGCCGCATGACCGGCCGGACCTTCACCGGCTGGATTCACGAGGTCCAGATCGCCGAGGCCTGCCAACTGCTCATCCGCACCGACCAGCCGATCACCACCGTCGCCGGCCAGGCCGGCTTTCAGAACCTCTCCCACTTCAACCAGATCTTCAAACGCCTGCGGGGCTGCAGCCCGCGGCAGTTTCGCCAGCGGCAATAGCTGCCGTTGCGTCGTCGGTATTCCAGCCGCTGTCCGACAACCAAGAACCGATGGCCTCGAGCCGCTCATTCGCCCTCTGCCTGCGGCTGGCTCCATTGCCAGATCTGCAAATCTGGTTGTTTCGCCGGCCGTGTCAGAAACCAAATCAGGCAGTTCGCTCGAGGACCACCGGTACACTGCCGCTGGAACACCAGTTGGCGTTCATCTTCCATTCATCATTGATTGCGGCGGCCGACTCGTGCAGCGGGCAGCCTCGGGCGGCACACGGGAACCGGCCAAAATCGATGTTTTTGCGGCCATCAGCAGAGCTGCCCGGCAGTTGAAATCCTTTTCCTGCAGCGACGCTGCCGCCGGGGGATGAATCGCTCCGGCCCGCCAGGGTTGCCTTTTTCGAACCGTCGCGCGTCTGATTCCGTGCAGGGGCAATCCGGCAGAGTTTCATCGAACAGTTTGGGAAAGCGTGGGCAGAACGCCTCAGGCTCAACCGCTGTCTCGACGAACACCTGCCGGCCAGAGAAAAGGATGTCGACCATGACGCCCACGATCGATTCTTTGCTGCAACGACTGCTCGGTCCCGCCACCCGCCGCCTGAACCGGCCGATCCGACGGCGACTCCGCAACCGCAGGAACCGCCAGCCGCTGTCGGCCGAGCCGCTTGAACCGAAGCGGCTGCTGGCCGTCATGACGCTGGAAGATGTCTCTGCCGCGGACACCGACGCCACCACCATGGAGACTATGACAGCTGGACAGGCCGGTGTGGCAATGACGCCCACCCACTCCGATGTGGTGACCTGGGGCGCCGGTCTGACCAATCCAGGCGAGCCCTCGGCCTGGGACACGACCGGGATGCCGCTGGGCGAGTTCCACAGCCGGCTGAACTTCGTCAAGCGGGCCACCGTCGACCCATTGCTGGCTCCCGGCAATCCAAACTTCTGGCATGCCCACGACTTCTTCGTCAACCCCACGGTTGATGAGAACGCCACGCTTGAAAGCCTGATGACCGCCGGCGAGTCAGCCGCCGCGCCGGCAAACAACCTTTCGGTCTATTGGGTGCCCAGCCTCGTCAATGAGACCACCGGTGAATTTGTCGACCCGCTCGACAGTTCCATCGCCTACTACTCGGTGCAAAAGCCGCTGGAGCCCTCAAAAATTGTCGCCATGCCGGCGGGCCTGTCGATCATTGCCGGCAGTGCCATGCCGACTGAGCGACAGCCGACAGCGGTTGTCTTTTGGAACTACATCGGCACCACGACCCAGTACGACCACATCCCACAGGGTGACGAATGGCAGGATCTGCCGCTCCAGGCAGTGGTGATGTTCCCACAGTTTTGGGACGGCGCCAGCCTGACCGGCAGCAACTTCAAAGATCACATGGCTTACGACCGGGGCGGTGACGGCGGCCCAAGCAGCCATCCCTATCTGCTACCCGAGTTACAACTGCAGATTCACTACGGCCGTATTCCCCGCGATGCCAGCCTGGTGCTCACCTCTGATGCCATGACGGCAGACCGGCCTGGCTATGCCCCCGGCTGGAGCATGCATGCCGATTTTGTGCACACGCCGTGGCCCGAGCGGGACGCCGAGGGCAATCTCTACGACGGCTTTGAACGGCGGGTCAACGACGCCCTGCGGTGGCCGACCGTCGCCGGCACCGACGGCAACGCAGCCCGACCCAACCCGCGGGGCCTTGCGCAGCCCTTCACGCCGGCGGCGATTGACCTCAACCCTATCCTGCCGGCCACCGGGCTGCCAGCAACACCGCCAGCTGAACCACCTGCCGATCATCCAACCAATCCCCCGGCAGGTGACCCGGCCATGGGGCCAGAACCCCAAGAACCGCCACCGCCGGCGACACCCCTGCTGCCGCCAGGTTCACCCGCCGCCCCGCCCACAGCCAGCCCGGAGAGCCCCGACTTGCAACTGGCCTGGCCGACCCCTGACGTGGTGATGCAGTCCGGCGTTGAGGTCGGCATCTACGGCACGGTAGCCGCTCCTGCCAGCGTGGCTGCGATTCAGCTTGCCCTGCAGCACGAAAGCGGCAGTTACCTCCGGCCCGACGGCAGCTTTGGCGACCGGGCGTGGCACGAGGGCCGCATCGTCGCCGCCGATGGGCATTGGCGGCTGCTGGTCGCCCCGCCGGCCCCGGGGAGCTACACGCTCACCGTCGTCGCCACCGACACTGCCGGCAACTCCAGCTCGGCCGAGACCAGTTTCAGCGTGATCGGAGAAACCCTGGTCGACCCCCGCCCCGCCGCGCCACCAGCGACCGATCTGCCGCCCGAGCCGTCGCCGCCCGTCAGCCCACCAGTTTCCGAGCTGACCGTTGCCGATCGGGCCTTCTGGGAATCGGCCCGGGGCATCGGCTTTTCTGTCGGCTCGCTTGGCAGCCTGCCCGACCAGCAGCGGCTGGAGGGTGCCCTCCAGCGGGTGGTCGAGCTCGGCTTCACGATGATCCGCACCTGGGGCGGCGACGCCTACACGGGCCGGATCCTCGAGGCTATCGACCGGCTCGCCCTGCCGCTGAAGGTGCAGGTCGGCATCTGGATCAGCACCGACAGCACGGCTCATGACCTGATTGATCAGGCGCTCACCATCATCGGCCCCTATCGGCGGCATGTGCTCGCCGTGAGCCTGGGGAACGAGCAGCTGGCTGACTGGAACAATTCCGACCTCACGGTCGATGAATTGCTCGGCCAGGTGGCTCACTTCCGCCAGCAGAGCGACCTGCCACTCACCTACAACTTCTCCGGCGAGACATTTCGTCCCTGGAGCAGCTTCTGGAATCAGGACGGCGGCCGGCTGCTGGCGGCGCTCGACTTCATCAACGTGCATGCGTACGCCGGCTTCTTCGGCAACCGCACCAACCCAGGCTGGACGCCTCAGCGACAGCTTGAGGTGCTGCGGACCGACGAAGCTGCCTGGGCCGGCATGCTTGTCGACTTGGGCCTCGCCGACACGCCACTCATCCTGGGTGAGACCGGCTGGCAGGGGACGGGCGGCGACCCGGCCGTGACCAACCCGGCGAATATGCAGGCCTATTACGAGGGCGTCACGCAATACGTCTATGGACCAGCCAGCCGCTTTGACAGCATGTTTTATTTCAACTTCACCGATGAAGCCTGGAAGGGGGGTGACAACCACTGGGGCCTGTTCGCCGAGGGCACCGCAATCACGATCGGCCCAGCCAAGTTCAGGCTGCGTCCGGTGGCGGAATTACTCGTTGCTGAATCGCCAGCCATGCCGCCGCCTCCCCCGCTCACCGTGGTTGCAGCCACACCTGCTGTCAGCCTGCTGGTTAACCCCGCCACCGGGCTCGCTTTTGTGCAGGATGCTGATGGCGAGCCGATCAGCATCAGCCGCAACGACGCCTACTGGCAGGGCGACATCCCGCTGACCCGCGGGTCGGCAACCCTGGTGGCGGCTGCCCGGGACGACCTCGGCCGCCTCCGGGTGCTCGATGTCAGCGAGTGGGGCTACTTCGCCTGGATTCTCGATAACAGCGGCATGTTCGTCGGCGAGGAACGATTCGACGCGGCCACCCTCGGCGTGGCCGAGGCGTTGTTCAGCCTCGACCTCTAGCTGTCCGTGGAAACCGCGCCTCAAACGTCGCACCGCCGCCGGGTGTCGGCTGATAGGTCACATCGCCGCCGTGGCTCCGCATGATGCTGCGGCAGATGGCCAGGCCAAGGCCGTGTCGCTCCGGGCGGCCTTCGGCCTGAGGCTTTCCGGAGCGGGTGCCGGAGAAAAACCGTTCAAAGATTTCCGAGGCGTCTGCCGGGCTGACGCCGCTGCCATGATCGATGACTCGCACCGCCATGCCATCCTCTGCCGGGCTGACCTCGATCTCCACGACCGCACCGGCCGGACTGTGCAGCACGGCGTTTGTCAGCAGATTGACAAACACCTGCTGAAGCAGATCGGCTTCACCCCGTACAACCGCCGACCGCGATCGCGTCAGAACCTTCACCTGCTCGGCCTCGGCGAGGCCGCTCACCTGGCTTACCGCGGCGTCAATGATCGGCTCAAGATCGAGCCGGGCCAGTGCCGCCGGTTCTGGGAGCACCGTGCGAGCATAGGCCAGCAACGCTTCGCAGATCACTTCCAGCCGGTGGCCGAGGACACGGACCTCAGTCAGAGCGTGCCGCAGATCGGCGGGATTCTTCTCGTTGTCGAGGGCCACTTCGGTCTGGAGCAGAATGCCGTGAACCGGGCCGAGGACTTCATGGGCAAGATTGGTATCAAACCGGGACAGCTTTTCGCGAACCTGATCGAGCCGGTCGAGCATCAGGTTGAGCGTCGTGGCAAGTCCGGCAATTTCCACATCGGCGGCGGCCAGATCGATCCGTTCGCCAAACTCACCAGCCCCGATCCGTTCAGCCGTTCGGGTGATCCGATCGAGCGGCCGCAGCAGCCAGGCCAACAACAGCCAGCCGCCGATCAGGCCGGGAGGAATCGCCACCGCCAGCGTCCAGGCATGGAAAAAAGCCGCTTCTCGGCCGGCTTCTGCGAGCCAGGCCGTCGGCGTGCCAACGACCAGGAGCGTCCCGGAGCGGTCCCGGGTTGCAGCCAGACGGTAGCGGCCATCGCGACTCGTCCAGAGCCGGTCAACCTGTTCTTCCCAGAGGGGACGGTACGCCAGGCTGGCCGGTATCTGGTGGGAAAAGAGCCTCCGACCACTGGCATCCCAGGCCCCGGCAAACCAGGAAAAGTCCGGGCTGTCGGGCCCGGGATCGGCCTCGGCAGGAATCACACTCCTCAGGAACAACGAGGGGCGACGGTCGCTCGCCGTGCGGATATCGGGCAGGACCACCTCCAGTAGGTCTGCATCGACCGCCGCCGGCAGCGGCGAGACCGCCCGCTCAGTGGCCAGGCCCGCAAGTCGCGCCCACAGCAGCTCGTCCACATGCCAGGCCAATAATTCAACGGTCGCCCGGTAGTGGACGAACCGGGCAGCTGCCGCCAGGGCGATGGCAAGCAGGGCAAACGAGACGGCAAATCGCAGCCGCAGCGATCGCCAGGCTAGCGGCCGCAACGCTGCGAAGGGAGCCGGCCGCGGCTGGCGTGTCGGCCTCCCGCTCATCGGCTTAGTCCTCCTGAACCGGAGCATCGATCAGAAAGCCCTGGCCACGGCGGGTGACGATCCGATCGCGACCGAGCTTCTTGCGCAGCCGCAGGATGATCACGTCGATGACATTACTGACGTCCGCTTCACCGTGAGGGTGAATCACCCGGTCAATCTCCCCCCGCGACACAATCTTTCCGTGGTTGCGGACAAGCAGGTCCAGGACGGCAAACTCTTGCGGGGTCAGCGGCACCCGCTGTCCGTCCTGCAGCACCGCCCGGGCAGACCGATCCAGGAGGAACCCTGCCGGCAGACCAACCGTCGAGGCGGCCCGCTGCGTCCGCCGCAGGACTGCGCGGAGCCGGGCCACCAGTTCCCGCAGGCTGAAGGGCTTGACGAGGTAGTCGTCCGCCCCCAGGTCGAGGGCCCGCACCCGGTCGACTTCGCTTCGCTTGGCCGAGACCACGACAATGGGCACGTCACTGGTCTGCCGCAGTCTGTGGATCACATGCTCGCCATCCAGCATCGGCAGCATCAGATCGAGCACGATGACATCGGGTTTTCCGACCGCCGCCTGCTGCAAGGCTCCGACGCCGTCGACTGCCTCCAGCATGACGCCCCCATGAGCGGCGAGCCCGCGACAGATCGCATCCCGTGAAGCTGCATCGTCCTCGACCACCAGCACCCGCAGGCCGAGCGGCACAGCAGAAACATCACCGGACTGCATGCTGCGGAAACCGTGGCGAGATGGCGGGGTGGAGAGAGAAATACTCGGAGCGACACCTGAGCATACGATAACGTGAAGATTCTTCTGTAAAGCCAGGTTTGTGGCGGCGTGTCATCTGGTCTCCTGGTCGCAGCGGACTGACCTGCTCATTTCCTCATGGCTCCTTTTCCATCTGTCACTCACCTCCATTCAGCTCACTGAGCATTTTTGCAGTGAGGCACCTCTTCCCTTACGAAACGATTTCCTCAGCATCCCGGCGATGAAACCGTGCGCTCCGTCGGTTGCCCCCCAGCCGGCTCGCGCATTAAGGATAGGACGGTCAACGGCACTTTCACAAGCATCTCGCCCGCCGGCAACAGCCGAACAGTTGGCTTCTGCTCCCTTTTGAGGGCAAGTTGTCGACTCGTACGCCGCGTAAACGGCAGAAAAAGCTGAGAAAGAGTCGGCTCACGCGGAGAATCCTGCCATCGGCGCAGACCGCTTCCGAATCGCCTTCAATGCGGCAACAGGAGCGAGCGGCGCGAATGAATGGCGTTGGCAGTTAGCGGTGATGAATGTCGATCATGGGCAGATCATCCGGTGATGCTTGCTCGAACTCCCCAGCACCCTGGGACTGCACCAGCTCACCCCAGTCGACCGGCGGCCCCCGCGCTGGTGACACATGCGGCGGCTCCAGCGGTTCACCGAGATGCGTCAGGATTTTCCGAATCGGCCCCGGGTCGGTGATGAAGCTGATCAGCCGGATATCACCGCCACAGTTGGGACACGCCAGCGGAAACTCCTCACCCACCCGTGCCAGCAGCTTGGCCCAGGCAATCCGCGACGTGTCGTGGTGGCAAGGCTTTGTATCGATGGTTCCAGCCGAACCGGTCCCGAGCCCCGCGGGTCGCCCGGCATGCTCGCCCGTCTTCGCTTCCCGCTGCTTGCCGATATTCCCGATGGCAAGCGCCGTGACCGCCTGCCGCAGCGGGTGGTTCGGTGCGAACACCCCGTGATACCGGTGCCGGTGCCGCCGGGGCGGTGGGATCAGCGCTGCCAGCCGGTCAAGAAACTCAAACGGCGCCAGCTCGATGACACCACTGGCCCCGGGCCGCGTCGACTTTCGCGAACGTCCCGGGCCGACCCAGTTCCCGCGCTTGTGCCGGGGCAGGGTGTAGCGAACCCGTTCGGGTCTGTGGCCCGTGCCCGACACGACTGAAACCGAAATTCCCGGACCGCGGTCACGCGAAATATCGGCAGCCCGGCAGCAGCATGTGGCGCCCGGGCCGTTTCACACCACGCCGATCGTCGCAGCCCATGCCGAAGGCGCCGTGATCACCGATGTCGATGGAAACCGCTTTCTCGATTTTGCCAGCGGCATCGGCGTGACCAACCTCGGCCACCGTGATCCGACCGTGATGCAGGCGATCGCCCGGCAGGCCGAGCAGTTTGTGCACACGAGCATCAACGTCGTTGCCTACGAGGGCTATGTCCGCCTTGCGGAACGTCTCAATGCCCTGCTCCCCGAGGCCGCCCCCTGCAAGACGTTTCTTGCCAACTCGGGGGCTGAGGCGGTGGAGAATGCCGTGAAGTTTGCCCGGGCGGCCACCGGGCGGCAGGCGGTGATCGCCTTCGAGCATGGCTACCACGGCCGCACCTACATGGCGATGGCGCTCACGGCCAAGGCGCATCCGTATAAGAGTGGCTTCGCCCCCTTTCCGGCCGAGGTCTACCGCGCGGCCTATCCCGATTTCTATCGCTGGCCAGGCGTGGCGGGCGATCCGGGGCCCTGCCCCACCGGCGGCGGTGCTGGCTGCCCCCCGGAGCAATGCAGCCCGGAGCAATGCAAACTGGAACGGTGCCTCTGCCGCGAAGCGTTTGCGGCGTTTGCCGAAATGGCTCGTGCCCAGATCGGTGAAACCAACGTGGCCGCCGTGATCATCGAGCCGGTGGCCGGCGAGGGGGGCTTCATTCCGGCACCGGCACCATTTTTGGCGATGCTTCGCCGCTGGTGTGACGAGCACGGCGTCGTGCTGATCTTCGACGAGGTGCAGACCGGCTTCGGCCGCACCGGCAGCCTGCTGGCCTGCCAGCAACTCGGGGTCACGCCCGACCTCGTCGTGATGGCCAAGGGCCTGGCCAACGGCCTGCCACTGTCGGCGGTGACCGGGCGGGCCGACGTGATCGACGCCGTCGGTGTCGGTGGCGTCGGTGGCACGTACTGCGGCAATCCGCTGGCCTGTGCTGCGGCGCTCGCCGTGCTCGATCGGTTTGACGATCCCGCTGTGCTGGCGCATGCCCGCCATCTGGGCGAGCGACTGCGGGAACGGCTGGAGTCGCTGGCATCGCGATTTCCACGGATCGGGCAGACGCGAGGCCTGGGGCCGATGCGGGCGCTCGAGTTGGTGACCGATCGGTCCACGAAAGCGGCCGACAAGGCGGCCGCCCAGGCCGTGGTCCGCTATGCCTACGAGCATGGCGTGATCCTGATGGCCTGCGGCACGCACGGCAACGTGCTGCGATTTCTGATCCCGCTGACCCTCACCGACGACCAACTGGACGAAGGCCTCGCGGTCGTTGAGGCCGGCCTGGCTAGCCTGGGTTGACAGCCGAGGTGGACACGAGTGGCTCCAGAATACCGGTGCTGTCGCCAAACGAAGGCACGTCGACTCCTGAGTTTTGTAGGATCGTGAGCCAGGCGTTGCACAATGGCGTGCCCTTGGGCACGACGATGTTCTCCCCGAGCTTCAGCCCAGCACCACGGCCGGCGATCAGGGTCGGGCAGTTATCGAGGCTGTGGCCGGTACGAATGTTGCTGCCGTAGACCACGGTCGTATGGTCGAAGAGCGACGAGCCGTCCGGCTCCTTTGTGGCCTTCAGCCGGTCGAGCAGTCCGGCGAGCAACTCGCTCTGGGCGAGGTCGCGGCGTTGCGATGCCTCCAGCTTCTCACCAGCATGGCCATGGTAGTGGCTCATCGTATGAGACTCCACCTTGATCCCGAGGCTCGTCACCAGCGTGCTCACCGGCTGCCGGTACGTGATCACTCGCGTGCTGTCGGTCTCGAGCGCGACCGCGAGAATCTCGTACATCATCCTGATCTCCTCCATCCCGGAGAGACCAGGCTGCGGCTCCGCGAGTTGTGGATGCGGCCGGTCGACACCCAGCCATTTTTGATCGCGGGCAAGCTTTCGCTCGAGGTCGCGGATCCCATCGAAGTATTCGCGGAGCTTCGCCCGGTCGGCCTTGCCCAGTTGCCGGCCAAGCTCGCGGGCATTCTCGAGCGCGTCATCAAGTACGCTCTTCCGCTCCGCGAGTTTGGCCTGCTGCTGCTCGAGCGGCGTCGTGTCCCGGGCGAAGAGTTTGTGAAAGGCCTCGACAGGATTCCGGGGCCCGCCCAGCGGCTTGCCACGGGAATCCCAGGAGAGCGACAGGCCCGGGCCGTGGCCTGAGCCACCCGCCGCCTCGCCGCAATCGAGGCAGAGCGAGTCGAAGCGGGTCGCTGCCCCCAGCCGCCCCGCCGCCACCTGATCCGCCGACACAGTGTTATGGAAGGCCTGTCCGGGCTGGCCGAACTCGTTCGCGCCGGTCAGCCAGAACGTGCTGCCATAGTGGCCGTTGGCCGTGTGGCGATGCCAGACACCCTGCACGATCGAAAAGTCTGCTTGGTGCCTCTCCAGAGGAGCAAGGCCCCGCGGCAGCGGGTAGCCGCGGCCCGGCTTTGTCGCGTCGGGATACCACGAGTCGTTCGTCACGCCCCAGCCAAAGCCGAGGAAGACGAGCCGCTTGGGCCGTGGCTGCTCCGCGGCCGAAGCGAATCGCCGAAAACCGAGCGATTCGAGCGCCGGCAGGCCGATGAGTGATGTCGTGGTTTCAAGGAACCGGCGGCGGTCGATCAGGGGTTTCATGGGGTGAAGGCTCCGGTGTTGCTCGTCACTTCGATCGAAATGCGTCGCTCTGGACAAGGCCGAGAATGAACTCACGAATGGCGAAGTCCTTGGCCTCGGCCCGGCTCACGATCGCTTCGATGAGCGGTTCATCGCGAAAACCACAGGGTCGGCCGAGGGCGTATTCCACGAGGGCCTTCGCGAAGCCGCGGGCGAAGTCCGGCTCCCGCGCCGCCACGGCATCGCGAAAACCCTCGAAGCCGATGAATGACGGCCCGCCGTGAAAGCCGCCGGCCACCTCGATCGGCCAGGTTTTTTTGAGGGCCGGATTCGCCCATCCGTTGGCATCGATGGGCGTGTAGCTGTCTTCGGTGCGCCACGCGCCCACGGCGTCGAAGTTTTCAAGCGCCAGCCCGGGTGGGTCTATCCGGCGATGGCAGCTTGCGCACTGTGGCTCTTCCTGATGGGCAGCCAGCATCTCCTGGGTTGTGAACGCCCGCCCGGCGAGCCGCGCTGCCTGCGGAACATTCGGCGGCGCCGGCGGTGGTGGATCGTCGACGAGCTTCCGGAGCACCCACGCCCCCCGCTCCACCGGGCTCGATCGCTCGCCGTCGCTGCCCATCGCGTGAACCGCCGCCATGCCCAAGAGACCGCCCCGCGGACTTCCCGCCGGCACCGGCACACGTCTGAAGGCGTCGCCTACCACGCCCTCGATTCCGTAATAGTCTGCGAGCACACTATTGACAACGACCGAGTCAGTCGCGAGCAGTTCGCCCAGGCGGCCGTTGCGGCGCAGGACGTCGGCGAATGTTTCATACACCTCCCGCCGGGCCGATTCCTTTGTAGCATCGTCGAACCGCGGAAACCGGCGGCGGTCGAACTGGAAGAAGTCGAGACGATCCATCGAAAGCCATTGCGACACGAACGGCTCCACGAAGCCGCTCACCCGGGGATCATCGAGCAGCCGCCGGTACTCCGCGTCGAGCACGGCCGGATCCTTCAGACTGTCCTCTTGGCACTTCTGCCCCAAGATTTCATCAGGCGGCTCGCCCCAGAGCAGATAGGAAAGCCGGCAGGCGAGTTCTTGGCTGTCGAGTGCCTCGCTATTTTCGCGAGTCGGCTCCGCAAGGTAAAGAAATCGCGGTGACGCCAAGACGCAGGCAAGGGTCTCTTCGAGTGCCGCAGGATGCGTCGCCCCGGCGGACCGGCGGGCGGCGTAGCCCGCCATGAGCCGGTCGAGATAGCCCGGTGGCGCGGCGACACCCCGATATGCCTCGCGCACAAACCGTCCCACCGCCCCTTTGACAACGGAGGACGGAAGCGACGCCCCCCGGTCGTCGAGCGGGATACGAAGAGCGACGATACCGGGCGGTGCGTATCCATCTGCTTTGGGCAGCCGTTCGATTTCCAGCCAGTCGATCCAGATTGCGAGCTCGGGGCCGATGCCATCGACCTTCTGCGCCTCGCGGAAACGATCTACGGCGACAGGCACCTGCCCCGCATCCCGCTCGCGAATGAAGAGCATTCGTTCTCGGGCATCATGCTTCGCGAGCACGGTGTACGGAATCTCGATCACGCGCGGCTTATCCAGCGTGCCCGCCACCTGATGAACACTCTTGGCCGGCACGCCAGGCGGATACGGTGCGACGCCCATTTCCAGATACCGCCGGTCCGCCGGCGCCTCCGGTGTCGCGGCGACCCGAAGGCGAACGACATAATCGCCCGGCGGCCAGTCGGCTGGAATCCGCAGGGCAAACCAGTTGTTGCCATAACTCGACCGCCCGGCACCGGGAAGCGTGAGATAGCCGCCCGTGTCGAGATGCGGCTGCTCAAGATACCGCTTTTCATATTTGATGAACTCGGAGTTGACGTTGAGTTCCCACAGCACTTGCTCGTCGAAGTCCTGGGGCCAGCCAAATTGATCGGCCGACGGTGCCCCCGGAATCTGTCTCCACTGGTTGATGAGTTGCCAGTCGCTCGGGGCGCGCTTCCTGAGTTCGGCCAGTAGCTCGGCGTTTTCTGGGCGATTCGCCGCGGTAAGGACGGCGTCGCACCACTGCTTCGCCCGCCGATGCTCGTCATGTGACTTTTCGTTCGCGGCCAGAAACGCGGCATGGTTCGCCTCGGCTTCGACCCTGAGCTTCCGCTCCTGTCCGACCGCCGCCGCCCTGGCGAAGGCTTCGCGAACCGCCTCGCGACCGAGCGCCCGGTACTGATCGAACTGATCGCCCGACATGAAGAGGTTGCTGCCGGAGGTATCGAAGCCGCCGGGCCGGGTGTCGGCGGGGAGTTCATTGACGTCGATTTCCACGCCGAGCAGGTGTCGCAGCGTGTTTCGGTACTCGCGACGATTGAGCCGCCGCAGGAGCGTGTCGCTCCCCATGTCGGCGAGGCTCTTGCGGGCCGTCACCATGGCATGCGAGAGGTCGTCGAGTAGTTCAATCTTTTGCAAAGAAGCGATCTGCGGAGCGTCGTCCGGGGGCATCGCTCCTGAGTTGAGCGCGTCGAGCACCTTCTGCCACCGCTCCGCCATCTCGACCGAATCGATGTCACAGGTCAGTGTATCGACGCGAAACGACGCTTCGGCCTCGTCGGATGCGTGGCATCTGCCGCAATGCGATGCGAGCACAGCAAGAGCCTGCTCACCGACACGGGCGACAGGTAGTTGGGGCTGCGAGGCAAAACCGGCCGTTGTGCAGAACGCCGTCACACCGATCACGCCAGCCCGAACAGGAATGCAAAGCGCAGGGAAAATCATGGTGTATCTCTGAGTCGATCATCGGCACGACGAGAGGTGCACCGCCATTGTCCGAAAGGACAAGGGCGGTGGCTTCGGCAAGAATCCTCGGCGTCACTGCCGGCGGCTCTTTTTTCCCGTTGGAGCCGATGACGTGTCGACCTCGATATCGATCGTGTTGCGGCCGGGTTTCACCGTGCGAACGAGCGTGGACTCACGGCCATAGGCGTCGGGAATGCGAATGTCCTTCAGCCCATCGGGAATCATCGGAATGCCGTCGGCCCCCATTTCGTAAAAGGGCGAAAGTCGCACGAGACAGTCGCCTGGCATCACCCCCTTCACGGCCGCCGTAAAGCATAATTCGTATCGACCATCCGCGTCGGTGATGCCCATCGACGGCGACCCATCAGGCCGCTGTGGCTGGAAGTCGACGCGGATTCCCGTTGGTGCCGGCTGGCCATCGATTGTCACAAGCCCCGTGGCCGTGGCACCGATATCCCGACGGCCGCAGCCGATGGCCGACGCAACAAGGCAGCAGGAGACGGCACACCAGAATGAGATCCTCTTCTGACGCATGATCAGTAATCTCCTACGGTGAGCCCATCGGACCGCGTACTCAACCGTTCCCACACGCCACGACTGGAACTGGCCATCTGGGTAAGGTAACTCGAAATATTTGTCTCAACGGCGGCGTCAAAGCCCCACACGAGTGGATTCGCCTGGATCGTGTCCTGAATGAACCGCACCGAGCCGTCCGCCAGGGCGAAGTTCGCTCCTCCCGGATGAAAACTCCCGAAAGCATTTACGGTCCCTGAATTCAACTTATTGTTCGTGTATCGCATTATCTCCCACTGGCCGTTGTTCTGGTTGGTCGTACCCGACCAGATACCGGGCATCCGGTCGGCGTCGCTGGCAGTGGCCGGTACCCCCCCCACCTCGCCGATCAGAAACGTCTTCGAGAGTCCATCGGTGAAGTCCTTGAACGTGGCACCTTTCACTTTCCGAAACG
>CBFIHA010000069.1:0-19819 GCA_965662195.1 uncultured Pirellulales bacterium
GGCGGCAGGAAGCCGCCAATGAGCACCAGCAGAACGCCACAAACCTTGGCTTTGTGGCGTTGTGCCCCAGGAAAGCCGGGCACGATGCCCGGTCTTTCCGTGAAGCGTGAAGCCAGCTACCCTCCCGGTGGGAAGGCTGGGCCAACGGCAGGCGGTGGAAGCGGCTGGGGGGCTGCCGGCTGGAGCGGAGGGGCCAGCGGCGGTGGCAACGGCGTCGCCCCGCTGGGAACTGCAGGGGCAGCTGGCGGCAGAACGCTGACCGGCTGCACGGGAACCGGTGGCCCACTGCCGGCCGAACGTCGTGCCAATTCGGCCCGGCTGACCACCGACTCAGTAGGCACACTGCCTGCCGGCACCATTGCCAGATCGACTACCCGCTCGTCACGGATCTCCCAAGGCCAGAGATTCTCGGTAACAAAGTCGAGCGGAAAAACTTCATACCACGGAATCGGGAACGGCTGCCGGACCGTCAGCGTTTCGAAGCCGTCTTTCACCAGCCTGATCTTGCGGGTGCCGTAGTAGACAAAATCGGTCGAAACGGGCGTGGTGCCAATCTGATAGTCATCGACATAAACGAGCGCACCCGGCGGATTGCTGCGGATGGTCATCCGCCGCTGCACGCAACCCGCAGTGATGGTCACCGCCAGCAGGCCGGCCACGGCCATCAGGAACAGACCCAGCCGAAGACCCCCGGGTTTCCCCGTGGCGGCCGAAAAGCCAGCGGTGGCTGGCTCCGAGCAGGCTGGACGGCGGGCGGTCATGCCGGAGACCCTAGCCAGCCCGGGGGCCCACCACCAGAGCAACTCGCCGGTCCCCGCGGCCCGAAACAACCTTTTCGCCGGGGGGCAGCCCTGGCCCAATCCTGCTACATTGCTCAGCTTGACGGCGATATCTGCCGGTGGATGGCGACGGGTGACAAACGGTTTCGGATTATCCCGGCGAGGCGAACGGTGGGAAAAGGCAACACGCTGCAGTATCACGAACGGTCTGATGTAGGCCGGAAACGGTCGAACAATCAGGACTCGGCCGCCGTGATCGCCGCCACATCGCCGGCGGAGTACCGCAACCACGGCTGGATGCTGGTGGTGGCTGACGGCATGGGAGCCCACCTGGGCGGTGAGGAAGCCAGCCGGATTGCCGCCACGCGGGTACCAGAGCTTTACTCGGAGTACGGGCCCCAGCGATCACCGCCGCTGGTCCTGCGGAAGAGCATGCAGCAGGCCAACCGTGAGATTCACCGCCAGGGCGAGCGGGATCCCGCCTACCGAGGCATGGGGACAACCTGCTCGGTACTGGTACTGCTGCCACGGGGTGCCTTGATCGGTCACGTCGGTGACAGCCGGATCTATCGCATCCGCAATGGCCAGATCGAGCAACTCTCGCGCGACCATTCACTGGCCTGGGAGATCGCGGCGGCAGCCGGCCCAAACAGCGATGAGGGCTCGGCGGCTGTTCCCAAAAACATCATCACCCGCTCAATGGGGCCGCACGATGATGTTGAGGTCGATCTTGAAGGGCCGTTTCCGATCGAGTTGGGGGACCAATTCGTTCTCTGCAGCGATGGTCTCTCCGGCAGCCTGCGGGATGAGGAAATCGCGTTGTTGACCGCTGGACTGCCCGCCGAGGAGGCCACCGCCGCCCTTGTCGGACTGGCCCTGATCCGCGGGGCTCCCGACAACACGACCGTCCTCGTCGCCACCGCCGGCCCGGAAGAGGTCTCACACTATTCCCGCCGCGATACCGCCTGGCCGCTCGACGATGACGGCGTCTCCGCAGCAGCCCGGAACCGCCCCTGGATTCTGCTGGGCATCGCCGCCTGCTGCCTGTTCACGGCGCTGCTGATCAATCCCTGGAGCGATCTGGTGAAAGGCGGCTCGGCGTGGGTCCAGTCGGTCTCTCAGGTTGGCAGCCTCGCCTGCGTCGGCCTGGCCCTTGGCTGCCTGGCAGGTTCGTTTGTCGGATTCATGATGCCGGCTACCAAGCGTGTCCGCACTCTTGCCCCCGGGAAGCAGCTCGGCAAGGGGCCCTACCGTTCCTACAACGCCCTGCCGACGGCGGCCCAGTTCACCGGCATTCTCAACTCACTCGGGGCGGCCGCTGCTGAAATTGCCCCGGCCGGGGGCCAAGCTGCTGACCGCCTGCAGGCGGCGGCCAGCCAATGCCGCGAACAGGTTGCCGCCGGTGACTTTTCGGCCGCCACCCGGACGGCCGCCCGGGGCTTCGAGATTTTCACCGCCTTCATTGAGGCGGGTCGCGGTGAGGATACCGAGGCCCCGTCAGCGTTGCCCAAGGCGGACTAACCCCAGCATGTGTGGAGCCGGGCCAGCAAGGGAGTGCGGCCGATGAAGATTATCACCCGCTACGTCCTATCGGAGATGCTCCAGGTATTTCTGGTGGCACTGACGGCGTTGACGTTGTTCATGCTGGTCGTCGGCCTGGCCAAGGAGGCCCAGCAGCAGGGCCTTGGCCTGTTGCAGATTCTCGCAATGGTTCCCTATGTGCTGCCCGACGCCATGCGGTTTGCCGTACCCGGCACGATGCTGTTTGCCGTCGCCAGCGTGTTTGGCCGTCTCTCCAGCAGCAACGAGGTCGTCGCGCTCAAGGCCGCCGGCATCACCCCGCTGGCGCTGATCTGGCCGGTGGCCGGCCTGGCCATTGCCGTCAGCTTTGCCTGCGTCTGGCTCAACGACGTCGCCGTCTCATGGGGAAGGGATGGGGTCCGTGATGTCGTGGTTCGTAGTCTCGAGGAGATCATCTATAGCCGGCTGCAGCAACAGCGGTCCTACAGCACGCAGCAACTGGCGATCAACGTCAAGGGCGTGGAAGGCCGCCGGCTGATCCGGCCGACAATGTCCTTCCAACCGGGTGACGGCAGCCCCGCCGTCACACTCTCAGCGATGGAGGCCGAACTCGAGACCGATGCCAAGGCCGGCAGCCTGACGGCAATCTGTCGCAACGGCACAGTTCGCGTCGGTGATGTTGAGGTTGCCTTCCCCGACACCATCGAACGGGTGATTCCGCTCGACGCGATCAATCAGAAGAGCCTTGCTCAGCGGAGTCCGTCCGAGATCGCGATGGCCGACTTCCCGGCGGCCCGCGCCGAGCATCAGGCCGATATCAACCGGCTCGAACAGCAGATTGCCGGCCGGCTGGCGACGGCCCTGCTGACCGGGCAGCTGCCGCTGACAACGCCGCCACATTCGGCCGGTGAACGGTCGATGATCGAATGGAACCAGAGCCGGCTCAACCGGATCGAGATGGAGCCCTGGAGACGCTGGGCGAACGGCTTTAGCTGCCTCGCCTTCGTGCTGGTCGGCGCACCGATGGCCATCAGGATGCGAAATGCCGACTTTCTGACCAGTTTCTTCCTCTGCTTCCTGCCGATTCTGCTGGTCTATTACCCGGTCTTCATGGCCGGTATCTCCCAGGCCAAGTCGGGAGAACTACCGCCGATCGCGGTCTGGGGAGGCAACCTGTTGATCGCTGTCTGGGGCCTCTGGCTGCTCCGTGGTGTCATCCGCCGTTAGCTGTCTCTGAAAGCAGCCAATCACTGCGTCCGGTTTGCAACGGCGGCTGAATCTGCCAGACTCTCGACCAGCGAAGGGGTGGCGTGAAATTCGTAACCTCGCCGCCAGACCACTCACCGCGTTTCCTCAGACACCACACCTTCTTTCGTAGGAGTTTGCATCGATGGGTCGTCCCGTCACGCTGTTCACCGGCCAGTGGGCCGATCTGCCGCTGGAAGATCTCGCCCGCAAGGCACGCGAATTTGGCTACCAGGGGCTGGAACTCGCCTGCTGGGGCGATCACTTCGAGGTCGACAAGGCCATTGCCGACGCCGGCTACTGTGCTGCCAAACGGGATCTGCTGGAGCAGCATGAACTGTCAGTCCATGCCATCTCCTGTCATCTGGTCGGCCAGGCGGTCTGCGACCGGATTGACCAACGCCACCAGGCGATCCTGCCGCCGGCAGTCTGGGGGGACGGTGATCCGGCCGGTGTCAACGAGCGTGCTGCCGAGGAGATCAAACAGACGGCCCGGGCTGCACAAAAGCTTGGGGTTTCGGTCGTCAATGGCTTCACCGGTTCGGGCATCTGGCATCTGCTCTACTCGTTTCCGCCCGTCCCTGAATCGATGATTGCCGATGGCTTCAAGCAGTTCGCCGATCGCTGGAACCCCATCCTCGATGTCTTTGCTGAATGTGGCGTACGATTCGCGCTTGAGGTTCATCCGACCGAGATCGCGTTCGATATCGAGACGGCCCAGCGGGCCCTCGAGGCCCTCGGCCACCGCGAAGAGTTCGGCTTCAACTTTGACCCCAGTCACCTGCACTGGCAGGGTGTCAGTTCAGTCGACTTCATCCGCAGCTTTCGCGATCGGATCTATCACGTCCACGTCAAGGATGCCGTCGTCCTGCTCAATGGCCGGTCGGGCATCCTCGCCAGCCATCTCAACTTTGGCGATCCCCGCCGGGGCTGGGACTTCCGCTCGCCGGGCCGTGGAGGGGTCGACTTCGAGGAGATCATTCGGGCCCTCAATGAAATCGGTTACAACGGCCCGCTGTCAGTCGAATGGGAAGACTGCGGCATGGACCGTGAACACGGTGCCGCGGAGGCCTGTGAATTTGTGCAGAACCTCGACTTCGCCCCCAGCAACCGGCAGTTCGATGCCGCGTTCGACAAAGAAGACTAGTTGTATTTGGAAAAAGCCATCCATGGCCTTTTTCCAAAGGGGTGCCCCAGGAAAAAGCCAAGGTTTTTCCAGGGGCACTGCCGCCGCATCCTGCGGCGGGGCTCGCTGTATTTGGAAAAAGCCATCCATGGCCTTTTTCCAAAGGGGTGCCCCAGGAAAAAGCCAAGGTTTTTCCAGGGGAACTGCCGCCGCATCCTGCGGCGGGGCTCGTTGTATTTGGAAAAAGCCATCCGGGGCCTCTGCTTGCGGGTGGCTGAAGTTGTTGCTCTGCCTGCTGGGTGTCAGCAGCAGCCAATGTGGTCTGGCTGTTGCAGCCGATGAACTGACGGCAGCAGTGCCGGTCGGTGAAGCCTGGCAGCAGGCGGCCGCACCGTTGGTTGCGGATGCCCGCCTGGAAAGCGAACAGCTCGCCCGCCTGATCGAGCACTGGCCCTTGCCGGACGAGTCGGCCGGATTCGATCGCCAGGTGATTGTCAGAATCGGCACCGACCTGTCGGCTCCAGCCTGGCTGGCCGCGGCTGCCGAACCACTCTGGCAACGCTTTGTCAGCCTCCGCCGGCAGCGGGCGACCTGGCATTTTGACCGGGCGATGGCGGCCATCGACCGGACGCCGGCCACCGCCCCACCCGCGTCTTCAACCACCGTGGTGCAACTGCTTGCCCGGGTGCTGCGGGAGAACCCGGAACATCCCCAGGCCCGGGCAGGCCTGGGGTACATCGAGCATGCCGGACGATGGGTCTGGCCGAACGTGTCCAGTCAATTGGACCGCGGCGCAACCTACTCAGCGACTGAGGGCTGGCTGCCTCAGGGTCGGCGGCCGATCCGTCCCACTGGGGTGCAGCGGCCTGATCGCGACGATCCACCGCCGCTCTCCCGGGCGGCAACCTTCCAGTGCGATCATTGGGAAATTCGCTCGACGGCAGGGCTGGCCGCAGCGGCGGAACTGGCCGGCCGGCTTGAGCAGACCCGGCTGATCTGGCTCCAGGCCTTCGGCGGTTTTGCAGTTGAGCCCAATGAGCTCCGGCAGCGAGTCCACGGCAGACGGCGGCCGCGGCCGAGCGCGGCCCTCAATGCCGTACTGCTGGCCAACCGGCAGCAATACATCGAGGAACTGCGGCAGCTTGAGCCCCGCATTGCCCAGACACTGGGCATCTACTGGACCCCGACGAGAACTGCCTGGTTTTTTCAGGGCGACGAGCCGCCGGCCAGGACCATCGAACATGAGGCCACCCATCAGCTGTTCGCCGAAAGCAGGCGGACGAACCGTCTGGCGGGCGAACACTGCGGGATGTGGGCCCTCGAGGCGGTTGCTTGCTACATGGAAAGCCTGGAACCGACGGCCTTTGGCTTCACACTTGGTGGCCGCACCACGGGCCGCGTGCCGGCAGCCCGCGAACGACTCTTGAACGACGGGTTCTATGTGCCGCTTCGGGAACTCTGCGAACTCGGTCGGGTTGACCTGCAACGCGACCGGCGGCTGCCGCAGATCTACAGCCAGATCTCCGGGCTGGCCGACTTCTTCTGCAACGGTGAGGGGGGCCGATTCCGCGACGCTTTCATCGAATACCTGCGACTGCTCTACCGGGGCACCGCCCGCCCCGACTCGCTCTGGGAGCTCTGTGACCGCTCGCCCGAACAGCTCGACGAAGGCTACCGCCGCCACCTCGCCCATCCCTAACAGTCCGTGGAAAAAGCCATCCATGGCCTTTTTCCACTTGAGCAACTCCCGAAAACGCCGAGGGTTTTCGGGGTTGCAGGTCGCCGCATCCTGCGGCGGCAGCCTTCATCCACAGTCTGCTAAGCGTTTGGCATCCATCTGCTACACTCCCCAGCCCGCCGGGCTGGTTCCCACCCACCCGCTGACCGAAACCAGTCACCGTTATTTTCTCCACCCCTGAGTGAGTCTTCGAGAGGCCCCGATGACCAGTTCCGCCGCTCCCGCCAGTACCGATCTTGACCATCTGGCCATCGATACCATTCGGACCCTTTCGATGGATGGAGTGGAGGCGGCCAAAAGCGGGCACCCGGGCACCCCGATGGCCCTGGCGCCAGTGGCCTACACGATCTGGAAGGATTTTCTCCGCTACGACCCGCTCGACCCACGCTGGCCCAATCGCGACCGGTTCGTGCTCTCCTGCGGCCACGCCTCGATGCTGGTTTACAGCCTGATCCACCTGGCGGGCATTCGGCAGGCTGGCCCGGGCAGTAGCGAGCATGACCAGCCTGCCGTCAGCCTCGACTGCATTCGGCAGTTCCGGCAACTCGGCAGCCGTTGTGCCGGCCACCCTGAGCATCATCTCACGGTCGGCGTGGAAACGACCACCGGCCCCTTGGGGCAGGGCTGCGGCAACTCTGTCGGCATGGCGATCGCCTCGCGGTGGCTGGCGGCACACTTCAACCGACCCGAGGCGACGCTGTTCGACTACGACACCTACGTGCTCTGCAGCGACGGTGACCTCATGGAAGGGGTCGCCTGCGAGGCGGCCTCGCTGGCCGGCCACCTGAAGCTCGCCAACCTCTGCTGGGTCTACGACGACAACGCCATCACCATCGAAGGTGATACCGAACTGGCCTTCAGTGAAAATGTCGGCCGGCGGTTTGAGGGACTTGGCTGGCGGGTTGAACATGTCGCCGATGCCAACGACACTACCGCGATCGGCCGGGCACTCAGCGGCTTCAAGGACGAGACCGAACGGCCAACACTCGTGATCGTCAAAAGTGTGATCGGCTATGGAGCCCCCACGAAGGCCGGTTCGCATTCCTCCCACGGCGCGCCGCTTGGCCCAGATGAGGTCAGCGGTGCCAAGGCAGCCTACGGCTGGCCGGCGACCGACCCGTTTCATGTGCCGGCCGAGGTGCCGGAGCGGTTCACCGCCACCCTGGGCAGTCGGGGAGCGGCCGCCCGGGCCGCCTGGCGGGAGGCCTACGAGGCGGCCAGGACAGCGGCCCCGCAAGCCGTGGCTGAACTCGACTGCCTCCTGGCCGGAGGCCTGCCGACAGATTGGGAAGAAGCCGTCCCGAGTTTCCCCGCAGACGCCAAGGGGCTTGCCAGCCGCGTCTCCTCGGGCAAGGTGTTGCAGGCCCTCAGCGGTGTGATTCCCTGGTTCCTGGGTGGATCGGCCGATCTGGCCCCTTCGACCATGACGTTGATTCCGGAAGCCGGAGACTTCGGCCCCGCGACACCGGCCGGCCGGAACTTTCACTTTGGCATCCGCGAACATGCAATGGCTGCCGCTGCCAACGGCATGGCCCTCTCGGGCCTGCGGCCCTATACAGCCACCTTTTTTGTTTTCTTTGACTACCTCAAGCCTTCTCTACGGCTCTCCGCCCTTGGCGAACTTGGGGTGATCTATGTGCTCACCCACGACTCGATCGGTCTCGGTGAGGACGGTCCGACCCATCAGCCGATCGAGCAACTGGCCAGCGCTCGGGCGGTGCCGGGCCTGTCGGTCTTCCGACCGGCCGATGCCAACGAGGTGGCTGAGGCCTACCGCATCGCCCTGAAGCGGGCCGACCGCCCCACCGTGATGGTGTTGTCGCGGCAGAATCTGCCGACGCTTGATCGCACCAATCTTGGTGGGGCCGACGGGGTCGCCCGCGGTGGCTACATCCTCAAGGAGGCTGCCGGTGGCGCAGCAGACTGCATCCTCATCGGCACCGGCAGCGAGGTGCATATCTGCCTCACCGCCGCCGAGGCGCTGGAGGCGTCGGGGATCAAAGCCCGGGTCGTCAGCCTGCCCTGCTGGGATCTCTTCACCGTCCAGGATGCCGCCTACCGCGAGCAGGTACTGCCGGCTTCCGTGACCGCTCGCGTCGCCTGTGAAGCCGCCTGTGGCTTTGGCTGGGAACGCTGGCTGGGCGACCGGGGACGGTTCATCGGCATGGAGGGTTTCGGCGCCTCCGCCCCCGCCAAGCAACTTTTCGAACACTTCGGCATCACCGCCGAAGCGGTAGCCACAGCCGCTCGGGAACTGGTCGGCCGCTAACGGCCCACCAGTTGGTGGTGCCATTGCGGGGTCCACACCGGTTCAGGGCTGGTGGTGTGAGTCGCCGATGACCGCGTCTTCGGCGTCGGTGCCGGCGGCAATCTTGCCGTCATGGTTGCGGTAGAGGTGGTCATCACGGTGAAGTGGGTCGAGATCGTTGCCCTTGATCCAGATCGTTTTAACCCGCCCGTCTTCATAGAGAAGATGATGCGCCCCCTGGGGATGATTCCCACTCCGCTGCCCGCGGATGTCGGGCGCATCGGCCATCAATGGGTGATGGCCCCGGCGGAGATCACGGATCGGCTGCAAGGCACCGGACGCATCTCGATGGCCCATGGTGTAGCCGTAATCACCACTCATCCGCTCCACCAGTTGGTCAAATTCCTCGGTGTCGACAGCAGCCTCAACATCCTGACGGCTGGGAATCTGAAAGCCTCCGGCATCGGCGAGGGCCGAGCCGGGATAGACAAGGAGCCCGTCGTCAGGCTTGATCCGCTGCTCAGAAACGAGGGTAGGGGCGAAAAGGCCAGCCCGCGAAAGTGGTCCCTCACCGGGTGGTGTCGGGAAGACCCGTTTGGCATCGGCATAGCCCTGCAAGGCCGTGCCCACCCGCTGCAGATTCCGCTCCGCCCGCAGGGCCCGGGCATCCTGAACCGCCTCAACAAGGAGGGGGGCCAGCAGCACGACCGCCGCGACTGCCGCCGCCGCCATGATAAATCGGTCAACCCAGACCCGCGGCCGCAGCGGAATGACCGCCTCAGTGGAGGGCGTGAACACCGGAGCATTTGGCTGCCGCACCGCCGCCAAGGTTCGATCGGCCAGGCCCACCGGGGCAACCAGTGGCTGTCGCTCGTGGTCCAGGGGCCGCAGCGCCCGCTGAACCACCCCCAATTGCTGGTCGATCGCAGCCGCCGCCTCGGGATCCTTGCGGGCCGCCTCAATCGAAAGCCGCTCGTCTTCGTCGAGGCTATCAAGCAGATAGCCGATCAGATCGTGACGCATGAGATTCCTCTCCCCGTTCGGAATGGTCGGTGCCTGTCAGAGGAAACTGCTCCGCCGGGAATGGTCATCGAAGAGGTCATGGTCTCAACTCCGTGCTGCCGGAGGTCGCCCAGGCCTGATTGAGTTTCAACAATGCCGCATGCAGCCGGCTCTTCACAGTGCCGACCGGTATGCCAAGGACATCTGCCGCCTCCCGGTACTTCATGCCCTGGTGATAGACCAGAACCAATGCTGCCCGAAGCGTCTCCGGCAGATCCTCCACCGCTGTTCGCACCCATTCCTTGGCCTCCTCATCCTCCAACTGCTCGATGGCCGTCGGTCCATCCGCCGACACAATCTCCATCAGCCCGCCCACCTCGTCATCGTTCGCTTTTTGATCGAGACTGACCATCCGGTGCCGGCGATTCCTTCGCTGGGCATCGATCGCCTGGTTGGTCGCAATCGTGTAGAGCCAGGGCCGAAACCGTCGCCCCTGCTCGAATCGTTCCTTTTTGAGATAGACCTGGAGGAAGGTCGCCTGAAAGACGTCCTCGGCCATTTCGGCACTCCCGAGATACCGCCGCAGATAGTTGAAGAGTTCCTGCTCATACCGTCGCACAAGCACCTCATAGGCTTGTCCGTCTGCGGCCGAACAGAACCGTTGCAGCAGGTCTTCATCGGTCGGGTCCACCGGGTCACGGGATCGCGGCTGCGAGCCGCCCAGACCGCGGCCCGGCGCCCCCCCATTGGCGTGTTGATCCATATCGGAGGCTGGGTGCGGCTGGTCGATATCCATCGTCAATACGCTCGCCACCGTGGAATAGTTCGGCCCGCCATGCGAATTTTCCGGCACCCGTCCGGACGCACCGTCGGAATCGACCGGCGAGGGAATCATCGCCCCCCGGCCAATCCGAAGGCGACAGATCCCACCCGCAGAGTATAGTCGGTGCCGGAAGGGGTTCGCGAATGTCTGGTTCGCGGCCGCCTCCCGCCCGCCCCCTGAGCCGCCGACCACACCATGCCACCAGACTTCGGATTTCCACCGACCGCCCGCTACCGCTGGTCGATGCCGGGTGACATCAACGCGTTTTTTGGCCTGTCGCTCGATAATCTTGCCGATTTGACCCTCACGGTGTCGCTGCTGGCGACCGTGTTCGGCTTTCCACTCGAATTCGCGCTGGCCCATCTGGTGCCGGGAACCGCGATCGGCGTCATTGTCGGCGACCTGATTTTCACCTGGATGGCCTTCCGGCTGGCAGCCCGAACCGGCCGCACCGACATCACCGCGATGCCGTTGGGACTCGACACCCCGAGCACCTTTGGGATGGTCTTCTTCGTGGTCGGGCCCGCCTTCGCCGAGGCCGTCGGCAGCGGCCTCGACCAGACGGAGGCGGCCCGCCAGGCCTGGCAGATCGGGATGTGCAGCATCGTGGCCAGTGGAGTCTTCAAGCTATGCTGTGCCCCTTTCGCCGCCTTCATCCGCCGAGTGGTCCCCCGGGCAGCGCTCCTGGGCAGTCTGGCGGCCATTGCTCTGGCATTGATCAGCTTCCTGCCTTTTCTGGAAGTGCTCACGCGACCGCTGGTCGGGCTGGTATCACTCGGTATCGTGCTGGCAACCCTGACGGCAAGAATCCCGCTGCCGGGGAGGATTCCGGGGGCACTGGCTGCACTGTTGATTGGTGGCGGCATTGGGCTGTTGGCGGACGCCGCAGGCTGGCTCGGCCCGGCAGTAGCCCACGATACCTTCGACGTAACAGCGGCTCTCTGGCCAACCGGCTGGCTCGAGGTCTTCCAATTTTCCTGGGTCGAGGCCTGGCCGCTGACCATCAAGTATCTGCCGATCGTCATTCCGTTCGCGCTGGGCACCGTCATCGGGGGCATCGACTGCACCGAAAGCGCCGCCGCCGCCGGTGATGAATATCCCACCGGCAGCATCATCGCGGTGGAGGGCCTAGCGACTGTGGTCGCCGGTCTCTGTGGCGGCGTCATTCAATCAACGCCATACATCGGTCACCCCGCCTACAAGGCCATGGGCGGACGGGCCGCCTACACACTGGCGACGGCAATTTTTATCGGCCTTGCCGGGCTGACAGGGTCTTTTGCCCTGCTCTACGAGCTGATTCCTGGGCCGGCCATTCTGCCGATCCTGATCTTCATCGGCCTTGAGATCTCGGCCCAGAGTTTCCACGCCACCCCGCAGCGGCACTATCCAGCCGTCGCCTTCGCCTGTGTGCCGGCCCTCGCTGCCTTGGTGGTGATCCAGACCGACAAACTGCTGGCCGCTGGTGCCCAACCGGCTGCCAGACTGGCCAATGAACTCTTCAGCCTGCGGCTGTTGGCCTCCGGCTTTATTCTCACAAGTCTGCTGTGGGCAGGCCTGCTCGCCGCCCTGATCGACCGGCGGCTTTCCGCGGCGGCCGGCTGGTGCGCCGCCGCCGCAGGATTGGCATCGTTCGGCCTGATCCACTCACCCTTCACCGATGGCCGGCTGTTCTGGCCCTGGGCGATTGGCGACCTCCCCGCTGAGGCGGCCGGCCGCAGCCCGCTCGATCTCACCGCCGCCTACCTGCTGCTTGCAGTCTGCTTTCTCGCCTGGAGCGTCTGGCTGGCCCGTCGGCCGACTCACTCCAGACCGTAGGCGCCGGCGACCGGCACGTTGGTCGGTGAGCCACCGAGCGCCGAGGTGCCGGCAGCCGACGACGTCAGGCCACCCCCTCCGGCAAACTGGGTGCCGGAGAGAAACCGAGGCTCGATCGCGAAGGTGACACCGACGTTCTGACGGCTGTAATCGACATTGAAGCCGAAGCTCATCAGGAACGATTCGCCAATCCGGACCAGCTGAAACCGCTGGCCGATGTTGCGGCCGGTCAGGTCGACCGACGAGCCGAAGGAACTGGCCCACTTGGGACTCATCCGGTAGGTGTACGAACCGGTCAGCACGCTGGCGGTGATCGGTCCACCGAATGACTGATAGCCCATGTAGACGCTGCCACGGGCCGAACGGTTGAGCAACGCCCCGACGGTGTAAAGCTGCTGGCCGCCGGTGAAGAAATCGACATCGGCCGTCGACAGAATCGTTGTCCGATCGCCGATGTGCCAGCGGAAGTCGTACTGCCAGAGGCCGAGGGCCTGGCCGAAGTTCTGGCTGGTTGTCGGGAAGAACTCACCGTCGATATCGAGCACGATCCAGTCGACAATCCGCCGGTCGCCGTAGGGACCCCGCTTGGTCTGCCACCGCTGCCGGGCAGCGACCCGGAAGGCTGTGAGGTCGTTGACCAGTTCAGATGGCCCCGTTACCCAGCCGCCGATACCGCGGCGGATGGCATAGGTCCGCGGGTCATACTTGCTCTCCGGCCCGAAGATGAAAGGTGGAGCCAGCCGGTACTGGGGATTGCCAGCCAGATTCTCTGGGGCACCGTAGTCGAAGAAGGGAATGTTGCGACGGTACTGGTTGATCGTGTCATCGTCGATCTGGTCGTAGAGCGGAAAGCGGTCAACACTCTGGGTGGCGTCGGCATAGGAGAACTCGGCCTCAAAGATCACCTTGTGGGCCAGGCCGTGAAGGTTCCAGAGCCGGCTCTCAACGCTATTGTTGGCGGTCCAGACGGGCAGGCTGGAACGGATGCCAACCTGGCCGTAGGCCCGGTTGATCGGCTGCTGATTGAGGTCCTGGCCCCAGTGGCCCAGCTCGCCGAGGGCGTAGGGCACCAGCTTCACAGGCCCGGCCTGGAAGGGCAGGTCGATCTCCTGCCGGGTCACCAGCCGCTCGCCGATCACATTGTTCTCATAGGGCAGCAGGGTCCAGATGTTGAGGCCGGCCTGGTTCTGCGGGGCCCGGCCGCTGCCCGGAAAGGTCGGTGGCGGTTGGGGCTCGCTCTGCCGCACGTAGCTGATGCTCGAATGTTCGTACCACGACAGAGCATCCCGCAACAGCGGCTGGGCGATCCAGTGGTGATCGAGCCGGGGCCACCATTCACTCTGAGTGAAGAAGGGATCGACCCGCAGGCTGGTCAGCAGCCGAAGTTGGCGGTTGTCGGTCGGCCGCCGCAGGTCGAGCCAGGTCCGCTGCTCATAGCCCTCTTCCCACTCGGACTCGTAATACTCCTCGAGGAAGTTGATGTCGCTGATCCAGCCCGCCGCACCGCGGGCCTGCCAGCCGGCGATGAGATCTTGCCGGTGCCTCCAGAAGGCCCGGCCGCGGAAGGCATCGGGATAGTTTGAATAGATAAAGTTGTTCCGCTGCAGGCCCAGCCTGTCGATGCCGTGGTCGACCACGAACCAGGCATCGGCGATGCCGTTGGCGGGGGTGGCCAGGCCCAGGAATTGCGGCCGGTTGTAGATCAGTGAGCTCCCAAAGCCGGGACCGCGGAGGCTCAGGTAGTCGACGTTGAAGTCCCAGTCGACCCCGGGCGGTGGCTGCCGGACACCGAAGACCTGGAACACATCCCAGCTGGTCAATACCTGGGTGCCAAAGATCTGGTCATTCTTCACCTTCAGGTCGTTGATGTAAAAAGTCGGCTTCTTGGCGTTGGTCGCCAGCACCGGCCACCAGAGCACCGGCACCCCGCCGAGAGTGACGGTATTGCCGCGGCTGGTGACAAACTGTTGATGCTCAACCGCCGGCTCGCCGGTGGCCGGGTCGATCATCGGCATCCCGAACGGGCCCGGGACCGGTACCTGCTCATCGGTGAAGGTCAACTCACGCGAGCGGAACTCCCAGGTCGGCACCCCCATCCGGCTGGTGGTCAGGCCGGTTCGCTGGGCCACAAACCGGCTTCGGTCAACCTGCCGCAGCACGTCGGCACGGAGGCGGATCAGGCCGGCGTAGCTGTCGACCGGCGTCAGCACCGAAGCCCCGGTGATCACACCACTGGAGCGGGGCACGTCGTAGAACATGCTCACCGCCTCGATCACCCGCTGGCCCTGCCGGAAGACGACGTTGCCTTCCATGTAGAGTTCCAGCGGCGTATCGGCCGCTTGACCTGAGTCACCGCCGAGATCGGGCTGGGCCTCGCCGCGGGTCCAGATCACCATCCGGTCGGCCGAGATGTCGAGCGGCCCGGCCGGATCGACCCCGTCGATCACCAGATTGATGCCCGAAGTGATCACGGCAATCCACTCCCCGCCCGCCGGGCTGGGGAACCACTGCACCGCCAGTGGCATGCTCGACCGGGGAAATGCCCTGAGCCGCCGGCCGGCCATCACCGGCTGCGCCGCAGGCGTGGCGACCGTCCCGAACTCGGCGAACTGGGCCGGGATAATCCCCTTCCCCTCATCCGCGACGGCTTCCTCGTCGGCCAACTCGACCGTATCGAGCTGCTCGGCGGAGACCAGTTGCAGTGCGTCGGGCGTTGCCGCCGGCAGATCGGCCGGTGCTTCGTAGACCGCCGGGCGGCCACTGGCCGGAACGATGCTGTCAAACGTCAGCTGCGGATCACGGATGGTCCAGAACCGACCGGCCCAGCGATCATCCCGAATGCTGGCGGTCTCCGCTCCCGAAGATCCAGCGTCGGCGTTGGTCCGCACGCTCACTGTGCCAGCCAGCCGCACCAGCACGGTTCGCAGCGGCGGCCCGCTCGGCTCCTCAGCGGCTGCCGAAACCGGTGATGGCTGTTCAATCCAGACGACCGCCTCGTTGGCGCGGGCCTCGGTCTGGCCCTGCCGGATCGTCGCGCCTCCAGTCAGATGCCAGACGTCGTATGAGCCCTCCGTCCACCGGGACGCCTGGGTCGCCTCGAGACTGAGGAGTTCCCGCGGATGAGCCGCCGGCACCTCGATGCGGCCCGCTTCGGCGATCGCCGCAGCCAGGCCCCGGACCGGAAGTTCGGCGAGGCTGCCCGCCGGTGCCGTGGGGGCTGGCGGTTCCGCCCCGACTGCTCCGGCGGCCGCGGCGAGCAACAGGCAGCACACAACGGCTCCGGGCAACCCACGACCGGAGCGGCCGCCGTGGGCTCGGGCTGGCTTTGGCGCAGACACCGTCCCTGACCGGGGAGGTCCCGGTCCGCGATGGTGATCGCCGGAACGATCATGTGAAAAAAGGCTTTGAAACACGCGCACCCGCATTCACCGAGACCGCAGCCGGTCGGTCGGCCCGTGGGGAACAAGTTGGGGGCGGGACTATAAGGACGGCTCGAAAAGCCGGTCAAGGTGTCGCTCCGGCCGATAAAAGCAGACAAGAACACCAAGCAAAGCCGGTAAACTGGGGGAACAGCAGCCCCTACGCGAACCTGGCATGCCTCCATCTGAAGTCACTGAACTCCGTTTTGCCGGTGCCGTGTCCCGCTGGCTTGTCCGTTGGCGAACCCCGCTGGCCCTGCTGGGACTGCTGCTGGGCCTGTTCGGCGTGGAGCGTTCCCGGCAGCTTGAGTACTCGCGGTCAATCACGGCCATGTTCGACCGCAATGATCCAGCGATCGTGCCCTTTCGTCGGCTGGGACGTACCTTCGGCTCAAGCGCCGCCGTTCTGGCGGTCTACGACGATGCCGCGTTGTTCAGCCCGGCAGGCTTCGACCGGCTCAGCAGCCTGACGGAGCAACTGGCAGCGGTCCCGGGCATCGGCTCGGCCACGAGTCTGGCCACCACACCGCTGGGCCGAAGCATCATCGCCACCAACACCAACCCGGCGGCTGCCCGACTCGTCCGACTGATGGAGGGCTACACCGTCGGCAACGACCGGCGGACAGCAGCGGTGGTCTGTGTTCTGGCTGGCGGCCCTGAAGCCGACGACGGCGTTCCCGGACGGGGCGACACCATCGACGCCCTCCGTGAAATCATGCGTGAGTATCCCTCCGGTACCGTGGCGGGCGAGACGGTGATGCTGCGGGACGGGTTTGCCATGCTCCGCCGCGACGGCAACCTGCTGGGCACGACAGCTGGCCTGCTCGCCTCGGTCGTGCTGTTGCTGCTCTTTCGCAGCCTGCGGTGGCTGGTGGCACCACTGGCAGTCGTCCTGCTGGCCCTCTGGACCACACGTGGCCTTCTGGCATTGGCTGGCCAGAAACTGACGATGGTCTCGACCATGCTCTCGGCGATGGTGACGGTGGTGGCAATCGCCACTGTGGTCCACATCATCGTTGAGTTCCGCCGCCGTCGGACCACCGGCGAGCCGGCTGAGGAAGCCCTGACAGGCGCGCTGACACAGCTCTTCTGGCCGATCATTGGGGCGATCATCACTGACATGATCGGCTTCGGCTCGCTGATGGCGAGCCAGGTAGGCCCCGTGCACGACTTCGGCATCATGACTGCCATCGGGGCGGGGATGGTGCTGCTGGCGGTCGCATTGGCTGTTCCCTGGTTCGCCCTGGCCGGACGGCTTGGCGGCGACCCCGGCCGGGTCTGGGGAGAGGGCAAACTCGATGGTGGGCTCGATCGACTCGTGGAGCAAATCATGCGGTCGCCGGGTCCAATTCTGGCGGCTGCGGCCGCTCTGATTGCCCTGGCAGCGGCGGGACTCACCCGGCTTGAGGTCCAGACCGACTTCATCAAGAACTTCCGGGCGGACAGCCCGGTCGTCGAGTCATACGAAATCGTAGAGTCCCGGCTGGGCGGCGCGGGCGTCTGGGACATTCTGCTACCGACCACCGAACCGATCACGGCGAACACCCTGGCCCGCGTCGCCGCCCTCGAAACCCGGCTCCGCACCGAGGTGGCGGCAACCGGCTCGGCACCTGGCAGCGGCCTGACCAAGGTGCTCAGCATTGCCGACCTGCTGGAGACTGTTTCGCCGATATCGCTGGCCACGCTGGAAAACTCGGCGGTCGGCAGCTGGATGGTCGAAGCGGCCGTCAGCCTGCTGCGGCAGCAACAGCCCCAGCTGGCCGCCAGCCTGATCGGCCGCGACCCGGCCGATGGATCGACCTGGCTGCGGGTGATGCTCCGGGCCCAGGAGCGACAGCCGGCAGCCGCCAAGCGGCAGATCATCGACCAGGTCCGTGGGTTGGTCATCCAGCATTTTCCCCCGACCGACAGCCAGCCGGCCGGCGCCGTCACCGGCTTCTTCGTCCTGCTGGCCCAGCTGGTCGAGCGGATGCTGGCCGACCAATGGCTGACCTTTCTGCTGGCCGCCGGCGGTATCTTCCTGTTGCTTTCGGCCGGGTTTCGCAGCCCAATCATCGGTGCCATCGCGCTGGTGCCCAACACGCTACCGATCGTTGTCGTACTGGGCCTGCTTGGCTGGTCGGGCAGCCCAATCAACATGGGCACGGCAATGATCGCGGCCGTCTCACTCGGCCTCTCGGTCGACAGTTCAATTCACTACACCACCGCCTTCCGTCGCCGGCTCGCCCATGACGGGGCCATTCGGGCGGCGCTCGAGACCGCCCACCAGACCGCCGGCCGGGCGATGATCTTTTCGACCCTCGCGTTGGTGGTCGGATTTCTCGCACTCACCACCAGTGGCTTCATGCCGACCGTCTCCTTCGGTGGCCTCTCCTGTTTGACGCTCCTGGGTGGCCTGGTCGGCAACCTTGTGGTGCTGCCCGTGCTGCTCTCGCTGGCGGCTGGCCGGCTCCACCGAGGTGGTTGAAGGGTCGTCCCCGCGCTGCCAGACTCCGGCTACCAGGGCGTGCCTGTCAGCAACCAATTCTCCTGAGGCCCCACCCATGTCACCTGAGTTCACGGCAACACTCACCACCGCCCCCGACACCATCCGAGCAGAGCCCTCGGCCGATCCGACCCGTTTCGAGGGGGATGCGTTGGTGCTCTTTCTTGGACCAGATGGAATTGCCGGCGGTGCTGCCGCCGAACTCGACCGGGCAACAGGGGGTCTGCTCAGCAGGCTCATCAATGCTGGCGACCTCACCGGCAAGCGGTATGAGTGCGTCCCCCTGCTCGCCCCACCGGGGCTGCCCTGCGGGCAGCTGCTGGTGATCGGCACCGGCCCGGCGGAGGCAACCGATGCTGGCCTGCTTCACCGGGCAGCCGCGGTGGCCGCCCGGCAGCTGTCGAGCAGGCCCCGGAGCTGCGTCGGCTTTCTTGCGGAGGGCCGCTGGACCAATGAGCAGCTTGAACAGGCGGTCGCCGGTGCGGCGGTCGGCATGGTGGGACAGGATCTCTACCGGTCCGAGAAGAAGCAGCATCCCTTTGGTGTGACGGTCTGGCTGGAGGCGGCGGTTGAGGTGGTCGCCCGGGGGGCGATCATTGCCGATGGCGTGAATCTGGCCCGCCGGCTGGTCAATCTGCCCCCGGACGACCTCTATCCGGAGACCTTCGCCGAAGAGGCGGCCACTATCGCCGGCCGGGTGGGGCTGGAGATAGAAATCTGGGATCAGTCGCGACTGGAACGGGAGGGCTGTCGGGCCTTGCTGGCTGTCGCCCGGGGCAGTTCACGTTCTCCGCGGCTGGTACTGCTGCACTACAGAGGGCCCGGGAAGCCGGGCGGTTCCCCCGACCTGGCTCTGGTTGGTAAGGGGGTCACGTTTGATTCTGGTGGCCTGTCACTCAAACCCTCCGACGGCATGCTGGCAATGAAGTGCGACATGTCAGGCGCAGCAGCCGCACTCGGAGCAATCGCCGCGATCGCCGCCCTCAAACTTCCGGTGCATGTCGTTGCGGCGGTCGGCCTGGTCGAAAACATGAACGGAGCAGCTGCCTACAAACTGGGGGATGTGGTCACGGCCCGCAATGGCACCACGATCGAAATCCACAACACCGACGCTGAGGGCAGGGTCGTACTTGCCGACGTGCTCGACGTGGTGGCCGACCTGCAGCCGCGGCGGATCATCGACGCCGCCACCCTCACCGGCGCCTGCATGGTCGCCCTGGGCCGGGACATCGCTGGCGTCTTCACCAACAACCAGGCCTGCTGTGACGCGGTGACCGTGGCAGCTGAAGCGGTGGGTGAACGCGTCTGGCAACTGCCGATGGACCGTGACTTTGACGAGCAGATTGAGAGTCCGGTGGCCGACATCAAGAATGTCGGGGACGGTCGGCTGGGGGGTGCGATCACCGCGGCAAAGCTGTTGGAGCGGTTTGTCCGCGGCATTCCCTGGACCCATATCGACATCGCCGGCCCTGCCTTCGCCGACAAGCCCCGGCCTTGGATCGCCGGTGGCGGCACCGGCTCAATGGTACGGCCCTTCGTGGAACTGGCCCGGCGAACGGAGCACGCCAAAGACTGAGCGAGGCCAGTCGGTCGGGAATACCCCTGCCCACTCGCTGGA
>CBFIHA010000070.1:0-19181 GCA_965662195.1 uncultured Pirellulales bacterium
TACGGCCGCGGAGAAAGTAACGCTTCTCTGCCGCCCGGTGGCCACCGGCGTCGGCGACCTCGGCGAATAGAACGGCAAGCAACGCCACCACCATCATCTGTCCGCAACGGATCAACCAGTTCGTTCGCATCGATTCACTACTCGTTTTTGTGTGAGCGGTTCCCCTTGGCTACCGGCCTCAGGCAGCCTCACCACCAGTATGCCCGGGTATCGTTCCGCATCCCCATCGCACCGGCCGGCCGGATGTAGCGGCGGCGATGCTGATAGAGAAACTCATGCGGCATGAATGGCGGGTAGGTGATCCAGGTGTGGCCCACTCGTGCCGGCACTGGCCGCGGCGAGACATACAGCTGGGCACCGACGCCCTGATAGGCCCCGGCGGGAATCGCGGGGTGGTAATAGTTCGAGAAAACATCCGGAGGAGGAGCCTCGGCACCTCCGTTGATCGGGTTAGCGGCGGCCGGACGGGCGCCGATGCCGCCCCCAACCATCGCGACACCAACAACTGCCATCACCCACACCCGATTTCGCATCGCTGCCTTCCTCCCTGAATTCCGTCGCTGCAGCAGACCGCGTGCCGCCTCAGCTCCATCGAGCGACGGCCTCAGCCCAGCATCCCGACCTCGGGACGGCCCTCCGTGGCCCTTGCCCGCGATCAGGGAGCCGGACGAACCCGGCAACCCGCTGCTTTGTTCGCTTCGGCAGAAACCGATCTGCCGAATCATCACGGCACGGCACTCGCGTTGCCGCCCCCCCCACGGAAAAACTCCCCCCGGGCCGAACGATCGTCAGCGTTGGATTTCAGGGCCGGACAACCACTACACTTTGCCCTTCTTGCCAGCCAGTCGGCCGGCACCGTCATCATTTCCCCAGTCACAGTTTTCTCCACCGCCCATGCCCGCCTCGGCCCGCTCCCGCAAAACAGCCCGCAGACCCTCGGCCGCCACCTCCCGGAGCCGTGTCAATCAGTCCGCCACGGCCACCGCCACCAAGGCCCCAGTAACCAAACGCCGGGCTTCGGCTCAGAAACTCGCTGCCGGCCAGCGGGACATCTCGGTCAGCGAGTTCTTCGCCAAGAACCGCCACCTGCTTGGCTTCGACTCCCCCCGAAAGGCGTTGTTGACGAGTGTGAAGGAGGCGGTCGACAACTCACTGGACGCCTGCGAGGAGGCGGGCATTCTGCCGGAGATCTGGGTACAGATCGACCAGGCGGGCGAGAGCGGCAAACGCTACGCCGTCAGCGTGCAGGACAACGGGCCGGGCATCGTCCGCAAGCAGATTCCGCTGATCTTCGGCAAGCTGCTCTACGGCTCGAAGTTTCATCGGTTGCGAATGAGCCGCGGCCAGCAGGGCATCGGCATTTCGGCTGCCGGCATGTACGGCGTACTGACCACCGGCAAGCCGGTGAAGATCATTTCAAAGACCTCCCGCAAGGATCCGGCCCACTACTACGAATTGCGGATCGACACCAAGACCAACCAGCCGGAGATCCTTAACGGCAAGGGGGCAGGCGTCGACGTGCCGGCCGGCAAGGCGGGTGAGGAGATGATGCAGAAGCGGGGCATTGCCTGGGTGGCGGCCAACGACCTCAAGCAGCCGATCGACCACGGCACCCGCGTGACCATTGAGATGGAGGCCAAGTTTCACCGGGGCCGAGGGAGCGTCGAGGAGTACCTCGAACAGACCGCCATTGCCAACCCGCACGCCCGGATTCATTTCCAGGGCCCCGACGGCACTGAGCGACTCCTGGAGCGGGCGAATCATGAACTGCCGCCGGAGCCCAAGGAGATCAAGCCGCATCCCTACGGCGTTGAACTTGGCCGACTGGTGACGATGCTGCAGGAGCATCCGAAGCTGACGCTGACGCAGTTCCTGAACCAGTCGTTCTCACGGGTCTCACCGACCACCGCCCGCAAACTCTGCGACACCGCCAAGCTCTCGACCCGGATCTCAGCCGGCAAACTGGGCCGGGGCGAGGCTGATGCCCTCTACGAGGCCATCCAGACCACCCGCATCCCGCCGCCGGCCACCGACTGCGTGGTACCGATCGGTGAACAGCGGCTGCTCGCCGGCCTGCATCAGGTGGTGCCGGGTGAGTTCTTCACTGCGGCCACCCGGCCGCCCGGAGTCTACCGGGGCAATCCCTTCGTGATTGAGGCGGCGTTGGCCTACGGCGGGGCGGCGGCGGCCCGCAAGGTATCGCTCGAGGCCCTGACCGAACTGGCCGGTGAGAGCGACGCCCGCAGCCTGCGGCAGTTTCTGGCCACCACCTTCGGTGGCGTCGGCACCGAGGCGGCCGACAAGATTCTGGCCGAGGCCAAGCTTGCCCCGCGGCAGTCGCCCTCCAAACTCAAGCGGCCATCACTCAAAGCCCTACACGAGGCGATGAAGCATGTGAATCTCGACGAGGGGCAGAGCATGAACGTGCTACGGTTCGCCAACCGGGTGCCGTTGCAGTTTCAGCATGCCGCCTGCGCGATCACCCAGACGATCCTCTCGACCAACTGGCGATCCTATGGGCTGTCACAGTCCCGCGGCAGCCTGCCGAGCGGTCCGGTGACAGTAATGGTGCACATGGCGAGCGTCTGGGTGCCGTTCACCAGCGAATCGAAGGAGGCGGTTGCCTCGTACCCGGAGATTCAAAAAGAGATCCGCCTTGCCCTGCAGGCAGTTGGCCGCAAGCTCGGCATGTATCTCAGGCGGCGGCTGCGGGTGGCGCAGGAGGGCCAGCGGCGGACCATCTTTTTGCGATACCTCGGCGAGGTTGCTTCAGCAGTGGCAACCATCAACGGGGGCAACCGTGACAAGATTTACGAAGAACTGCTGCTGATCGCCAAGAAGAAAACGGCCGAAGCCGATGTCAAACTTGACGAGTCGGGCCGTCCGGTCGAAGAGCCGGAAGAGCTGGACCTCGGCGACAACGTCATCATCGTCTCGCAACAGCCGGAGGATGCCGGAGAGCCGCCAGATGAACCACCGGCTGAGCCCCCCAAGCCGAAGAAACGCCGCCGCAGGGCAAAGTAAGCCTCTACCACTGCGTCGCAGAAAACCCTCGCTCTTCCGGGAACATTGATTACCACGAAGGCACGAAGAGCACGAAGCTGAAGCTACGGACAACCCGGCCGAGAAGAAAAGGAGGGTGACTCCAGCGGGGCCGCCCTCGTGCCGATTCCATTTTGAAAGCCGGGGGCGGAAGTGACCGGACAAGCGGCATGTTCCAGCGCTGTGTCATTTCACACCGTCTATCCCCGGCTTCCGCCTTTTGATGCTGGCCCCTTCGCGTCTAAAACCCCTGCTTCGAAGCCCGAAGCGCAAGCTGAGGGAATCCGCATTGTCTGTTCCACGAACCGCATTCCCTCGGCTCGCGCCTCGGGCTTCCAGCAATTCGCTCCTACCCAGCGCACCATCAAAGCTCCCGCTAGGGGCTTCCCGAGAAACACCAAGAACAACTCACCGGCACCTTCGTGACCTTTGTGCCTTCGTGGTGACCCATTCAGATCTTGTGGCCAGGCACTCCTTCACCACGCTTCGCAATCAACTCAAAATGCCGTGGACCACTTCACCGTGCACGGCTGACCACACGCAAAACTGCGGCCTCGTGCCGCAGTTTGCTTGGCGACCGCCGGTCGCTGGTCGCGGCCGTGCCTCCGGCACGGCAATCAACTCAAAATGCCGTGGACCACTTCACCGTGCACGTCGGTGAGCCTGAAATCGCGGCCTTGGTAGGGATAGGTCAGCCGCAGGTGGTCGACACCCATCAGGTGCAGGATCGTGGCATTGAGATCATGCACATGCACCTTCTGCTCGGGGGTGACGATGTTGTAGCAATAGTCGTCAGTTGCCCCCCAGGTCAGACCACCTTGCACGCCAGCACCCGCCAAAAGCATTGTGAAGCAGCGGGGATGGTGGTCGCGGCCATAGTTGGTCTCGGTCAGCTTGCCCTGTGAGTAGATCGTCCGGCCAAACTCACCACCCCAGACGATCAATGTCTCATCAAGCAGCCCCCGCTGCTGCAGATCATCCAGCAAGGCACCTGTCGCCTGGTCGGTGTCCTTTACCTGCCCCTTGATGGCGTTGGGCAGGCCACCGTGATGATCCCAGCCCATGTGGAAGCACTGCACAAATCGCACACCCCGCTCCGACAGCCGCCGAGCCAGCAGGCAGTTGAAGGCATAGCTGCCATGGCGGTGCACATCCGGCCCGTATGAATCGAGCACATGCTTTGGCTCATCGGAAAAGTCGACGATCTCCGGCACGCTCGCCTGCATCCGGAAGGCCATTTCGTACTGGGCCGTGCGGGCGGCAATGTCGGGGTCACCGATGGCCGCCCCCCGGCTGGCATTGATCGCCGCGATCCGGTCAAGGGTCGCCCGCCGCAAATCCCGGTCAACGCCCGGAGGGTCAGCCAGGTAGAGCACCGGATCGCCCGTGTTGCGGAAGCGAACCCCTTGATGCTGGTTGGGCAGAAACCCCGCTCCCCAGAGCCGGTCATAGAGTGGCTGGTCATTGGGCCGCCCCGAGCCAAAACTCGTCAGCACGATGTAGGCCGGCAGGTCAGCGTTGTCGCTACCGAGGCCGTAGCCCAGCCAGGACCCGATGCTCGGCCGGCCGGCGAGTTGGTGGCCGGTCTGAAAGAAGGTGATGGCCGGGTCGTGGTTGATCTGCTCGGTGTACATCGAGCGGACCATACACCAGCGGTCGGCATGCCGGGCGATGTTGGGCACCAGGTCGCTGAACCACATGCCGCTTTCTCCATGCTGGGCGAAGGAGAACATTGACGGGGCGACCGGGAAGCTCTTCTGGCCACTCGTCATCGTCGTCAGCCGCTGTCCCTGACGGATCGATTCGGGAAGGTCTTCGCCCCGATACTTCTCCATCTGCGGCTTCGGGTCAAACAGATCCATCTGCGACGGAGCCCCCGACTGAAACAGATAGATGATCCGCTTGGCCTTTGGGGGAAAGTTCGGAAACGCCGGCCTGGCGGTGGCCGTGGCCGCCTGCGCGGCACCAGGCTGCATCAGCGAGGCGAGCGCCGCATAGCCGAGGCCTCCCCCTGCCCCGCCCAGAAAGACCCGGCGGTTGAGGCGGTCCTGCACCTGTAGGGATTGCAGTGGTTTCATGGCGTTACTCCCGCATCACAAATTCATCGAGGTTCAAAAGCACATTGGCCGCAAGGGTGTAGGCGGCATATTCAGGCAGCGACACGCCCTCCGGCTTGGGCACGATGCCAACCTCAGCAAGTGCTGCCGCCGCCTCACTGTCAGCGGCAAAGACACCCAGGTCGGCTGCCAGCCCGCCCACCAGCGTCAGCTGTTCCGTCGGAGTCGGGGAACGGCCCAGTACCAGCCGGAAGCCGTGGGCAATCCGCTCGGCCGGCTGGTCGCCCCCTTCGGCCAGCATCCGCTTGGCCAGCCCGTGGGCCGCCTCAACGAAGGTCGTCTCGTTGAGCAGCGCCAGCGCCTGCAGCGGTGTATTCGTCCGCGACCGCTTCACGGTGCAGGCCTCGCGATTCGGCGCGTCGAACAGCAGCATGGTGGGTGGAGCGGCTGTCCGCTTCCAAATGGTGTACATGCTGCGGCGGTAGCGATCGTCGTTGGTGGCCGGCTTGTAGCCCCGCAGGTCGCCGTACTTGCTGGTCTCGTCCCAGACGCCGTCGGGCATCCAGGGGCGGACACTCGGCCCGCCGATCGTCGGCACCAGCAGCCCCGCAGCGGCAAACGCCGTGTCGCGGACCATTTCGGCCGGCAGCCGAATCCGCGGAGCGCGGGCCAGCAGCCGATTCTCCGGGTCCTCGGCCAGCGTCTCAGGGCTGACCGTGGCAGCCTGCCGATAGACACGACTGGTGACCAGGAGCTTGATGAATCGCTTCATGTCCCAGCCGGTTTCCATGAACTCGGCGGCCAGCCAGTCGAGCAACTGGGGGTGACTCGGATACGACGCCTGATTGCCGAGGTTTTCACTCGTCTTCACCAGGCCGACCCCAAAGAATCGCTCCCAGATCCGGTTGACCCAGACCCGGGCCGTCAACGGGTTGTCGCGGGAGACGATCCAGCGGGCCAGTGACAGCCGGTCGGCCTGCTGGCCTTCGGGCAGTGGCGGTAGGAAGGCCGGCAACACTGGCTCGACCTTGTCGCCCCGCTTGTCATACTCGCCACGCTCAAGCACGAAGGAATCCCGTGGCTTGCCCTCCTGCATCACCATCGCACTGGGCAGCTTGTTGCGGAATGAATCGAGGCTTTTCTGGGCGGCCTCGCGGGTCACCTCCGCCTGCTTGAGCGGGCCGTCGACGTTGGCTCGGTAGAAGGACTCCAGCTGCTTTTGCTGCTCCGGTGTGCGTTCTTCAGCAGCAATCTCCAGTGCTGTCTGCACCTGATCAGGCAGCAGTGTGCCCGTCACTCCCAACAGGCTTGGCTCTTCCGTCGAGTACGCCAGCCGAAACCTCCCAATCGTGTGGCCGCCGAACTGCGACTCCTGCCGAATCGTCACCACCAGCCGGGAATTCTCCGGCACCATCAGCGACTTGTCGGGAAATAAGGCGATCTGCCGCACCGCGTCGTTGTCGGCAAGGTGGCCATCGATGGCCCACCCGTCGCCCTTTTTGCCCGAGAGAATCTTGGCCGCCTCCCAGCCCCGCTGCTCATAACTGGCGTCAGCCCGCTTGAAAGCAACCGGAATTGACTTGCCGTCACCCGGTGGATCGATCTCGGCTTCAATTCTTGTCACCACCACGTTGCCATTGCCGCCCCGGGCAAAACCACCACCCGCCATCCCCTTGACTGGCAGCAACTCCAACCGAAAGCCACCAAAGGTGCCGGGGGCGATCATTGACTCAAACGTATAGCTGTCCTGTGGCGGGGATGCTCCCTCGACCAGCCACGAGCCATCCTCACTGCGGCGGAAGCTGGCCCCACCGGCACTGGCCAGCTCCAGCGGCTCAAATGGCTGCCAGGCCTCGTCCGTTCGTTCAAGTGAGCCCCGGGCCTCGGCCGCCCAGGCCTCGACCAGACTGGGCAGGTTTTTCAGTTCTGCAGCGACCACCGCCTTGGCATCAGTTACCACCTGCTCAAGCTTGGCCAACTCGGCCTGCTGCGCATCGTCAGGAAGCTGCAGGATCGGGTCTGAATTGCCGCCGCTGCGGTTGGACTGCCCCATGATCGTGCCACTCTCAGGCACGTTGTTGAACAGGGCAAAGAGCGAATAGAACTCTCGCTGCGTGAGCGGGTCGTACTTGTGGTCATGGCAGCGGGCACAGCCAACTGTCAGCCCCAACCAGGTCTGACCTGTGGTCTCGACGCGGTCGATTACCGTTTCCACCCGCCACTCTTCGGCGATGATGCCCCCTTCGCCGTTGATCCGGTGGTTGCGATTGAAGCCGGTGGCGACAATCTGCTCGCGGGCCGGCTCGGGCAGCATGTCGCCGGCAAGCTGCTCGATGGTGAACCGATCGAAGGAGAGGTTCTTGTTGAAGGCGTCGATTACCCAGTCTCGCCAGGGCCAGTTCGAACGGCTGGAATCAGTCTGGTAGCCGTGGCTGTCGGCATACCGGGCAGCATCGAGCCACTCGATCGCCATCCGCTCGCCGTAGTGCGGACTGGCCAGCAGACGGTCGGCATACCGCTCATAAGCACCAGGGGCCTCATCGGCAAGAAAAGCCGCAACCGCTGCCGGCTCGGGCGGCAGGCCGGTCAGGTCGAGGGCGAGCCGACGGGCAAGGGTCGGCCGGTCAGCCTCGGCATTGGGCTTGAGACCCTCCTTTACCAACCGGGCCATGATGAAGCGGTCGATGGCCGTGAGTGGCCAGGTGGTGTCGACCATTTCCGGCACCGCGGGCCGTTCGACCCGTTCAAAAGCCCAGTGGTCGCGGTACTCCGCCCCTGCCATGATCCAGCCCGTCAGCAGTTCAGCCTCCGCTGCGGTAATCGGCTTGCCGACTTCGGGAGGTGGCATCACGACATCGGGATCGGTGCTGGTGATGCGGGCGAGCATTTCGCTGGCGGCGGCATTGCCGGGCACGACGGCCGTCACGCCACTGTCGAGTTCAGCCGTGGCAGCTACCGCTTCGTCCAGCCGCAGGCCCGCCTGACGATCTTCCGCATCCGGTCCGTGACAGGCGAAACAGCGGTCAGAAAGCAGCGGCCGGATGTCGCGATTGAAATCAATCGCGTCAGCCCCGAACGCAGGGGCAGCGAACACCAGCCCGGCAGATAGTGCGAACCACAACGATAGCCGTAACGCAATGGCGTGTCCCATCGGAAACTCCTTGGGGAAACACCCGCGTCGCCGTTTGCCAAGGAAACAACCTCGTAACAAACGCGGACCAGCTCGGTCGATCGGCGGGACCAGCATTCGAGGGGGTCAAGAACCCCCTCGCAATAAATGAAAGCTCAGGGGCCGCTCATGGTCAAGCAATCGCCCAGCATTTAATGTCCGCCACCGCCAGCAATTACCTGAAAAACCAAGAGGAAACCGCCGATTTTTCCGCTCCTGCGGAATTTTCAGCCGTCCTGCTCGGCTTCTTTCAGCCGCTTGACCTCAGCCTCCAGCGTCTCGATCCGCTCCTGCATCTCGATAAATTTCTCGCGGGCTTCGGCCATGCGGGAGCGGACCTGCTCCATCCGCTCGCGTCCCTGCTCCATCCGCCGCTCCATCCGCTCGCGCATCTCCTCGGGCAGCTCTAGCCGGTCGAGAGCCTGGCCCTCACTGCCGGGCTGGCCCGCGCCCCGGCGAGGCGGCTGCATCCCAGGACCAGGCCGGAACCCCTCACCATCGGCGCCCATCCAATCGGGACGAGGCGGCCGCGGGCCCCGGCCACGCTCACCCCGGTCAGCCTGCCCTCTGCCGCCATTGCCGAATCCTTCCGGTGGCCTCCCGCCAAGCCGTCGTTCAATCCGCGTCAGCCGATCCAAAATCTCATCGAAACGCCGCAGCACCTGCTCCCGCATTTCCGACTGCCCCCCCGCTGCCATGCCCGGCCGACCCCTGTCGCGGAACGCCTCGGGGCGATCGCCCTGCTGCCGGAATGGCCGAGTTTCATCGGCATTGAGCCGCCACTGCGGCAGGAACACGAAGAGCCCAGCTCCGATGAGGGCGACGGCGGTGAGAACGAGTGTGCGTTTCATGGCAAGCTCCTGTGGATGGGCTGGGCGGTGAGAATCGAAGAAGCCCCGGGGCAATGACAGCTGCCCGGCGACAGACCGCAGTGCCGGCCGTATGCTTCGCTTCAGCTATGAACGATCCGGCTCGCAGAAAGTTTCCCGACCCCGCCGTCCTCGATTTTGGCCGCGACCAGACCGGCCAGGGCCGGCGGCTGGAGCATTTTGGCGGGGTGCTGATCGACCGCCCTCTGCCCGCCACCCAGGCAGCCCGGCGACAGCCAGACCTCTGGCCGACCGCCACCGTTGTCTTTCGAGCGACCGCCCGCGGCCCCGGCAGCTGGGAAATCCGTGACCAGCTGCCCGACCCCTGGCTGATCGACCTGCCACTGCCGGGCTGGTGCCTGCGGCTCTCGGTCCGGCCGGCCCCCTCTGGTCAGGTCGGCATTTTTCTCGAGCAGTGGCCCCAGTGGCAGTGGCTGAGCCGGGTCACACCGGCCGGCGGCCGGATCCTCTCGCTGTTTGCCCACTCTGGCGCGGCCACTCTCGCCCTGGCTGCTGCTGGAGCCGAGGTTGTCCACGTCGACAGTTCCCGCCAGGCCTTAGAACTGGCCCGGGAGAATGCCGCCACCTCGGAGCTGGCCACCGCCCCGATCCGCTGGGTCTGTGAAGACGCCCGCCGATTTGTCAGCCGCGAACTCCGCCGGGGCAGCCGCTATGACGGCTTCGTGCTCGACCCGCCCTCCTGGGGCCATGGGCCCAAGGGCGAGGCTTTTGCCATCGACCGTGATCTACTGCCGTTGCTTGCTGACTGTGGCCGCCTCCTCACCCCGGATGCCCGCGGCCCGGTGCTGCTTTCGGCTCACTCCCCCGGCTGGCGGCCGCAGCGGCTGCAGGCGACACTGACCACAGCCCTGGAGCCGACGCCACTGGCAGCAACCCCGGTCAGCAGCGGGGAACTAACCTGCCCCGACCTGGTGGGACGGCCGCTGCCGCTCGGTGGCTTTGCCCGCGCCGGCAGCCCGTCACCACCAGCCAACCGTGAGGCCAACAGCCCGTGACCGACCCCGCAGCAGTCATCGACTCGATCCTGGCAGCCGGCACGATCACAAGCCCGGCCAACCCCCGGGTCCGCGCCGCCGCCCGGCTGCGAGATGCCGGCCAGCGGCGGGAGACCGGCCTGACGCTGGTCGATGGAGTGCGGGAAATCAGCCGCTGCCTCCATGCTGGCATCGAACTGGTCGAGGCGTTCGTCGCCACCGACAGGCTGTCGCCGTCAGTGGCCGCACTGCTGGCGGTCTTGGCCGAACTTGTTGACCGCAACGTCCCGCTGCTTCCACTGGCCGAACGGCCGTTTACCCGCATCGGCTTTGGTGGCCGCAACGAGGGCGTTGTGGCAGTGGTGCGATTTCAAGGCGGCACGCTCGAGGCATTTGCGCCCCAAGCCGGCCGCCCCATCTTCATCCTGGAAGGAATCGAAAAGCCCGGGAACCTCGGGGCGATCCTCCGCTCGGCCGATGCCGCCGGCTGTGGTGGGGTGATTATTTCTGGGGCCGGCACCGATGCGGCCAACCCGGCGGTGATCCGGGCCAGCCTTGGCACCGTGTTCAGTCTGCCGCTGGTAGCCGCCACCACGGCCGCGGCAATTGCGTGGTGCGTTGCCCAGCATCGCCGGGTGATCGCCGCCACGCCTGACGGCAACTGCCGCTGGCACGACGCCGACCTGGGCAGCGACGCTGCCATCCTGCTGGGTAGTGAGGCCCATGGCATCTCGGCTGCCTGGTCAGACGCCGCGGCCGCCGGGTCACTCGCCCTCACCACCGTCGCTCTGCCGATGCTCGGCGTCGCCGACAGCCTCAACGTCTCGGCCACTGCCGCCGTGCTCGCCTACGAAGCACTGCGACAGCGGCAGGAGCTCAACTAAACCTTAGGAGGAACCGTGACTGACCCTACTACTGACAATTTGCTCGATACCGCCCGGCTGGCCACTGAGCTGGTGACGGCCCAGCAGGCAAGTGGTGTTGACGCCATGCTGGATCAGCTGGAGGAGACGCTTCGCGAAAATCGTCGCTGGCACGGCCTGTTCGATGCTCAGCTGCTGCGGGCCCGGGCCGCTCTCGGCCTGCCGCTGGTTGGACCGCTGACCGATGCTCCCGCCGACCTGCGAAGCCGGCTGGATGAGCAGACAATTGCCGCCTGCCGCGAGGTCGGCTGGGAGCTATTCAACGAAGGCCAGATCGCCGGCGGCTGGATGTACCTGCGGGCTTCGGTCGAGCAGCACGAGGTGGTCGAGCGGCTCCGAGTCCTCACCGAAAAGCTGCTGGCCGGCGTCGCAGCCGGTGCCGCCGATGAGGCGGCCTATCAGCCCCTGCAGGAGATCGTGCAGTTGGCCCTCTGGGAGGGGCTCGACCCGACCCTCGGGATTCGCGTGATGCTCACCGTGCAGGGCACCTGCAATGCCATCACCGCCTATGAGCAGTCGGTGGCCGGGCTGCCGCCGGACCGGCAGGCACCGGTAGCCGCCCTGCTGGTCGACCATCTGCACAGCGAGCTTTTGGACAGTCTCGCCCGCGACCTGGAAGAGCGGGACCTGCTGCCGGCGGCGACGCTTGCCGACATCCGGGCCACGGGTGGTGGCGTGGCGGCGGTGCTGGCAGCCGTCGACGGGCTCCAGCACGATGCCAGCATCCATCTCGATGCCTCGCATCTGCAGGCCGTACTGCGGTTTGCTCGTATCTGCACCGACCCGGCGGTGCTCAAGCAGGCGCTGGCGCTGGCCACCTACGCCTGCCGGCTGCCGGAAGACTTTCAGTATCCGGGTGATCCTCCCTTCACCGATTTTGGCAGGACCTCGCAACTCTTTTACGCAGCACAACTCGGCCAGGACAGCGACGATGCGGTGGCCTGCTTCCAGGCGGCAGCCGCCCAGGCCGACCAGTACGACGCCCCGGCTGCCTGGGACACGCTGGCGGTGCTGCTGGCACGGCTGGGACGGCCGGGTGAGGCGGTCGATGCAGTGCTCTCGCGACCAGCCGATCAGGGACCGGCCCAGGCTTCGCCCCTGGCAGCCACTCTGCCGCCGCTGGTGGAACTGGCCCATATTGCCGGGGCCGGTGACCGGCTGCGGGCCGCCTGCCTCGAGCGAGAAGACCTGATCACCTTTGCCGCATCACTGGCCCGCGATGCTGGTCGCTGACAACAGTCCTCGCCATCAGTCAAACCACCAACGAGGTGTCAGCCAGCGTGGGCACCAACCATGACCGCAACTGTGGCAGTGGCCTTCGGTGGCATAGCCACACTGCTCGGGTGTCCAGAAGCCTTTGCCCGGTGGCAGCTGCCAGGGTGCCAGTAGGTCGAGCGAGGGCGACTTGAACTGGCCTCCCTGCCACTGGTTGCGGCAGTCACAGGGATCGGGGCAATTGGGCTCGTCCCAGAAGGCTCCCCAGTACCTTGGGCCGCAGCCCGTTTCGCCACCGGGCGTCGTCTTGCCACCGTACGGCCCGCGGCAGGCTCGGCACTCACCAGCCGCCGCCACCTGCATGGTCAGCCCAACCAAGCCGGTCAAAATGACACACAACACCGTCAGTCGCTGGGTAGTAGTTTTCATGCTCAGGATATCGGTCTATTTCCGGTGATGCGGTCTGGCAAAAGCAAGCCGCTGGTACCGGTTCTCCGGTTTTGCTAGGGCCACAAGCTTCTCTATTTTCCCGCTCAACTGAACAAGCCCCGAAGACGAGACTTTCGCCGCCCTCAAGCCGGCGCGAGCCTGGCAAACGTCACATTCGTGGCGGTTCCAGTCGCATCCGCTCCTGGCTTTCTGAGGATCAATCGCTTAAGGACGAGGCGAAGGGGGGTCGGTGAACGCTCGAGGAGCTTTGGGCGTATCCTCGCCCACGCGACGAGACTTTCACCGCCCCCGAGCCGGCGCGAGACTGGCAAATGTCACATTTGCAGCGGGTCCAGTCGCTGCCGCTCCTGGCTTCCTGACGCCTCACACGCTCGATAATCGAGGGGGTGCCCATGCCCACGAGCGAGCTACGGCAGCAAGCGAAGCCAGGCTGGCGAAGCGCAGCGAACGTGCAGTGAACGGCGGCCCGGATGGCCGACGTGAACGTCCAGCGAGTGGGCGTGGGCACCCCCAAGCGGTTGGAACCCGCAAACCTGCAGGCAACCTATTCGACGTCGGCCACGGCCACCGGCGGCGCGGCAAGGGTCTGTTCATAGACCTCGAGGTAGCGTCGGGCACTCGCGTCCCAGGACCAGTCCTGCCCCATGACGCGGTGGACCAGCTTGCGCCAGCGATCATGGTCACCGCGGGCAGCGACCGCCCGCCGCACCGCCTCCTCAAGGGCTGCCGACTCAAACGGTCCAAAAACAAACCCGCTGGCCGTACCGTCCGCCAGCGTCTGGTCATTGGTGTCGATCACCGTGTCGACCAGCCCGCCGGTCGCCCGCACCACCGGAATGGTGCCGTAGCGAAAGGCATAGAGCTGGGCCAACCCACAGGGCTCGTATTGGCTGGGCATCAGCAGGATGTCGGCCGCCGCCTGAATCAGGTGGGCCAGCGTCTCGTCAAAGCCGATCACCACATCGACCGTACCAGGATAGGAGGCGGCCAGCGTCCGCAGTGACTGCTCAACCGCCGGGTCACCAGTGCCGAGGATCGTGAAGTGGGCCAGCCCCGAACCGGCCATCCGGTTGATGAGGTCGAGGATCAGCCCGACCCCCTTCTGCTCGGCAAGCCGGCCGACGAAGGCGACCAGCGGCCGCGTGTCGGGGGCTGCGTGGCCCAGCCGGGCGGCCAATGCCACCCGGGCGGTGTACTTGCCGTCATCCACATCGTCCTCACCGTAGTGCCGGGGGATGTGTGAATCGGTGCGGGGGTTCCAGGCCTCGGTGTCGATACCGTTGACGATGCCGACCAGATCGGCGGCCCGGCCGGCCAGCACACCCTCCAGGCCGTTGCCGCCAGGAGCTGCCTGAATCTCACGGGCATAGGCCGGACTGACGGTGGTCAGTTTGTCGGCAAAGACGATGCCCGCCTTGAGCATGTTGAGCTGGCCATAGAACTCCATCTGCTGCCAGTTGAAGTATTTCCAGTGGAAGCCGGTCAGCAGCATGTCCCAGTGCCAGAACTGGCCTTGATAGGCCATGTTGTGAATGGTGAGCACCGTGCGGGCCTGTCCGATGGTCGGCCAGGAGTTGTAGAGCAGCTTCTGATAGGCCGGCACCAGCCCTGCCTGCCAGTCGTGGCCGTGAATGATGTCAAACGGCTCGGGCTGTCGGGCTGCCAGCTCGAGGGCAGCCCGGGAGAAGAAGATGAACCGCTCGGCATTGTCGGCGTAGTCTTCCGGCGTGCCGTAGAGGCTATCCCGGTCGAAGCAGTGGTCGTTGCCGATCAGGAAAATTCGCCCACCGTCCTCCGGAAGCCGGCACGTATAGACCGTCGCTTCCAGACTGCGGGTGCCGACGGCCACCGGAAACCGCAGCTCGGTCGGCTCAATCGGCAGCCCCTTGCCGAAGACGCTGCGGTAAGCCGGTAGCACCAGGGTGGTATCACAGCCGAGCCGGGCCAGGGCCGCCGGCAGAGCGGCCGCCACATCTGCCAGGCCACCGGTTTTGGCGAACGGCATTGCTTCGCTGGCTATGTGCAGCACACGCATCGGGCCGTGGTCCTGTCTCCGCTTAAGAAAACTGGCCGCCCGTCGACGGCCATCACTTCTTGTTAGCATACCCCGCGGAGAAACCCATTTTCCCGTCCGAGTAAAACTGATGCCACTGGTCAATCCCGCCAGCCTGTTTCGTCTGCGGCTCACCTGCCCCTGGCGGGAGCGGCTCTGGCCGCCGGCTGCAAGCCAGCTTGACGACACCTGCCTGCTGCCACGGCTGGCGGGGCTGGCTGGCGTGCCCGACCTGCTGGAACTGGCTGTCGACTGGAACGAGGCAGGGCTCGGGGTGCGGGCCCGCATCGACGGCCTCTCCGGCAGCCGCTGGTGCCAGCCGACCAAGCCTGAGGACAGTGACGGCCTGCACCTCTGGATCGCCACCCGGCCCACGGGTGAAAGTCACCGGGCCGGCCGGTTCTGCCGGCGACTGGCCCTGCTGCCCACCGGTGGCGGCCGGCAGGCCAGCGAGCCGGTGGCGGTGGCGGCCCAGATTCCCCGCACCAACGAGCCAGCCGCCCCGCTGCCCGAAAAGTCGGTCCTGCTGGCAGCTGAGAACACCGCCTCCGGCTGGCAGATCGACGCCTTCATCAAGGCCGCCGCCCTGCCGGGCTGGGATCCCGACGAAAGCCCCCGGCTGGGCTTCTTTGCCGCCGCGGTCGACCGCCGGCTGGGCAAGCTACCCTGCTTTGCCCCACCCGAGTTTCCCTGGGAGAGCGACCCGACCACCTGGGCCGAGCTGCTGCTAACCCGGTGAATGTTGCTCCTTTTTGGAAGGCTTTTTGGATTTTTAGGTGAGGGGCCTGAGGCCCATGCCAATCGAGCGGCGTTGGAAACTAAGCGGAGCAGGGAGGGCAAAGCGAAGTTTCCGTCGAGTGAGCAGAGGGCAGGATGCCCGGAGCGAACGTCCGGCGAGATGGCATGGGCCCCAGGCCCCGACGCGTCATAAACGACCGTCGCCCCCCACTGAGGAGCATTTCGGAAAGATTTGGCCCCTTCGTAAGAACTATTTCTGGCCGGAGTGCGCCACCTTTCACCCGTCCCATGCCCCTGACCCGGAATCAGCCGTGCCCGAACCAGACCATGTGCAGCTGATGCGGGAATGCACCGCCGCCTGGACAGAGGCTCAGCAGCCGGTCCGGCGGTTCATCCGCTCGCTCGTCCGTGATCATCAGCACGTTGAGGATCTCACCCAGGAGGTGGCGGTCACGATCGTTGACAAGTTCGGCGAGTACGACCGCTCGCGGAGCTTCACCGCCTGGGCCCTCGGCATCGCCCGCAACAAGGTGATGAACTACTGGAGCAAGCAGGGCCGTGACCGACACCGCTTTGATCAGGTGGCCCTCGACAACCTGATGGCCGCCCACGAAGACCTCCACCAGTCGGCTGACGACCGTCGGCAGGCCCTGGCAGGCTGTCTGGGCAAACTGTCGGCGGACGATCGCAGCCTGCTTGACCGCCATTACGGCGAGAGCGTGTCGGCCACAACACTGGCTGAGCGGCTCGGCCTGACCACCAACGCCATCTACATCCGGCTGCATCGGGTCCGACGGACACTGCTGGCCTGCATCGAACGGACGCTCACCCGGCAGGAGCGAGCCTCATGAATCACGACCATTCAACTCTCGATGGCCAGATTCAGGCGTACCTCGACGGTACCGCCGGGGAGGCTGACCTAAAGGCGGTGGCCGAGGCGGTCCGCAATGAATCCGGGGCCGCAGACCTGCTGGCCCGGCACACCCTGCTGCGGGAGCTGCTGGAGGACCACTATGCCGATGGCAACGACCTGCTGGTTCTCAGCCAGCCTCCGATGGCCATGAGCGAGGCAGGTCGGCCTCGGAGGGTCTGGCTATCAGCGGCTGCGGTCATGGCGGTATTGCTGGCGCTTGGCACGTTTGGTTGGGGCACGTGGCTGCCCCGGGCAACCAACAACACAGTTCCGGCAGTGCCGACCGTGGCGGTGGTTGCCGCACACTCCCCAGCCCTGCAGTGGGAAGTTGCCGCCGCGGCAGTGCCGGCCCGCGGCACGAGTCTGGCCGCTGGCCCGGTCACCATCGGTGAGGGGACCCTCGCGCTGCTGCTGTCATCCGGAGTGGAATTGACGGTTGACGGGCCGGCTCAGTTTGAATTGCACAGCGACATGCAGGTGCTGCTGGCGGCCGGCCACATCAGTGCGGTGGTGCCGGAGGGAGCGGAAGGGTTTGTGATTGAGGCCCCGGGCCTGCGGGTGGTCGATCTCGGCACTGAATTCGAGGTGACGGTTCCGCCTGATGGCCGGCCTCAGGTGGCTGTCCGGCGGGGCGCAGTTGAAGCCTCATTTGTCGGCTCACGAAACCGCATGCGAATTGGCGAGGCCGAGCGACACCGCTTTGACCCCAAGGCGGGCACCACCGAACCACTGGGCACGGTCGCCAGCCGGCTACCAGAACCGTCATCGCAACCGACAGTGGACCACCAGCCGATCACCGGGATCGGCCGTCCAGCCGCCCCGGCCCCCTGGCCGGGTTCCTCGTTGAGCCCAACCAGGAAGGCCGCTGCGACGGGCATTACTTCCGCAGCCACTGTCAGCATCGGCAGCGATGCCTTCCTGGCCATCGACAGTCCCCAGTCGCTCGCCATGCTGAACCTGGGCGAGCCGGGGGGAACCTGCGGCCTGCAACTCCTGCCTGGTGGCACCCTGTCGGTCGAGCAACTCAATATCTCTGGCCGGAGCCGGCTGCACCTTGCCGGCGGCATGCTGACCCTCACCGACAACCGCCAGGATGCCAACATCTGTGGATCAGCCGGCGCCCATCTCGACCTGGTCATCGACAGTGGCTATTTGATTACTGACAACGTCGTCCGGCTGGCGAATGGACAACAGACAGACGTTGACATGCAGATCAACGGTGGGCTGGTTGAGGTTCGTCGCCCGTTTGTGCTGAGTGAACGAGGCAGTGGCCGGCTGCTGCAGACCGGCGGCCAGTTCCGGGTCGCCAACAACCTGTTCATCCACAGCCTGCACGCCGAGCAGCCCGTTCGCTACACCATCCGTGGCGGCACGCTGATGGGCCCGGGCAGCTTGCGGCTCGGCGACTGGCAGGCGACCGACGCCATCTTCCGGGTCGAAGGGACAAAGCCGACGATTCAGCTGGGCAGGCTAGTCATCGCCAGTGACCGCGGGGCGCTTGAGTATCTGATCGATGACACTGGGGTGAGCCCGATTGCGGTTGATCAAGTGGTCAGCCTGAATGACCAGGGGACGCTCCGGCTTTTGGCTGCCGCCGGCGACAGGCCGCTTCCCCAGCAAGTGGTGTTGCTCCGCTATGGCGACCGCCACGGCGAGTTTGCCCGGGTCGAACTCGATGGCCTTACTGGCAGTGTCGTCTATGACGACAACGCCGGAGAAATGCGATTCGAGAACATTGAGCGGCAGCTGGGCGATTGAACCCCAGAGTGAGGGTCAACAATCCAATCCACCAAACTGGCAATAATCTTTCAGGAACGCCTCACTTCTGCCGGCGTTTTCCCTTGCTAATGGCAGGGGACGGTGGCTCAACGAGCTCAAATTTGAATTGGTTCCTCCCAGGCCGTACGTCCGCCCTCAATGGCGTTGTCTCTCGATCACCATAAATTGCCGGCAACAGGTCACGAACTTCGAAATTGTCGGGGGGAGGTGGTAGCACACCTGAGGCGTCCGGTTCTGGAATCGGAGGACTCGTCTGCTTGATAATGGTGACCCGGTAACGACCGACAGCGGTGCCAGCCCCCGCACGAGCACCCTGCATCGCATTGAGCCGAAACATGCCGTCAACATTCGTTCGCCCAATCGCCGGTATGCCATCGACGTCATCTGCTTCCGGTAAGAAAAAGACGGTCCCACTGGCAACCGGTTTGTTCTCAAACAGCACTGTCCCTTCCACAAACTCAACAGCAGGACCACGATGCCCACAACCGACGAGGATGGCCACAAACAGCAACAACGCCGCGGCACTACCGGATCGCGAAGCACGGGTATGGTGGCAGCAAGTCAGGTAAGCAGCAGTAGCTTTAAGGCAGTTTGCCATCGACCTCACCCGCATTGATCGTACTGAGTGCCCCCCAGACGCCACGTTTGGTCGGCGCACCGAGCATTTCCCCGTTACCCGACGCGATGGCTGGATCACCTGCCTCGATAGCATTGTTCACGAAACCCGTTGAGCCGTCGCACATCGCAACGACGATGCCATCAGGATGATAACTACTGGCCGGCATGTACGCGTCCCAATTGTGATTATTTGCACAACGGGGCGCATTGGGCGGCAAGTGGGTGTAGAAGACACTGTTCGGCGGATCTGAAAATCCCCAGCCAACCCCTGGCATATAGCCTGACGTGACACCAGCCGAATAGGACGTTCCGCCAGCGGTAATCAGGCCCTGGCAAAACATTGGGGGCTGATACCAGGGA